>NZ_JBFAZA010000011.1:138622-284443 GCF_040681595.1 Amycolatopsis sp. NPDC051716 | reverse complement strand
CCACCCACCCCACCCCCTGGACCCAACCCCACCGCATCGCCGGAATCTCCTCCTTCGGCTTCGGCGGCACCAACGCCCACGCCATCCTCGAAAACTGGCCGCACGAGCCCGAACCGCGAGCCGCCGCCGAGGGGCCGGTCGTCGTCAAGGTCAGCGGTTCCACCACCGCGGCCCTGCGGGCCGCGGCCGGTCGGCTCGCCGAGTTCGTGGCCGCGCGCAGTGATCTCGGGCCGGCCGACGTGGCCTGGACCGCGGGCGTCGGCCGCGCCGATCTCGCCGAACGCGCCGCGATCGTCGCGGAGACCACCGGCGAGCTGATCGACGGCCTGACCGCCGCGGCCGATCCCGGCTCCGCACCCCGGCGGCGTCCCGCCGTCGCGCCGAAGGTGACCTTCGCCGTCCACCGGCTGTCCGATGTGGACGACATCGCGGCCGCGATCGAGCGAGGCCGGTGGTGGCAGTCCGCCGGCGTCCCCCCGCAGCTGATCGACGGCTCGGGCGCGGGCGCGTACGCCGCCGCGGTGCTCGCCGGTGTCTTCTCGACCGAGGACGGCACCGAGCTGGCCGCCGCGGCGCCGGACGAGTTCGCCGACGTGCTCGCCCGGACGAAGCTGACCCGCCCGCACACGGATCTCGTGCTCGACGGCAAGGACGGCGCGGCGGCGGCGACCCCGGAGTTCTGGCTCGATCGCGCGGCCGGCCCACCGCGGCCGGCCCCGGACGGGATCACCATCGCCCTCGACGAGCCGGGCACCCGCCGGGCGTTGCTCGACGCCCTGTCCGAGGCCTGGACCAGGGGCGTCGACGTCCGCTGGGATCAGGTGAACCCGCCGCGGCCGGTGGTGGGCCTGCCCACCTATCCGTTCCAGCGCAAGGCTTTCTGGACGCCCGGGGCGAATCCGTCGAAACCGGCCGAAGAGCCGTTGCGGCCGCGGTTCGTCCTGCCGGCCACCGGCGGCGCGGTCGCGGAGACCGAATTGTCCCTGCGCCGCATGCCGTTCCTCGACGAACACCGGGTGTACGGCCGGATCGTGGTGCCCGGTGTGGTGCTCGTGGAACTGCTGCTGCAGGCCGGGGAACGACTGACCGGCGCCGCGCCGTCGCTCGAGGACGTGACGCTCTCGCGTCCGCTGGTGCTGGCGGACGACGAACTGCGGCGCGTCCAGATCGTCGTCGACCCGCCGTCGGGCGGACGGGCGACCGCCCGCGTCTTCGGCGCGGACGCCGCGGGCGAGTGGCACCTCCACGTGCGGGCCGAGCTCACCACGGCCGGTTCCGCCGCCCCGCCTCCGGCGGACGTGTCCCGGCCCAGCCTCGACGGCGCCACGGAACTCGACCACGACGGCTTCTACTCCCGGGCCTGGCACCCGTCCTTCGTCCTGGGCCCCAGCTTCCGCCTGGTCCGCCGGGCACGCCGCGGGCCGGACGCCGCGGAGGGCACGCTCGTCGCGCCGGACCCGGCCGCCGCCGGCGTCCTCGCCGGGGTGCGGCCCGACCTGCTGCTGCTGGACGCGTGCGTGCAGCTCGTGGGGATCGCGGCGCCGTCCGGGCCGGACGCGGACCGGCCGGTGCGGCTGGGTACCGGCTACGACCGGATCACCGTCCACCGGCCGGCGGCCACCGGGACGTTCCACTGCCACGTCGTGACGCGCACGACCGCGGACGGCACGGTGGTCGGCGACCTCGTTCTCTCCGGCGAGGACGGCGCCCCGGTCGCGGAGCTGTCCGGCGTCCGGTTCCGGGAGATCTCGCCGCGGATGCTGGAACGGCTGGTGACGCCGGGCAGCGGTGCCGTGGTGAGCGCCGGGGCCGACCTCGACGCGCTGCGTTCGGCGAGCAAGGAGGACCGCGTCCGGCAGGTGGGCGATCACCTCGTCCGGCTGACCTCGGGCATCCTGCGCACCGAACCGGCCGAGATCGACCGGCAGGCGCCGCTGTCGATGATCTTCGACTCGCTGATGCTGGTGGAGTTCAGCACGGCCGTCGAGCGCGACCTGAAGGTCCGGTTGCCGCTGGAAAGCCTGTTCACCGACAGCGGGCTCGAATCGCTCGCGGACCGCGTCGCCGCCGAGATCGGCACCGGCACCGCGGCCGCTCCGGACCCGGCGCCCCCGGCCCGCGGCTCCGGGCCGGCCGCGCTGCGGACCCGGTTGCGGACCATGACCGTGGCCGAGATGACCCGGCGCGCCGAACTGGACCCGGAGATCACCGCGCACGAGCCGCCGTCGCCCGGCGGATCCGCCCCCGACGGCGTCCTGCTGACCGGGTCCACGGGTTTCGTCGGCGCGTTCGTGCTGGCCGAGCTGCTGGCCCGGCGATCGGGTCCGGTGTACTGCCTCGTGCGCGCGGAGGACGAGGACCACGCGCTGCGGCGGGTGCTGGGGAACCTGGACCGCTACGGGGTCGGCGTCGAGGCGCACCGCCCGCGGATCCGGCCGGTCGTCGGCGACCTCACGAAACCCTTGCTCGGCTTGGCCGAGAGCGCCTTCACCGAGCTGCACGCCGTGTCCGGCGCCATCGTCCACTGTGGCGCGCAGGTGAAGTGGACCTACCCGTACCAGGGCCTGGAAGCCACCAACGTGGACGGCACCCGCGAGATCCTGCGGCTGGCCACGGCCGGGGCACCCCGTGCCGTCCACCACGCCTCGACCGTCGGCGTGTTCTCCTCGCGCGACTACCCCGCCGACGTCGTCACCGAGGACGCGGACCCGGACACGAGCGGATCACTGGTAGTCGGGTACGCGCAGAGCAAGTGGGTGGCCGAGCGGATGATCCGGACCGCGGGCGAACGCGGCGTGCCCGTCACCGTCCACCGCATCAACACCGGCGGGCACAGCACGACCGGCGCGTTCAACCGCCTGGACCACCTGAGCATGATGGTCAAGGGGTGCGTCGAGGCCGGGATCGCGCCGGACCACGTGGACATGCCGGTGCAGCCCGCCCCCGTCGACTACGTCGCCGCGGCGATGGCGGAGGCGTCCACCCGGCCGGAGCTGCACGGCCGCACGTTCCACCTCGTCAACCCCGCGGAGATGTCCTGGCCGGAGTTCTTCGACGCCGTCGAGGAGTACGGCTATCCCCTGGCCCGGCTGCCGTTCGAGGAGTGGCGGTCCCGAATCGTGAGCAGCCGGTCGGGCACCATGGCCCTGCTCGGCCTGATCCCCTTCCTCAACGACGCGGTCGACGACGTGCGGCTGCCCCGGTCCGCTTCCGCGGCGACCCAGGCCGCGCTGGATGCGACGTGCCCGCCGCTCGACACCTCGCTCGTGCACACCTACCTGGACGCCTACGTCCGCGGCGGATTCGTGGACCCGCCGACCCGCCGATGATGCCGACCAGCCGAAGCCGCCAGCCGGGAGGAACGTCCCCGTGGACACGCTGACCATTGATCTCGCCGATCCGGAGTACCGCTTCAACCCGTGGCCGGTGTACCGGAGGCTGCGCGACGAGGCGCCGGTCCACCTCGTGCGCGACGGAACATGGGACGGTGAGGACTTCTACGTCCTGAGCCGCTACGACGACGTCTCGATGGCGCTGCGGGAGAAGAACCGGTTCTCCTCCCAGATCCGCCGGGACGACATGCTGAACTTCCCGATGCTGGTCAACCGGGACGCGCCCGAGCACACCCGGATGCGCCACATGACCAACCGGTCCTTCAACGCCCGCCTGGTCAGCACGCTCGGCGAGTGGGTGCGGGAGATCGTCGACGGCCTGATCGCCGACATGCTCACGAAGGACCGGGTCGACTTCGTCGAGGCGTTCGCCGAGCCGTTGCCGCTGCGCGTGGTCGGCGGGATGCTCGGCGTCCCGCTCGACCGCAAGGCCGATCTGCGGCGCTGGTCGGGCGCGGTGATGGACGCCTTCGCCGTCGCGGCGGGCCTGGACCCGTCGCTGGTGCCGGGCTTCCTCGAGGACCTGATCGAGTTCGGCAACTACATGGAGGAGCTCGCGGCCGAGCGCCGCGGCAAGCCCAACCGCGGCGACATCCTCGGCGAGCTGGTCGTCCAGCAGGAGGCCGGCGACATGACCCGGACCGAGCTGACCACCCTGGCCTGGTCGTTCGTGGCCGCCGGGCACGAGACCACGATGAACCTGCTCTCCGGCGGCTTCCACCTGCTGCTGACCGATCCGGCGCTGGCCCGGCGGCTGACCGACGACCCGGACCGCACCCCGGACTTCGCCGAGGAGTACCTCCGGCTGTGCAGCCCGATCCAGTGGCTGCTGCGCCGGGCGAAGCAGGACGTCGAGCTGCACGGGGTGCGGATCGGCGCCGGGCAGCTGGTGCACGTGCTGCTCGGCTCGGCGAACCGCGATCCCCGCCACTACCCCGACCCGGACGTCTTCGACCTCGATCGCCCGAACGCGCTGGACCACCTCGCCTTCGGGGCGGGCCCGCACTTCTGCCCGGGGTCCGCGCTCTCCCGCATGCAGGTCGACCTCGCCTTCCGCGCGCTCTACCCGTACCTGGACCGGTTCCGGCTGGATCCGGACGCGCAGCTTTCGCTGTGGGAACGGCAGGGCTCGTACGGCTTCGCCGGTCTTCCGGTGCTGGTGCGGCGATGAGCGTTCCCGGACGACCGGATCATCCAGCGCGTCGCAGGCGGTCTGCGCGCACGACGGAAAGGGCACCAGCGTGAGCCACGAACCCGATGCCGCGCCGCAGCGGCTGACCTTGGCCGACGGCCTCGACGTCCACCGGCTCGGCTACGGCGCCATGCAGCTTCCCGGCCCGGCGGTGTGGGGTCCGCCGGAGGACCGCGACGCCGCGATCGCCCTGCTGCGGCGGGCCGTCGAGCTGGGCGTCGACCACATCGACACCAGCGACGCCTACGGCCCCCACGTGGCCAACGAGCTGATCCGCGAGGCGTTGCACCCGTACCGCGAGGACCTCGTCATCGCGACGAAGGTCGGCGTCGAGCGGGACGAGTCGAAGGCGTTCCTCACCGCGGGCTCCCCGGGCTCGCTGCGCGCACACGTCGAGGAGAACCTGACCCGGCTGGGCACGGACGCGCTCGACCTGGGGTACCTGCGGGTGGGCGGGGACGGCCTGGCGCTGCCGGACGAGTCGACGTCCTTCGGCGACTCGTTCCAGGCGCTGGTGGAGCTGCGCGAACGCGGGCTGATCAAGCACCTGGGCCTCAGCGGCGTCACGGTCGGCCAGCTCGGGGAGGCACGCCGGCTCGCGCCGGTCGTGGCCGTGCAGAACCGGTTCCACCTGCTCGACCGCGGCTCGCAGGACGTGCTCACCTGCTGCGAGGACAACGGCATCGCGTTCGTGCCGTACTTCCCGCTGGTGGCCGGCCTGCTGCGGCCCGGGCTGGACAAGACCCACCTGCCACCCGGCATGGCGCCCAGCGACGAGCAGGAGAAGACGCTCGACGCGATCGCCACGCGGCACGACGCCACGCGCACGCAGGTCGCGCTGGCGTGGCTGCTGGCCCACTCGCCGGTCACCCTGCTGATCCCGGGCACGAAGAACCCGGCGCACCTCGCCGAGAACGTCGCGGCGGCCGGCCTTCGACTGTCCGAAGAGGACGTTGCCGAGCTCGGCAAGTTCGCGGGCTGACCGGCCCGGGTGGCGGGAGAAGTTGTCACCGGCTGTCCCGTCCGCGGGGCAACTTGCTGTCAGGCAAGGAAACGCTCGAATGGCCACGCCTACCCTGGCGTGGAGAGGGAACTGTGCCGTCAAGGGGGCATCGACTGGTGGGCGAACTGGAATCGGACGTCGAGCACGCCCTGCGGATGAGGCGGCTGCTCTACGGCCACCTCGTGTCCCGCGCGCTGTGCAGCATCGCCGCGCTGCGCATACCGGACCTGATCGGGGACGGCGCCGTGTCCGCGAGCGAGCTGGCACGGCGAACCGCGACGCACGCCGCGTCACTGCGGCAAACCCTGCGCGCGCTGACGACGTTCGGCGTGTTCGTCGAACACGCCGACGGTACGTTCGGCTTGACCCCGCTGGGCGCCTCGTTGCGCAGCGGCGCGACGGCTTCGGCGTTGCCGACCGCGATGCTGGTCGGCAACGAGATCGGGCAGGCGTGGAACCAGTTCGAGGTCACCCTCCGGACCGGGAACACGGCCTTCTCCGCCGCGTTCGGCACCGACTTCTTCTCCTACGTCGACCTCAAGCCGGAGACGCGCGCGATCTTCGACCAGTCGCAGGCGACCGGGCTCGCCCTGGACCTCGACCGGATCGTCGCCGGGCTCGACTTCTCGGGCTACCGGAAGATCGTCGACGTCGGCGCGGGCGACGGCGCGCTGCTGGAGCACCTGCTGCGGTCCTACCCGGACGTCCGGGGCGTGGTGCTGGACCTGCCGCGAGTGGCGGTCAAGGCACGGCAGCGCATGCGGGCCGCCGGCCTGGAGGACCGGTGCGATGTCAGGGCGGGCAACTTCTTCGGGCGGATCCCGGGCGGCGGGGACCTGTACCTGCTCCGCCAGATCCTGCACGACTGGGACGAGGAGCACTGCGTGCGGCTGCTGCGCACGTGCCGGGCCGCCATGCCTCCCGGCGCGCGGCTCCTGATCATCGAGCTGCTCGCCGAGGAACGCGTCCACGCGCGACAGGACGGCGAGATGACGGCAATCATGGACCTGTACATGCTGTCCATCTTCGACGGCAAGGAGCGAACCCGCGCCGAGTTCACCGAACTACTGGCGGCAGCGGGCTTCGAGATCGCCGACGTCACCCTGCTCGGTGATCGGCTGGGAGCCATCGCGGCGGTCCCCGTCGACGCCCGCCAGGAGGGAACGCAGCGGACCGGAGATCCGCGGCGGACCACCGCGTCCTGAGATCGGCGCCGGTACCCCGGCCGGAGCAGCTCGGCGACGTCTTGCAACGGCGAAACAGCCCGGCCGCAGGCCACCGCGAGCAGGATGGCCGCCGGTGTTGTCGCGCCACGCTGGACGGAACCGGCGACCATCGGCGTCGGGGGCAGCTCGTCCACCGGAACCCACGCACGCTCGCCGGGAGCGGATCTGCGGATCCGGCCCGAACGAATTCTGCCGGAGCCCGGAACCGTGGAACTGCCCCGCTCGGTCTACTGAGCTGCCCCCTGGGTGCCGTGCTCGCCGGCGAGTGCCCGATACACCGGCCGGAGCAGCTCGGCGACGTCTTCGCCGCCCGCCGTGATCGAGAACGGCGGGGCCTGGTCCAGGAGCGCGTCGGCCGACGTCCGCGGCCCGTGCAACGGCGCCGCGCGGCCAGGCCCGGGGCCTGACCGCAGTCGAAGAACGTGTCCATGACCTCGGTCAGGGCCGGAGACCGGTCGCCGGGATCGAGCGGCCCGGCCGAGATGAGCCGGTCCTTCAGCTCCCCGAGCAGCGCTTCGCGGTTTCGGCCGCGCAGCGCCAGGATGGTGAACGGATCGTCGGCGACCCGTGCCACCAGCGCGGAGAACACGGCGTTCAGGTGGCCGCACGGCACCTCGGCGTCCGGGCAGGTGCAGTCCAGGGACACCTCCCGCGCCGACGACGGGAACAACGGCAGCCGGACCGCCTTGAAGGTCTCTTCGACGTCGCGGGGCAGCTCGCCGCCGAGCAGCAGGACCGTGGACGACGCTTTCGCGGCGAGCGCGTGGGTGATCGCCGCCCAGTCTGTCTTCCCGAACGCCGTCAGCCCGATTCTCACCTGGTGCGGGCGGTCGTCCCGCACCACGGCCTCGACGCGCCCGGCGCCGACCTCCAGGGACTCGACGCGTCCCCGGCCCTTGGCGGGCAGGAGGACACCGATCGCCGTCAACGCCCGGATGAACCGGGCCGGCCACCACGGGAGCGGCTCAGTCATCGATCGCCTCCTCCCCCAGGGTGAGCACCCCGCGCAGCGCCTCCGTGGACAGTTCGGTGAACCGGCTTTCGCCCTCGCCGACGACCATTCCCGCGAGCGCGCGTTTCTTGGTGATCAGGGTGTCGATGCGGTCCTCGATGGTGCCCGGGCAGACGAACTTCCGGACCTGGACGGTGCGTCGCTGCCCGATCCGGAACGCCCGGTCGGTGGCCTGGCTTTCCACCGCCGGGTTCCACCAGCGGTCCAGGTGCAGGACCTGGCCGGCGGCGGTCAGCGTGAGCCCGGAGCCGCCGGCCTTGAGCGAAAGCAAGAGGATCCGCGGCCCGTCGCCGGCTTGGAAGCGTTCCACGATCGCGTCTCGCGCCCCTTTTCCCAAGCCGCCGTGCAAGAACGCGACTTCGGCGCCGAGCCGGTCCGCCAGATGGGGCACGAGCAGATGACCGAATTCGGTGTACTGCGTGAAGCACAGCACCCGATCGCCCGAGGCCAGGATTTCCGCCAGGATCTCTTCGAGGCGGCTGACCTTGCCGGAGCGCTGCCCGATCGGGGACCCGTCGTGCAGCAGGTGCGCGGGGTGGTTGCAGACCTGCTTGAGCTTCGTGATCGCGGCGAGGATGTGGCCACGGCGTTTGATGCCCTGGCTGTTCTCGATCTTCTTCATCATTTCGTCGACGATCGCGCAGTACAGCGTGCCCTGTTCGCGGGTGAGCCGGTATTCCTGCCGGATTTCGAGCTTTGCCGGCAGCTCCGGGACGATCGCGGGGTCCGTCTTCACCCGGCGCAGCAGGTACGGCTGCGTGAGCCGGCGCAGGTCGGCGGCCGTGGCGGTGTCGCCGCGGCGCTCGATCGGGCCCGCGAACCGCCGGCGGAACTCGAACCTGCTGCCGAGCAGCCCGGGGTTGAGCAGGTCCAGGATCGACCACAGGTCCGCCAGCCGGTTTTCGACCGGGGTGCCGGTCAGTGCGAGCCGATGCTCGGCGGTGAACCGCCGCACCGCCTTGGCCGTCGCCGTGTCGGCGTTCTTGATGGCGTGCGCTTCGTCGAGCACCAGGCGTCGCCAGGCGACCGTCTCGAGTTCGCCGGCGTCACGGGCGGCGGTGGCGTAGGTCGTGACGACGAGGTCGGCCGCGGCGATCTGCGCGGCGAGCGCGTCCCCGTGCGCGCGGGCGCTGCCGTGGTGGGCGCGGACACGCAAGCCCGGGGCGAAGGTCGCCGCCTCCCGCTGCCACATGCCGACCAGCGACATCGGGCACAGCACCAGCGTCGGGCGGCGATCGTCCTCGGCCCGCTCGACGGCCTCGAGCGCCAGCGTCTGGACCGTTTTGCCGAGGCCCATGTCGTCGGCCAGGCACGCACCGAGTCCCAGCGCCGACATGAACGCCAGCCAGGCGACACCCCGCTGCTGGTAGGGCCGCAGCGTGGCGCGGAACGACGGCGGCAGCCCGACCGGCTGAAGGTCCTGGTGGACCCGCCCGGCCAGGACGTCCCCGACCCAGCCGCCGGCGCTGACGCCGGTGACCGGGAGCGGCGTCACCTCCGCGAGGTGGACGAGTTCCAGCAGCTCGGCCGCGGCCGGGGCCCGGGTGTGCCGGTGCGGGTCGCGGCGCAGGAACTCGAGCCCGGCGCGGAGCCGGTCGGCGTCGACGCTGATCCACCGGCCCCGCAGCCGCACCAGCGATGCCTTCGCCGCGACGAGCCTGGCCAGCTCTTCTTCACCGATTTCGTCGTCGCCCACCGCGATCGACCAGCGGAACCCACCCAGCTCGTCGCGGCCCACCCGGCTGCGGGCGACGACCTGCTCCGACGGCGTGCTGCGGACCGACAGCCGGAGCCCGAGCCGGCGCCGCCCGTCCCAGGTGGCCGGGAGCTGCACTTCGAACCTGGCCTCGACCAGCCGGGTCGCGCCCGAGGTGAGGAACTGTTCGGCTTCGCCGACGGTCAGGTCGTACTCGGACGGCTGGGTCCGGCGCAAGGCCGGCGCGAGCATCGGTTCCACCAGCGCGGCCCGGCCCAGCTCGGCGATGAACAACCCCCTCGGGTCCCGGACCAGCCCGTTCGCCTCACCCGACCAGATCTGCCCCGCCGACAGCAGCAAGCTCGGATCGGCGGTGGCGCGCAGGAGGAACTGCAGCTGCCACTTCGTGCCGTCGCCGGTCTGGTCGTCGGGATCGTCCTCGGTCGCTCGGCGCAGGGTGGCGACCTCGGCCAGCCGGAAGCACGCCCGGCCGTCGACGACGTCGGTATCGGCGACCTCGTCCCACTTCGCGACGGCGCCGGCCAGGACACCGAGCTCGGCCAGCGGCAGCTCGACGCGGGGAACGCCGCCCTGCAGAGCGGCCAGCCACACCCCGGCCGCGTCTCCGCCCCCGCGCAGGTCGACGGGCAGATCCGCCCGCGCCAGCCGGTCCCGGACCGCCGCATCGACCAGGACGTGGAGGGCATCGGTGACGAGCGCGCGCGGCGAGGCCCCGGTGAGCGGCGCGATCTGTTCGGCCCGCCCGACCGGCGGCATCGCGGCGACCAGCGCGTCGAACGCGACGAAATCCACGCCCTGCAGCACCGGACGCCACCGGGCCTCCGCCGCATCGCCCCGGCGGACCAGCGTCGGCAGCACCCGCCCACGCCGCACCAGGTCCCCGGCCAGACGGGCCACCGCCCGCAGGTAAGTGACCGAAGAACCGTACGAGGCCAAGTCGTCGAGGTCCTCCAGCTCGCTCGCGTCCACGATCAACGCCGGCACCGACCACGGCCGCAACGACGGCACCCGCCGTCGACCGCCCGCCGGCTCGGAGGAGGCGAGCGGCCGGTTCGCCCGCGACGGCAGCAACAAGGTCACCGACGTGGGCTTGCCGGGATGCAGAGCGGTCAGCTGCGCACTGGAGACCGCGAACGGATGCGGAAGCGCGATCCGCGCCGAACGGCTCCCCGTGCCGGCCGGGCCTCGGTCGTGCTCCGCCCACAGCAGCAGACCCCGGCCGGGGGACCACAGAGCGTGCACCGAGGGCAAGGTCTGGGGCTCCTTCGTCCGATCCGGGTCCTCCGCAGATCGTCGCACGGCGGACGTAGCGGTCTACGCCGAGACCATGCTCACCGCCAGGCGTCCGTGATCCCGCGCCAGGTGCGGCGGGTTGATCACGCTGTCCTTGCCCGGCCGGCACCGGGAACTGTGGAACTGAAAACGGCCGGGACGGCAAAACAGGGGCATGACACCATTGCGGTCCGCAAGGGGGAACGACCGGTTGCTGCCTGCCGGTCCCGTCTCGGACGTGACCGATGCCGAGCTGATCGCCGGCGATGCCGAGACCTTCGGCGTGCTGTTCGACCGACATGCCCGCCCGCTGCATCGGTACTGTGCTGCCAGAGTCGGGCCAGAGGTCGCGGAAGACCTGGTCTCCGAGACGTTCTGCCTGGCCTTCCGGCAGCGTGACCGCTACGACCCGAGCCACTCCGGGGCCCTGCCGTGGCTGTACGGCATCGCGACCAACCTGGTCCGGCGCCGCCGCCGGCAGGAGTCGACGCGGTACCGGACGATGGCCCGGGCGGGCGGGACCGGCGTCAGTTCCGACGACCCCGCGCAGCGCGCGATCAACCGGATCCACGCCGTCGGTTACGCGCGGCTGCTGAACAAGGCCCTCGCCGAGATGCCCCGCAAGCAACGGGACGTGCTGCTGCTCTACGCGTTGGCGGACCTCGGCTACGAGGAGATCGCGACCGCGCTCTCCGTACCGGTCGGCACGGTCCGCTCGACCTTGCACCGCGCGAGGAAACGCTTGCAGGCCGCCCTTCCCGACCACGCCCGTCCCCAGGCTCCCGGAGAGACGATCCGATGACCCAGAAGCAAGCCCCCGGCGGCAGCCGCGACCTCGAACTGCTTCGTTCCGCTTTCCCGGCTCCCGAATTGTCCACCGAAAGCCTGGCTCGGATGCGTGCCGGCGCCTTCGGCGAACCGCACTCCCGTGTCGCGCGGCGGACGCCTCGCCACGGTGGCCTCGCGCTGGCCGCCGCCGTGGTCACCGTGGTCGCCGGGGCGGGGATCACCGCGGTCGCGGTCCTGCCTGCGGGACACGCGACCCCGCCGGGCGCCGTCAGCCCGCCTGCTCCCGCACCACTCGTCGGGGCGGAGACTTCGGCACGGGACACCCTGGTGGTCCTCGCCGCGCACACCTCGGGGCTCCGGCCGCTGTCGATCCGCGCCGATCAGTTCGTGTACTCGCACGACCGCGGGCAGATCGTCGACGAAATCGTCCTCAAACGAGGCCCGGACGGGCAATTCACCGAGTACGGGGAGGAGGACGTGGCCCGGGTGCTGTCCGAGTCCGAGTCCGAACTGTGGCTGGCCGCGGACGGCCTGCGGACGGTGCGCCGCAAGACGACGACCGACATCGACGCCCGTCCGTTGACCGACCGGGATGCGCGGAAGCTCGCCGAGCGGGGCCGGGCCCTGCCCACCCCGCACACACTCGTGATCCCGGATCCGGATGCCCACGGCGATCCGAAGCGCGAAGAGCCGCCCGCTGCCACCGAACCGGGCGTGGGCAATCCGACGTTGTCCTGGGTGGCGAACCTGCCCACCGACCCCCGGCGGCTGCTCGACGTGTTCCACGCGGCGGCGGGGTCGAACCCGAAGCACAGCGACGACTACCTCACGTACAAGACCGCCGTGTCCTTCGCGGCCAGGACGGACGCGCTGCTGCCCCCCGGCGTGCGCACGGCGCTGTACCAGGCCATCGCCCTGTTGCCCGGCATCGAGCGGACACCCGGGCAGATCGATTTCGCCGGCCGCGGCGGGGTGGCCATCGGGCGCGCCGACGAAGGCGTCCGCACGGAACTCATCCTCGACCCGGTGAGCTCCCGGATCCTCGGCACCAGGATGATCGCGGCCGGCCGCGCCGGGGTGCCGGCCGGCACTGTGCTCGGCTGGTCCACCAACGACCAGCTCGTGGTCGACGCGGTGGGGGCGACCTCGTGACGACGGGACGATTCCGGTTCGCCGCCATCACAGCGGCGCCGACACCGTCCACCCCGGCCTCGCCCGCGATCGCCGGCGCCGGAACCGGACCGCAGCACGCCGGCCGCACGGTCACCCTCGTCACCGGTGATCAGGTCACGCCCACCGGCCGTGACCAGGTCCGGGTGCGCCGTGCTCCCGGCCGCGAGAAAGTCGGCTTCCGGCAACGGTTCGGCGAGCGCGGTGACGTCACCGTCGTGCCCACCCTGCCCGAATCCGGCCAGACCTGGTGGGCGAACCGCTCCCCCTGACGCGTCACTGTTCGAGAGTGCGCCGAGCGGGTGCCACTCAGCCGCAGTGGCTCGCCGCCGGTGAGGTCTCGACGTGCCGCTTGTTCGACGCCGATGGGTAGTAGATGTCCCCGGCCGCGTGGATGCACCGGCCGCTCGCCGTCACGTCGACCGGGCCCGCGTAATACGAGTAGGTGCTGTCCTGCGCGTCCGGGCTGCCGTAGTAGTGGCACACCGCCGCGGGGCTCGTCTCGGTGCAGGCGACGATGAACACCGCGGTGCGGTACGGCTGGCCGTACGTGACGCCGAGGTGGTTCATCCGGGCGCAGTTCACGCCCGTCGATGTGTTGAAGTACACCGCCAGCTCGGCGATGTCCGCGCCGCCGTAACTCACGACTTTGCGGTCGATCAGGGTGCCGCTGCAATTGGTCGCCGCCGAAGCGGTGGCGGGCAGCGTGACGAGGCCGGTCGCCGTCAGCAAGACGGCGAGCAGCATGGCGAACTTCTTCACGTGTGTCTCCCTCGGAACAGGCCGTGCGGCTGTACGGCGACCACGCCGGAGGGCGGACGCCGGTTGATCGGCCGGCCGGAACGTCACCCGATCGAGCCATCGGTGATCCGCTGATGCCCGCCGCGATCAGCCCGGCAACACTTCCGGCGTGACGACGCGTCGGGCGGACGCCGGAGCTCGCTCCGGTCGCAGCCCCACGCCCACGAGGTACACCGCGAGCGTCCGGAGGATCGGCAACCACTGCGCCGCGGTCATGAGCCAGCCCGGCGGACCCGCTTGCCGCCCGGACACGATCGGGCCGGCGAGGTCGGTGTGCATGATCCGCTGCAAGGCCTGCACCAGCAGCAGTGACGGCAACCGGCGCCGCCGGATCCGGGCGAGGTCGGTCCCGCGCACCGCACCCCGCTGGAGCGGCCCGGCCAGCAAGGTCGCGGTCGCGACGGCGTCCTGGACGGCGAGGTTGATGCCCACGCCCCCGACCGGCGACATGGCGTGCGCGGCGTCGCCGATGCACAGCAAGCCCTCGGCGTGCCATCGGCGCAGCCGGTTGAGCCGGACGTCGAGAAGCTTGACGTCGTCCATCGAGACCAGCTCGCCGGCTCGGTCGGCGTACTCCGGGAGGAGTTCGGCCACGTCACGCCGGAACGCGTCGATGCCGCGGGCACGCAGCAGGCTGTCGGTGCCCTTGCGTGCGACGTACCCGATCTGGAAGTAGCCCTCCCGGGGGATGACGATCGCGAACCGGCCCCGGCCCGGCCGCCGGGTCAGCTGTTCGACCTGCTCGCCTTCGCGACGCGAGAGCCGGAACCACCAGGTGTCGAACGGAACGTCGAACTCGGTCACCCCCAGCCCGGCCGCCGCCGGCAGTACCGAATTCCGGCCGTTGCACGCCACCGTGAGGTCCGCCCGGATCTCGCCTTCGACCTGCTCGCCGCCGGGCCCGCTCGTGCGGTAGCGGACCCCGGCGACCCGGCCGCGCTCGTGGACCAGGGAGGTCACCGCGGCCCCCATTTCGAGCCGGAACGCCGGCTCCGCCCGCGCGGCGTCGGCGAGCAGGTTCAGCAGGTCCCACTGGGGAACGATCGCCACGTACGGATGCCGCACTCCCCACCTGCGCAACGCACCGAAATCACCGATCCGCCGCACGCCGCCGGCTCCGTCGGGCAAGACCACGTCGGTGATCCGCGTCTGGGGCAACCGTGCGAACCGCTCCCCAAGCCCCAGCTCGTCGAGCAGCTGCAGGGTCGCCGGATGCACGGTGTCGCCGCGGAAGTCGTGCAGGAAGTCTTCGTGCTTCTCCAGCACCGTGACCTCGACCCCGGCTCTCGCGAGCAGCAAGCCGAGCACCATGCCCGCCGGGCCACCGCCCACGACGCAACACGTCGTCCGCTCCACAGCGCCCCGTTCCCCCGTCGACTGCCCACTCGCGGTCGCCCCCACCACCATGTACACCTGCCGGGCCGGCGGTCTCGGGCGGCGGCGCGGACGAGAGTATTCAGGGCAGTTTTGCCGCACGAACGTCCCCATCGGCCGGGGGCCGCACCGCGAGCGCCCCCGCGGTGCGGCCCCGGCCGCGTCAGTCGGCGAAGCTCCACAGGATGTAGCTGTCGTGGAGGTCGATCCGGTGCTCCCGGTAGGCCGCGCCGATCGCCAGCAGGAGCGTCCGCAGCTCGGCCGCCGACTTCGCCGAGAACTCGCCGATGTTCGGGTCGAACAGCCGGACGTCCCCGCGCGCGGACCGGTACAAGCCCAGGGAGTGGCCGCCCGACTTGCCCTTGATCGACAGGATGAACGCCCGCGAATGCCGGTCGAACGCCGCACCGACGATCTTCTCGAGTTCGTCGTTCGGCTTGTCCGTCGCGAACCCCCACTGGGCCGACGCCGTGGTGTGGCGGATGACGAACCCGAGGCCGGCGGCCGACAGCGCGTTTTCCGTGGCGGGGTCGACGACGAACCGCGACTGCGCCACGCGTTTGTACTCCGCCTGCAGGTCGACCGCCTTCGTCAGGAGCGTCACCGCCGCCAGCAGCGGCTCGGCCACGGTCCCGCGGTTCGTCCAGTAGTCCTCGCCGCGAGCCTTCGCCGCCAGCCACTGCACGACCAGGGCCCGGCAGACGCCGTTGCCGATGGTCACGCGCTCGCGGGCGGCTTCGGCCGACTGGCTGAACTCCTGCACTCCGGAGCCGCGCACCTTCGAGCTGATCTTCTCGTAATCCATGGTTTTCACCTTTCTTTGTGTGAACGGGTTTTCACGGGAACAGCCGTCCCGGGCCCGCGGACCCGGTTGCGGGCCGCGACCACGACCGCGCACCGGCGGCCGCGGCGCAGCGGGCAGAACGGCACCACCGCCGTCGTGTCGCGGACGGTGAGCGTGCGCACGGTGACCCCGCCGCGCACCAGCCGGACGACGTAGGCCGCCGCGTCCGGCACCGGCGCCCAGCGCACCATCAGCCGGCCCGGGCGCCGCCGGACGGTGAGGCACGCGGGCGCCGGCACCGGCGATGCGGACACCCAGGCGCGGGCGCCGTCGACCGTGACGCGCACGGCTCGGGCGCCGTCCGGCGCGGTGATCCAGTACGCGGCTTCCAGCGCCCGCATGCCGACCGCGCCGAATTCGCCGTTCAGCTCGCGGAACAGCGTCCGCAGCCCCTCGGCGACGGTGTCCACCGGTCACGCCTTCGCCGGCGGCCGGGGGACCGCGGTGACCGACTGGGCCATCAGGTCGAGCACGCGCGCCAGCGCCTCCGAAGGCGGCGCCGCCGACGCGCGCAGGTCGACCGTGTACTTCGCCGTCTTGTCCGTGTCCCGCGTGTTTTCCCGCTGGGCAGCGGGTTTCACGAGCACCTGCGGCGGTTCCCCGGTGTCGCCGGCGGCCGGCGCCAGGGAGCGGATTTCGAGGCTGAAGTGCGTCTCGAAGGTGTCGATCCGCAGGCTGGGCACCGAAACCAGGGCCAGCAGCGGCAGTGAGACGTGGACGTCTTCGCCCACCACCGCCTGCTCGTCCGCCGGGCCCGGCGGTTCGACGGGACGGCTGAACGCGAAGTCGACGGTGCGGACCGCGCCGTGCTCGTCCACGCCGACCCGGCGTACGAAGTCCGCCGAAGCGTCCGCGAGCGCTTCGGCCGCTCGGGCCGCCGACACGACGGGCGCGGCGATCATCTGGTCCAGCGACAGGGTGTCGGCCGGCGGATCCGGTGCGGTCATGGCTGTTCTCCTTTCACGGCACGTTGTTCGTGGTCATCCGGTCGAGCAGCCGGGCGAACGCCTCGGGCCGCTCACCGGTCTCGAAGGTGACCTTGAACTGGGCGACGTCGCCCTCGGTTCCCGAACCCAGTGACGCCAGCAGCGGAGCCGTGGCGGCCGGCGCGTCCGGGACCGCGCCGAGACCGAGCAGCCGGGCGCGGAAGCTGACGGTCAGGTCGTGGATCCGCAGCGGGTGCGGCGGCGCGAGCGCGAGCACCGGGACCTGGATCTCCTGGTCTTCGGCCTCGGGCAGGGTGCCCGGGATCGTGACGGGCAGCAGCTGCGGCGCGCGGGTGTCGCCGGACTCGTCGAGCGTGTGCCGGCGCAGCTGCCGCACGTGCTCCTCTTCGGCCAGCCGCTGGGCGTCGAGCACCGCGTGGTGCAGCGCCCGCAGGATGGTCGCGACGGTCTCGGAGCTCATTTCGCCGCGACCGCCTTGTCGGCGGGCTTGTCCGGCATGACCGTCGTCACCGGCGCGATCGAGGTCGCCATGATGTCGAAGACGCGGGCGAGACCTTCGGGCATCGCGTGGTTGGTCGCCTTCACCGCCACGTGGTACTTGGCGGAGTTGTCCGAGCTGCGGGTGTTCTCCTGGTGGGTCGCGACCTTGCCGTGCACCGACACCGAGAGGCTGAACGGCCCGATCCGGCCTTCCCCCTTGGCGTCAAGCGAGGCTTCGACGTCCTTGCTGTCCTTCGACTGCTCGGCGGACTTGACCTCCATGTCGAACGCGACGTCGACGGTGTCCACCTGCAGGTTCGGCACCGGGACCATGGACAGCAACGGCACCGACAGGCTGACGTCCTCGGTCACCGCCTGCCCGTCGCCGCCGGCGTCCCCGGTGGGCGGCACTTCGCGCGGGCGCTGGAAGGCGAACTTCACCGTCCGCAGCCGGGCGAAGCCGGCCGGGTCGGTGACCGGGCCGTCCGCGGGCCGGTCGAAGCCGACGGTGTTGATGTAGGTGGCGGTGGAGTTGGCGAGCATCACCTGCGCGTTGCAGGCCGCGGTCAGCGGACCGCCGATGAGCGATTCCATCGGCAGTCCCTGGAACTGGTCGGACATCTTTTCGAGAGCCACGGTCTTCTCCGATCAAAGGGGGGCAACGACGAGGTGAACTGTAGGCGCGAAACCGCGGAAATGAAGTGTTTCTCGTCGCCATTCGTCACATCGGCGCAATTACACCATTGTGTTTGACGATTTCACGTGA
Source organism: Amycolatopsis sp. NPDC051716 (assembly GCF_040681595.1). Taxonomy (NCBI): domain Bacteria; kingdom Bacillati; phylum Actinomycetota; class Actinomycetes; order Pseudonocardiales; family Pseudonocardiaceae; genus Amycolatopsis; species Amycolatopsis sp. NPDC051716. Next base: position 266,458 of record NZ_JBFAZA010000011.1, on the reverse strand, counting down.
ATGCGTCAAAACACTTTCCCGCGGTTTTGCTTAATCGGTCGAGTAGCTTGTGGACGCACCCTGGCCTGCCCCGATCGTGGCGACTGGGACAAGTGGGCGACGCGCCGGGTTGTCACTCCAATGGCCGTCTGGTCATTCCCGCCCCACGTGATCAGACTCGAAAGGAGTGATCAACCGTGCCGACAAAACGAGGACGAAATGGCCAGCAGAGAGCGGGCAGACGACGCCGGCGACCCAGATGCCGAACACCACGAGGACCCGCGGATCCTCACCTCCGAAACCGTCACGGCGCACCGGGTGAGCGTTTATCTGCACCCCGACGACGCCCGGGTGCTGCGCCAGGGCCGCGTGGACGACGGGGCGGACGCCAACACCCGGATCCGGGCGTTGCTGGCGGTCTACCGCGCCGACGACCGGGTCCGCGAGCGTGTCGACGCACTCGCCCGCAGCGCCTCCCGCCGCGGCCGCCACTGAGCCGTTCGAGCCGCGTCTCCCTCGATCGAGTGAGGGGTGGCGACCATGCGTCGCCACGCCCGCCCTATCCGCCCGTGCAGTCTTCGTGTCCACCCGTGCACCCGGGTGGGTCGCTCTTCTCAACGCCGCCGGCATTGGCCAGGATGGACGCCTGGGCGGCGAGGGAGGACCTTTTTTTCATGGCGACTGTGCGCGACGAGGCCGACGCGCGGCGGCAGCTGCGCGCGGAGCGGCAACGCGAGACGAATGAGCTGGTCATCGCGGGGCCGGTGACCGCCGCGAGCACCGGCGGCATCGAACTCCACTACGACGGGGTCGAAGACGTCAAACGGGCCATCGACGAGCGCTACGACGAGCTGAGCCGGCACCTCGAAACGGCCCGCGCCCTCGACACCGGCCTGGCAGACGGCAAGGGACCGGTCGCCCACTGGATGCGCCGCTCGTTCGCGGTGCGCGGTGGCGCCGAGGCCGGCGGGGTCCAGGCCGCGCTGCAGTCGTACCTGGCTGAGCTGGCGGTGCTGCGGCAGACGCTCGACACCGTCGTGACGATGCACCAGGGCAACGACGAAGAGGCCGCGGCCGCGCTGCCGACGGGGGAAGCGGATGCCTGAGTTCTACTCGACACACCACGCCCCGACCGCCCGGCAGCGGGTGAAGGCCCGGCGTGTCCGCCGGGAAAAGGCGGTCAACAACCGCGAGGCCACGTTCGGCCGGATCAACTGGGACAGCTACGAGCACCGCGAACTGTGGGACATGGTGCAGTCGGCCGTCCCGGCGAAACTCGACCAGCACGCCGCCTGGTGGAAGGAGGTGGCCGCCGGCGTCAGCTCCGCGACCGACGAGGTGTCGGCGCTGGTCGGAAAGCTGCGGGAGTCGTGGCAGGGGCCGTCGGCGGACCAGGCCACCGAATCGGTGAACCGGCTGACCGGCTGGGCGGCGACGGTGGGCGACAACGCCCAGCGCGTCGGCGCCGGCCTCGACACGTACACGTCGGTGGTCACCGAAGCCCGGCACCGGATGCCCGAGCCGGTGCACTACTGGGCCGAGCGGTGGTTCCGGCAGGGGTACGCCGTGAAGCGGCTCGACGGCCCCGAAGGCACCTACATGCTCAACGACCTGCTCGACGACAAGCTGCCGACGAAGAAGGAAGCCGACGACGCCAAGGCCGCGGCCGTCCGCGTGATGGAACAGTACGAGAGCGCGAGCCACGACGTCCGCCACCGGCTGCCCCCGGAGTTCGACACGGCCCCAGCGGTGACCGCCGGCGCCGGTTCCGCACCGCGGCCACCGGTGGTCCGGACCCCGCCCGCGCCGCCGGTCCCCCGCGATCCGCCCGCCCCTCCGGTCCCGCGCACTCCACCCTCGCCGCCGAACGAGGGGTTCCACGACGTGCCGGGTGCCGGACCGGACGATTCGACGTCGACGGCGTCCGCGCTGCCGCCCACGTTCACCGGCGCCGGGATCCCGGGCGCACTCGACGGGGTCATCGGTGCCGCCGGGCCGGGTTCGCCGGCCGCGGCCGGCTCCGGCTACGGCCCCCGCTTCGCGGGCGTTCCCGTGGCCGGAACGCCGGGCGCCGGGGCGCTCGGCGAAGGCGGCCGAGCCGGAGCGGGCCGGCTCGGAGCCGGGACGGCGGGCTTCGGACCGGGCGGGACGAGCGGCCGCGGCCCGGCGGGCGGGTACGGCATGTACCCGCCGGGCCAGGGCCCGCGGCGCGAGGAGGACACCGAGCACCGCGACAAGTACGCGAAGGGTTACGACCTGCTCGACGACCTCCCGCCGGCCTATCCGCCGGTGTTCGGCGAATGACCGGCTTCCACGCCGACCCGTCGGCCCTCGACGCGTTGGCGCTGCGCCTGGAGGACACGGCGGACGAGTACCGCTCGGCGGCGGACTCGCTGGCGGCACCGGACGACCTCGGGCCGGCACCGGTCTCGGCGGCGCTCGCCGCGCTGACCGGCGAGTGGTCGGGCAGGATACGAGCGGTGGGAACGGACTTCGCCGGCGTGGCCACGGGTGTCCGGACGGCCGCGAAGGCTTACCGGGCCGCGGATGCTGCCGCCGCCGAAGAGCTGGGCCGTGCCGATGGCTGACCGGAAGCGCGCCGCGCGCCTGTCGGCCTGCCTGCCCGGCAGCCCTGCTTCCGGCCGGCTGGGCCGCGGCCATGGCTGAGTTCCGCGGCCTCGGCTTCGACCCGGTCCCCGGCAGCCCCGACGCGGTGGCCGAAGCCGCCCGCCGCTGCACCGCCACCGCGGCGGGGCTCGAGGAAATCCACTCCCCGGGGCCGATCCCCGAGTGGGCCGGCCGGTCCGCGCAAGCACTCGCGGACCGCGCCGAACGAGCCGCCACCGGCCTGTCCGCCACCCGGGACGCTCTCCGCGCCGCCGCCGGAGTCCTCGAAGACTGGGCCGGCAGCCTCGTCGCGAACCACCGCCGGGCCGACGACCTCGACCGGCGCGCCACGGTGGCGCGCCAAGCCGTCACCGCCGCGCACGACGACGTCGAGCAAGCCGAAACCGAGGCCCAGTTCTCTCCCACCACCCAGCCGAACCTCACCGAAGCCCGCGCCCGGCTCGCGGCCCGCCAGGACGACCTCGACCGCGTCCTCACCGAAGCCCGCGACCTGGAACGCGCCCACAACACCGAAGCGACCCGCGTCGCCGAGCGGCTGAGCGCCCTCGGCGACGGAGCCCCGTTGCCTGAAGCGCCGGGCTTCTCCGGGATGGCGACCCATCTGGAGACCTTCTCGGCCGTCGGGCGCGAGCTGGGTGTGACCGTCGCGAAGACGCCCGTCGTGCCGGTCACGCCGCCGCCGGGTGCCGTCAGCGCGTTCGCCACCGCACTGGGTGGCCGGTGAAACTGCCCGCCGTTCCGGGGATCACCCCGGTGAACCTGGACTCGGTCGAGCGCACCACGGCTGAGCTGCACGTCCTGATGGCCCGGCTGCGCGGTCCCGACGCCGCCCGCGACCTCGGCCTCGAGGCCGCCGCCGTCCAGTGCGCGGAGGTCGCCCACGAGCAGCGGGCGGGGCTGCTGGCCCTCGTCGAACACCGGGACGCCGATCCCGCCCTGCTCATCGCCGGGGTCGTCCCGGTCGACAACCCGGGCGAGGCCGCCGGCCTCGGGTACTTCCTCGCCGACCACACCCCCGGTATCCGCGACGTCAGCGAGGCGCGCACCGGCCGTGGTTACCCGGTGGTGATCGTCGAGCGGATCGGCCTTTCCGGCGCTCAGCTGCAGGCCGTCGTGCTCGACCCGGACCGGCCGCGCGCGGCCGTGTTCACCCTGCATTCCCCCGGCGGCCGCGGCTGGCTGGAGGTCGCCGGCCTGGCCGGGACGCTCGTCGCCGGCGTCGACCTCACCCCCGCAGGGCCCGCTCCCGGAACTCGCGTGGGGTCCGGCCGGTCGCCTGGCGGAACGTCCGCGAGAAGTGCGGGGCGCTGGTGAACCCGCAGTCCCGCGCGATCTCCGCGATCCCGCGTCCCGCCTTCGCCGGGTCGGCCAGCAACGCCTTCGCGCGGTCGACCCGCAGGCCCTTGAGCCGTTCCGAGACGCCCTGGCCGTCGTCGAACAGCTGGTACAGCCGCCGTCGCGAGATGTACAGCGCCTCGGCGATCTTGTCCGCGCCGAGCGACTGCTCGCCGAGGTGCGCCCGCATGTACTCCAGGGCTTCGCGCCGCCGGGCCGCGAGTGCGTCGACGCGGTCGAGTTCGACGCGCAGCGCGCTCCGCAGCACGAGTTCGGCCAGGCCGAGCAGGTGGTGCGCGAGCCCGTGCGGGTCGAGCCGCGGACCGGCCGCCACGACGTGCGCGACGGCGCCGGCGAACAGCGAACGCAGCGGCGCCTCGACCTCGACCGGGCGGAACATCAGCGGCCGCAGCTCGGCGAAGGAGATCGACAGCTTCGCCGCCGCGACGGTCAGCATCACGACGCCGGAGGGCTGCAGGTGCAGCGTCGCGTCGGCGAACGTCAGCTTCGCGCCGGATTCGGCGACCGCGCGCGGGACGGGACAGCGCAGCAGCAGCTGGACGTCCTCGGGGTCCTTGCGGCCGCCGAGGATCGCGGCGCGCGCGGCCGCCGCCCCGGACGCGCGGACGACGAGGTACCCGCTCGCGGGGACGTCCAACGACTGCGGCTCGGCCATCGGCACCATCGTGCCCGATGGCGGCCACTCGGCTCGGGAAGGGGGACCATGGCGCGGCGCACCGCGACGGCGGCGGGAGTGATCCTGTCGCATCTGGAATTCGATCTCCTCTGGGAGGACCTGGGGCCGGGCGGGCCACCGCCGTACCCGTTCGACGTGCCGTCGCACGGCGCGACGTACGCTGAACGCGACGACCTGGGCGTCCAGGTGTTCGCCGGCCTCGCCGAGGCCGGGTTCACCGACGGGGACGACGTCGACCCGGACCTGGCGGACCTGGTCGTGCTGCTGGGTTCGCCGACGGTGAGCGTCGACGCGCTGGTGCTGGGTGAAGCGCCGTGGCGGCTGCTCGCGGCGGCGCGGGCCGGTGCCGGCGTGCTCGCCGTGCTGGACGACCGCGACGTGGTGCTGGAGCCGGTGCGCCCGGACGGCGTGGTCGCCGCGGTGGCCCGGATGGTGGGCGATCTCGAGGCGGGCCCGGGTGACCAGCTGCGGCTGCCGCGTGCGGCGTATTCGGCGGCGATGGACGCCTACGCGCGCAGCGGGTACGACGCGTTCGAGCGGGCGCTGAGCACGGCCGGGATCACCGGCCGCGCCGTCCGACCGCTGGCGACGCTGGTGACGGCGCAGCGGTACGCGGCCGGCCAGCTGGCGGCGACCGGCCCGGCGGGCCGGAGCCCGGTGCTGGCCTGGTTCGACACGGCGGCCGGCCGGTACGCGGTGATCCCGGAGGACGTGGGCGGTGAGCCGTGGGTGACGGTGACCCCGGCCGACGGCGCCTGGCTGGCCGACCGCTTGGCGCGCATGGTCGACGACGTCCGCTGAGCAGTCTCCCGCGGCTCGTGGGGGGGGGGGTTGGGGGGGGTTTGACCCCCCGCAGCCCACCCCCCCCCCGGGCGCTTGGCCCCGGGCCGGGGGCCCGGCGGGGGGCGCCGGCTGCCCCCCGCCCCCGCCCCCCGCCCCGCGCGGGGGGGGGTGTTTGTGTTGGGCGCACACACCCCCCCACACCCCCCCCACGACCCGCTGTCACGTTGCCCAGGTCGCCGGGACCAGGGTGTCCTCGTCGGGCTCCGGCGGCCGGCGGCGAGGGCGCGCGGCCGTCCTGGGTTCGTCCGGCAGCAAGTCCCCGAGCAGCTCGCGGCCTTGTCGCAGGGCAGCTGCACCCGCCTCCGCGGACAGCCGCCGGATGACCTCGGCCAGCTCCCCCGGCGACCGGTCCGGCGCCCACCGGTCGAACCGCAGGTCCACCAGCGCGCCGTGCAGGTCGACGACCACGGAAACGCCGTCATCCGCCGCGGAAGCGCGGATCGCCGCCAGCCGAGCCCCGTATCCCGGCTCCGGGGCCGCGAAAGCGTCGTCGGCCAGCTCCACGGCCGTCCTGGTCACTGCGCCCGCCAGCTGTCCGGTGTGGTCTCTTCCGCGGCTTCCCCCGGCTCCGGCAGGCCGAGGGCGGCCACCCCGTCCCGGGTGTGCCACAGGGAAGCCGTGGCCCGCGCCGACGCGGCCGCCGTCAGCACCAGGATCCGGCGCGCCAGCTCGGCCGGCTCCAGCCGCAGCGCCGCGGCTTCCAGGGTCAGCTCCCGCAGCGCCCCACCGGGCGCGACCTCGACGGCGACCGTCCGGTCGGCGGCTTTTCCGGTGATCACGGGTGGACCCCTCCGTAGAACGTCGACGCCGAGAGCGTGTGCGTGTTCCGGCGGACGGCGTCCCCGGAGTTGCCCTCGATCATCGTGACCTGGTTCCCTTCGACCTTCTCGACGATGCCGATGTGCGTGCTCGTCGACGTGTTCTGCGGGCCGGTGCCGAAGATCAGCACGTCTCCCGGCTTCGCTTCGTGCAGCGCGTGCTTGCCGTAGGCGTGCCCGTTGCGTTCGCCCCAGTGGTAGACGTCACCGCTGAAGGGCAGCACCGGAATCTTCACCCCGGCCTTGCGCCACATCGCCGTCGCGAACGAGGAGCACCACGCGGCGGTCGGCCCGTACGGGTTCCGGTTGCTGCCCGGCGGGTTTTCGCGCGTACCCAGTTCTTTCCTCGCCGCGTGGACGATCTCCCGGCGCCGGCCCGGGACCTTGCTGGGGTGCGTCGTCTTCACCGCCTTGTCGCCGACCCCGTCGTGGGTCAGGTCCTTCCGTAGCTCGTGCAGTTTCTTCGCCGCCGCCTTGAGTTCGGCATCGACCTGTCGCAGCGTCGACGCCGACTGCCGCGTGTACCGCGGCGCCAGGTCCGCGGCGTGCCCGACGGCCCGCATCAGCGCCGCCTGCGTCCCGGCCGCGACACCGGCGTCGAGAACCTGCTTGGCCTGGGCGGTGTACTCGTCGACCAGCCGCTGCACGGCCGTGTGCCCGCTGTCCACTGTGGACGCCACGTGCGCGACGACCTTCTCCGCCGCCGCGCCGGCGCCACCGGTGATCCGCAGCTCCTTCGTCAGCTTCGCGCTGTGGTGGCGGAAGCCGTCGGCGCCGCGGCCGTGCCAGTGGTCCAGGACCGTGGCGCTTTCCTTGTGGTAGGCGTCGTGCTGGGCGTCCAGCGCCCCCGCCACCTGGTGCAGGGCGTACTCGGCGCGGATGGCGTCTTCGGCCTTGCCGGCAAGCTTGTTGCGGTGCGCGATGAGGTCCTTCGCGAAGGAGCGCGCGAGCGCGTCGGTGTCCATGTCAGCCCTTTCCGTTCAGCGCGGCGGCGGTGGCCGTCTCGTGGTCGCGATAGGACTTCGCGGCTTTCCCCGCGGCCGACGCGAGCCCGTCGGCGTGCGCGCCGACGCCCTTGACCTGCCGCTGCAGCGCCAGCCCGAACCCGGCCAGCGCGTCGGCGAACCCCGACTCCTCGCCGACCTTCCCGAAGCTGTCGCGGGCGATCTCGCGGACGTCGCGCAGCTGCCCGGTCGCGGTGCCCAGCGCGTCGGCGACGTGCCGGGTCCGGTGCACATAGGCGTGCAGCACCGCGTCGTCCACCCGCAGCGGGCTGCCCCCTCCTCGTGCCTGGGGCTGGCCGTGGTGCTCGATGACGTCTTGGGCGGCCTTGCGCGCGGCCGTCAGGTGGTGCTGGTACGCCCCGTTCGTGTACGTCGACCAGGGCGTGAAGTCGTGGCCGTCACCCGAGATGCGGTTCGCGACCCGGGCGTTGGTGTCCGGGTCGAACAACTGGTCGTCGGACTTCAGGTGGTACTGGCGGCGCCGGTCCGGGCCGAGCGCGCCCAGCATGTTGATCTGCCAGAGCCCGTAGGAATCGTCCGGCGGGGTGGCGTTGTGCGCGGTGGTCCGCCCGCCGGACTCGGCCAGCGCGACGGCGACCGCGGTGGTCAGGCCCTGGCCGCGGAACCCGGCCGCGTAGGCGTGCCGGGCGATCTGCTCGGCGCTCAGCTTCGTCATGGTCCGACCTTGTCCGGCCGGGGCACCGTTCCGGTAGGCGCGGTGCACGCAGGGACAACCCGGGTGCACGCGCGGCTCATGCGCCGAGGGACGCCATGGGTCCCGGCGCCCTGACCGCTGGTTTCCCGGCCGCTTCCGGGACGGGCCCGCTGCGCGATCATGACGGAGAAGGCCGGTCCCGGCCGGGGTTTCGGTGGCGGGAAGCAAATTCGGGGCCGTCGCCGTCGCGCCGGGTTCCTCGAGTCCGAAGCCGCGATCGCCTGGTACGTCCGCGCGGCTCGCCTCCCAGGGCGCGGCGCTGCATTGCGTCGCGGATTCGAGCCAGGCCGAAGACCCGGTGGACCGGAACCGGCTGGCCGTGATGGGCCATTCGATGGGACCACGCGCGGCTCATGCGCCGACGGACGCCATGGCCGAGCCGATCACCCCGGCCCGGATCCGCGTCCCGTCCGGGAAGCAAGCCGCTCGTTCACCCAGACCGCGACCTGGGTCCGGTTCGCGAGGTCCAGTTTGTTCAGGATGTGCTGGAGGTGGGTTTCCGCGGTCCGCTGGGCGATGACCAGGCGGACGGCGATCTCGCGGTTGCTCAACCCGGTCGCGACCAGCCTGGCGATCTCCGACTCGCGCCGGGTCAGCGGCGGCAGGACCGCGTTCCCGGCGGCCTCCTCGCACTCCGGAGCCGTGGGCGCCTCGGGTGCCAGGATGTCGTGAGGATTCCGCCGGTGTCCCTCGGCGAACGCCTTCTCGAACCGCGCTTCGCCGAGCGCGTCGCGAGTGGCCGCGAGCAGCTCCCGGTGGGCCAGCGACACCGCGATGTCCGGCTCCGCTCCACACCGGTCCCACAACGTCGCCGCCGTGCCGAACAACCTCGCCGCCCCCGGCCAGTCCGCGCGCTTGGCCGAGGCCCACGCCAGCCCGTCCACCCGGTACGCCGCCGACAGCACGTCCGGCCCCCGCAGGTCGATCTCCAGCGCGTCGCGCATCGCGCGTTCCCCGACACCGAGGTCACCGCCGAAGAGGATCTCGGCCGTGCCCCGTCCGAACAGGGCCATGGACCGGTAGGACTCGTCCTGCCCCGATTCGCACAGCCGCAGCATCCGGTCCAGCAGGCGCCGCGCACCGGCGAGGTCACCGCGGAACGCCGTCGCCACCGCCTGGATGAACAGCGGGTGCAGCTGATGGCGTGGCTCGCCCCGGGCACCGAAGATCCGCACGGCCTCGGCGGCGTTCTCCAGCGCACGCGGCTCGACCGCGAGCAGCGCCACGAAGGCCCGCGCGTGGCGGATGTACGGCACCGCGTCGTCGTCGCTGCCGGCTTCGGCGAGCTTCAGCCGGTGCCTGGCCCCGTCCAGATCCGCGTGCAGGGCGGCGCACAAGGCCGCGCGGGCCTGCGCCGTCGCTCGCCCCGGGGCGTCGTCGGGCGCGACGGCGAGCGCACGATCGAACCACTCCCGGATCTCCCACGCGGCACCCCGGGCCATCCAGTACTCGATCACGTCGCTCGCCATCCGGAGCGCGACCGTGGCCTCCTCGGGGGTGCGCAGCGACCACGACAGCGCCGCCCGGAGGTCCGCGTGCCGGTCGGACAGGCGGGCGAACCAGTCGTCGCGCCGGGGGCCGAACCACTCGGCGCCGGCCTGCCCGAGCAGCCGCGCGTGGTGGTCGCGGTGCCGCCGGGCCACGACCTCGGCGGTCCCGGTGGCGGTCAGCCGTTCCTGACCGAACTCGCGCAGGGCCTCGAGCATCCGGAACCGAATGCCGTTCGTTCCTCCGACGCGCAGCAGCACCGACTTGTCGACCAGTCCGTCCACGGCGTCCAGCACCGCGAAGCCATCGAGCCCGGGAACCGCGCAGACGTCCTCGGCGGCGGACAGGTCGAACGCAGCCGCGAAGACCGAGCAGCACTCCCAGACCGCCCGCTCGACGTCCGTGCACAGGGAATGGCTCCACTCGATGGTGGCCCGCAAGCTGCGGTGGCGCTCCGGCAGCGACCTCGCGCCGGTGGTCAGCAGCGCCAGGCTGTCCCCCATCCGGGCGACGATCTGCCCGGGCGAGAGCACGCGGGTGCGCGCCGCGGCGAGCTCGACGGCCAGCGGCAGGCCGTCCAGCTGCCGGCACAACGCCACCACGGACGCCACGTCGCCTTCGGTGAGCCGGAACGACGGCAGCACCTCGGCCGCCCGGTCGGCGAACAGCCGGACCGCGTCGTAGGCGACCGCGTCCGCGACGGTCCGGGCGTTCTCCGGAGGGACGGCCAGCGGCGTCACCGGCACGATCCGCTCGCCCGCGACCCCGAGCGAACACCGGCTGGTCGCCAGGACCACCAGGCCCGGGCACTGCCGCAGCAGGACGCCCACCAGCTCGGCGCAGTCGGCGACGAGGTGCTCGCAGTTGTCCAGCACGAGGAGCATCCGCCGGTCGCGCAGGTGGGCCAGCACGGTGTCCCGGGCGGTCCGGGCGGCCGTGTCGTGCAGGCCCAAGCAGTCGGCGAGCGTGCGGGTCACCAGGGTGCCGTCGCGCAACCCGGCGAACCCGGCCATCGCGACGCCGTCGGAGAAGGCCCGGGTCACCGAGCCGGCGACCCGGCAGGCGAGCCGGGTCTTGCCCACGCCACCGGGACCGGTCAACGTGACCAGGCGGCTCGCGCCCAGCAAGCGCCGCACCTGGGCTTCGTCCTCGGCGCGGCCCACGTAACTCGTCAGGTCCCGCCGCGCGCTCACGCCGCCGTCGTCCACCGTGCCTCCGCTTCCCATCTTGATCGGTCGCGGTGTTCGTGTCCATGTGGCCCAACCGCCGTTGCGCCGATCAGCCGGAAATACGTGTATTCATCGACGCGGGCAGCGGCTCTCGCCGCCCAGACTCGGCGCGCCAGCGATGCCCGCCCGCTCCGGAGGTCGACGATGACCGTCCCCCAGCCCCTGCCCGACGGCGTCGTGGCGGCGATCGCCCGCGCGGTCGTCGCCGGTGTCCGGCACGCCGTCCCCCGGCACGCCGCACTGTTCGACGCGAGCGCGACGGAGTTCGTGGCCGCGCTGGTGCGCGGCTCCCGGCCGGTCCCCGCCGGGATCGCCGCGGGTGCGGACGCCTTCCGCCGCGCCGGCGTCGCGGAGCACGCGGCGGGCGGCGACCTCGACCGGCTCACGCGCGCCTACCGGGCGGGCGGGCGCGGCGGCCTTCCGATCGTGGCCGAGCTGGGCCGCCTGGCGCACCCGGGTGCCGTCGCCGCCGGGGTGGAGGCCCTGCTCCGGTGCGTCGACGTCTTGAGCCGCCTGTCGACCGAGGCCTTCCGGGCCGCGCAACCGCCGTCCGCCACCGACCTGCGACGGGACCTGCTGCGCGAACTGATGGCCGGCCGGCCCTGGACCGACCTGGCCGCGCGCGCGAAGTGGCCGCCGCCCGAGCGCGTGCTGGCCGTCGTCGTGGCGCCCGGCCTACGCATCGCCCCGTGCGACCCCGGACTGCTCGCCGACCTCACCGCCGAACCGCCGTACCTGCTCCTCCCGGCCCACCCCGACCCGGCGCGGCTGCTCGGCCACGGCCCGGCCGCGACCGGACCGGCCGTCCCCCCGGCCGAGGCGGCCACCTCGCTGCGCTGGGCCCGGCGGGCCTGGGCACTGCGGGACCGCGGCGTGCTCCCTCGCGACGGCGTCCTCCGCTGGCCCGACCACCTGACCACGCAGTGCCTGTTCGCGGACGAGCCGCTCACCCGCGCACTCGCCGCGCACAGCCTGGCACCCCTGGCCGGGCTGCCCGGGAACCGGCGCGGCACGCTCGCCGAAACCCTCGCGGCGGTGCTCGACGCCCGCGGTGGCGCCCCGGAAGTCGCGACCCGGCTCGGCATCCACCCGCAAACGGCCCGCAACCGCCTCCGCCGGCTGCGCACCCTGTTCGGCGCGCGCCTGGACGACCCGCGAGAACGGCTCAACCTGCGCATCGCGTTGCGCGCCGAGCGAGCTTTGGCGGACGAAACGGCACCGGCCGCCCGGACGGCTTGATGATCGGCTGACGGATCGAATTCCCGCCGCGGCGCTTTGCCGGTGATTCCCCTTCGGTTCACGAGCCGATTCACGCGCATTGACGTGGTGTGACGAATGGGCGCCACTCCGCTATAACGGCATTGTCGTGTACCGGCGGAGGGCGGTTGCGTCATGGGTAAGCCAGGTGCGGACCGGCGTGTGGTCGTCGATCTGGCGCGCGAGGTGGTGGCCGACGTCGCACCCGATGAACTGGGGTTGTTCCCGGAGCGGTGCCGCGCGTATTTCCGCCGCCGGAAGGGCGCGTCCACGATCCGCGCTTGGACCAAGCGGGGATTCCGGCGGTTCGCGCCGCCCACCGACGAGCCGGACAGCGCGGTGGTGGGCGTCGATCCCGCGGAGCCGCGGGGAATCCCGTGGGCCGAGGAGCAGCTTGGGCGCATACGGGGGCGCGCGTACCGGCAAGCCCGCGAGTTCAAGGTGCCACCGGCGCGGGCGAGCAAGCTGGCGGACACGATCGTCGCGAAACTCGCTTCGAGGGCAGGCCCTAGGACCGGCAGAGCAGCGCGTCCGGTGTCCGGCTCGAACCGATCCGGCCGGTGTAGGCGACGCCGGCGAGGTATTCCCCCGGCGCACACTGGCCCTTGTAGTTGCCGGTCGCGAAGTCGCCGCCGGGGTCGCCGGAGGGCCGGTTGTCGCCGCGGTCGAACCACACCGTGCGGCCCGTGCGGCCCAGCGGTGTCGCCGACCGGGCGCACAACACCGCCGAGAAGGCCGCGCCCTGGACGCTGTACCCGACGACCGCGTGGCCGGGCGGGCACTGCGTCTTGGTGTAGCCGGACGCCCAGTCGGTGTCGACGTAGGTCTCGTCGCGCACGACCACGTACCCGGCCGGGGCGGGGAGCGTCCCGGTGCACAGGCCGCGGTTGCCGGTGTGGGCCAGGCCGGCGAGCCGCTGGCCGTCCGGACAGACACCCTTGCGGGCGCCGGAGTTCCAGTCCGGCAGCGCCCGGACCTGGCGCGACGCCGGGAAGTCGCCGTAGTCGAGGTTCAGCATCGACCAGTGTTCCGAGGCCGGGATCGGCCCGGTCCGGGACGGCGCCGAGATCAGCCGCTGCCAGGCCGGGCCGCGCCAATCGGTGCCGTCGAGCACGTCGATGCGGCGGCCCGCCGGGTCGTACTCGAGCAGGGCCCAGCCGTCGCCGGAGCCGTCGGTCTGGAAGCCGACCGCGGGCCAGTAGGCGAAGTCCGTGTCGGTCTCGGCGAGGTAGTTCACGAAGTTTTCGAAGAACGCGCGTGACGCCGGGTCGGTGGTGTTGCGGCCTTCGCCGAATTCGCTGATCCACAGCGGCGCGGTGTAGTGCTTGCCGGTGTCGGCCGAGACGAAGAACGCCTGCCGGTACAGCACGTCCCGCAGTTGCTGGGGTGCGAGGTCGCGGTAGCGCGGGTCGTGCGTTTCGCCGACGCCGGTCGCGCCGGAGTGGTTGGGCCCGGTGTAGCCGTAGAAGTGCGCCGAATAGACCAGCTTGCCCGAGTCCACGAGCGTGTGCGACAGCGTCCGGGCGGGTTCCAGCGTCGGCCGGCCGTGCGGGAAGCCGTCGATCGGCAGCCCGGTCCAGTTGATGCCCTCGACGAAGATCAGCAGGTCGCGGTTCGCTTCGGTGAGGATGCGGTCGGCGACCTGCTGGCTCGCGCGCTGCCAGTCGGTGCCGTTGCCCCAGCCCCAGTTGGGGTCGTCGAAGGTGTTGCGGCGCACCTCGTTGTACAGGTCGGCGCCGACGACGCGCTTGTTCGCGGCGTAGCGGCGCGCCATGAACAGCCAGTCGTCCTGCCACTGCTGCTCGGTCTGCGCGGTGTTCCAGCGTTCGTTGCCGTCGAGCCCGCAGCACCAGCGCGAGGTGGTGGTGTGGTTGTTGAGGACGACGGCGAACCCGCGCGCGGTCAGCCGCTCGACGACGCGGTCGTAGACCTGCAGCGGCGTGAAGCCGTGCAGGTCCGGGTTGGCGGCCAGGTCCGGGACGGGCCGGGTGTCGTGCAGCATCGCGTTGGAGAACTGCAGCCGGACGCTGTTGAGGCCGAGCCGCGCGAGCCCGTCGATGACGGTGTCGACGGACGCGCGGTCCAGCCCGAGCGGGGTCTGGTAGGCGATCTCGCCGGCGTGGTGATTCGCCGGGTCGGTCACGTCGCCGGAGCCGGTCCACGTGCCGCTCGCGCCGTGCCAGTTGGCCGCCTTCAGCTTGAAGCGGTCGCCGTGCGCGTCGACGATGTACCGGCCGCGGGTGCTGAGCGGCCCGGTCCAGGGCGGCGGGTCCGCCTCGGCCCGGGCCACCGGAACGACGACGCCGGCGGCGGCGAGCAGGACGATGAGCAGCGCACCCGGGATCCTCACGCACGGAAGTCAACCAACTCCGGAGCCGCCTGATAAGGGCCGAAGGGCGGGCTTCGCCGGTCACGACGTCCGCGGGCGGAGATCGCTCAGCAGCCGGAGCGGGCGGGCTTGCCCGCGAACCGGTCGGCCAGGTAGCGCACGACATCGCCCGCGGAGAACGCCAGCGTCGTCACGTGCTCGCCGACGTAGGTGCCCCACGTGACGTCGACCCCGGCCGCGCAGTACTCGCGCCGCAGGGTCTGCGCCTGCGCCAACGGGATGATTTCGTCGAGGCCGCCGTGGAACAGGAAGATCGGCGCCCGCGGCGGCCGGGCGCCCAGTTCGTTCTCGGCCAGCCGCTTCTGCCACTTCGCCGTGGTGAGCGGGTTCGCCGTCGTGTAGTCGGCGATGTGCCCGAAGGCGTAGCCGAACACCGCGTCGACGCACGCGTCCTGCTGCGTCGCGTACAGCGTGCGGCCGCGGTCGTTGAGGTAGACGGGCAGGTCCAGCTCGGGGTAGGCCGCGTCCAGGCCGAGCGCCGAGAGCAGCAGGAAGCCGAACCCGACGCCGCCGTCGAGGTTCTCGGCCACCACGTTCAGGTCCGCGGGGGTGCCACCGGCGGTGATGCCGGCGACGTGCAGCTCCGGTGCGTACGACGGGGCCAGTTCGCCCGCCCAGGCCGCTCCTCCGCCGCCTTGGGAGTACCCGGAGAACGCGACCGGCCCGCCGGCGGCCAGGCCGGCGGCGGGGAGCCGGGTGGCCGCGCGGACGGCGTCGATCACCGTGTGGCCCTCCGAGCGTCCGACGACGTAGGTGTGCCGGCCCGGCGTGCCGAGGCCCTCGTAGTCGGTGATCGCGACAGCCCAGCCGCGGCTCAGCATGGCGTCGACGAACAGCGGCTTCTCGTAGTCCGGCTGGAACTTCGACGGCGCGCAGCGGTCGCCGATGCCGCGGGTGCCGCTGGCGACCGAGACGATCGGGCGCGGTCCCGGGCCGGTCCACGGCGCCGCCGGCACCAGGACCCGGCCCGACAGCGCGATCGGCGTGTCCGTCGCGGACCTCGACCGGTACAGCACGAGGTACCCCTCGGCACTGCCGGAATCCGGCAGCGGCCGCCACCAGACGACGTCGCCGTCGGCGCCCGCCGGCAGCGGGCTCGGCGGCGTGTAGAAGGCGTCACCGTCCGGGCCGCGCGGCGGATCGGCGGTCGCGGCGCTCGCGGACACCGCGGAGAGCAGGGTGATGACGACGGCCAGCAGGACCGTCCGGAAAGGACTTCGGCGCACGGGAACTCCTCGTTGAGTCCGCTCGGGATCAGAAGACGCGGTCGACGTCTCGGGCGATCAGGTGGTCCAGCGCGCGCTCGGCGAGCGCGGCGATGGTCATGGACGGGTTGCAGGCCGCGGTCGTGCCCGGCATCAGGGCGCCGTCGAGCACGTAGAGGCCGCGGTGGCCGAGCACGCGGCCGTCCAGGTCGCAGACCGAGCCCATGGCGGCGCCGCCGAGCGGGTGCCAGGTGCTCGGCGCGACGGCGGTGGTGTCGAGCAGCACGCCGAGCGGGCCGGCGATGCGGGTGATCCGTTCGTGGATGCGGGCGCTCAGCTTCGCGTCGGCGCCGGAGGGCCAGTGCAGCACGGCGTCGTCCTTCGCCGCGTCGTAGACGAACCGGCCGCGGCCTTCGCTGACGCCGTACCCGACGAGCATCGTGGTCCGCAGGTCCGGCAGCGGCGGCAGCGACGCCTGGATGACGGTGTTGGCCGTCGCGGGGTCGGCCCACTCCTTGCTGCCGTAGACGACCGGGCCGCCCTGCGGGGCGCCGAAGTCGTCGGCGAGGTTCGTCCAGGTGTAGATGCGGTCGCCGTTGCTGCCCCAGCCGGCGCCGAGCCCGTCGGGCAGGTCGGGGATGTCGCCCTTCGCGCCCGCCCGCATCAGCAGCCGCGTCGTGTTCGCCGTCCCGGCCGCCATGACGAGCGCCTTCGCCGTCAAGACCTTCTTCTCCAGCACGTTCCCGGCGGTGTCGATGCGGTCCACGCGGATTTCCCACCGGCCGTCGGGCGCCAGCGCGACGTCGGTGACGTTGTGCAGGACGGCGACGGTGCAGCGGCCGGTGGCCTCGGCGGCGGCGAGGTAGGTGACGTCGACCGAGTGCTTGCCGCCGTTGTTCACCCCGAGCGCGCAGTCGCCGTTGGTGTAGGACGGTTTCAGCTCGCCGTCGAGCTCGCGCAGGGCGTAGTCCCAGTCGATCGGCATCGGGATCTTCTCGACGGAATAGCCGGCGTTGCGCGCGTTGCGGGCGAAGATCCGGGACGCCTTGTAGGGCGTGCTCTCGACGAGGGCGTCCGGTGCGGCGGCGATGCCGAGCATCGCGGCGACGCGCGGGTAGTACTCGGCGTCCAGCCGCGCGTAGTCGAGCTGCTCGGGGAAGCAGGCGTGGAACAGCTCGGCCGTCGGCTGCAGCGTCATGCCTTGGTAGACCAGCGAGCCACCGCCGACGCCGGCCGCGCACATCATGCTCATCCCCCGGCCGGTGACCTGCTCGAGCAGGCCGGTGTAGCGCTCGAACGGCGGCAGCGACGGCAGGCCCGGCAACGCCGGCGCCGAGCCCAGCCAGAAGATCCGCTTGTCGGGCGCCGACGTCGGGTGCGGGAACGTCTCGGCGTCCGGCCCGGTCGGCCACCGCCGGCCGCGTTCGAGCACCAGCACCGGCACCCCGGCCTGGGCGAGCCGCAGCGCGGTGACCCCGCCGCCGAACCCGGACCCGATGACGACGACCCGGTGTTCTTCCCGGCTGACCGGCACGCGGCCCGCTCCGAGCGCGGCGACGCCACCGAAGGCGATGGCGCCCTGCAGGAGGGTGCGGCGGTTCAGGGTGCGCATGAGCGGGTTCCTCCGGCCGTGATCGTGACTTTCGGTGACTGTAGGAACCCGAAGCGAGAGATGGAACGGATTGCCCGTCTCACTACTCACGAGTAGGGTCGGGCCTCATGCGCGCAGCGCGACCGTCCGCGGCCGTACCCCGGCGCGTCGACGCCCGGCGCAACCGCGAGGCGATCCTGCGCGCGGCCGACGAAGCGTTCAGCGAGGACGCCGACGTCGCACTGGACGCGGTGGCCCGCCGCACCGGCCTCGGCCGCGCGACCGTCTACCGCCACTTCCCCGACCGCACGGCGCTCGCGCTGGCCGTCGCCGCGCACCACCTCGCCGCGCTCAAGAACCGGGTCCGCGGCCGGGAGCCGTTCCGCGAACTGCTGGGATCGGTGCTGGCCATGCAGGCTCGGCGCCGCCCGCTCGTCCGGCTGTTCCGCGAACTGCCGGAGCGCAGCCGCCGCCACCACGCCCACGCCCTGGTTTCGCTGCTGCGCCCGGCTCTGGAGCAGGCCCAGCGCGAAGGCACCGTGCGCGCGGACATCGAACCCGCGGACCTGGCCCTGCTGTTCGAGATGCACGAGGCGGCACTGGCGTCGGAGCTGGTCACGCGGGAGCCGTCGGAACCGGCAGAGCGACTGGTGCGGGTGTTCCTCGACGGCTTGACCGGATCTTGACAAGAGGAGCCCGGTTCCGCGGCTCGCGCGGCGGTTGCGCGGCAGCCGCTCGGCGGGGGGCGTCGAGCCCGGCCAAGCCGGTGACCTGGGACTGCCAAGGATGGCCTGGAACTGCTGGACCAGCACGTGGTAGCCGGCCGGCAATTCCGGCGGCTCAGCCGTCGGCGACCGGTCCGTCCCGTTGCGCGCCGACTTGGGCCGGATCGTTCCGATTCAACGGGCAACGATGCCGCGGCGCCACGGTGGGCGGGGCGTCGTCGAGAGTCCAGCCGAGCGCGGCGGCGGTTCGCAGGACACAGGCACGGCACGGGTCTTCGCCGTTCACGTCACACCCCGGCCTTGACCGCCGGCCGGCGGGTGACGAGGTAGTCGCACAGGAACGCGGCGGCCAGACCGCCGGCGAGCGGGCCGGCGAGGTAGGCGAAAAGCTGCCACCACGCGGCATCCTCGCCGGCGAGGGCCAGCACCGCGTCCGGGCCGAAGGTGCGGGCCAGGTTCACCGAGGCACCGGTGAGCGGACCGAACACCATGATCTGGGTGGCCAGCGCGAGCCCGATCCCGATCCCGGCCACGCCCTTGGGCGCGTTCGGCGCGACAGCCAGCGTGAACACCGCGGTGACCAGGATGAAAGCGCCGATCGCCTCGGCCACCAGCGCCTGGACGTAGCCGACCCCGGTGCCGAAGGTCGTGGCGCCCAGCCCGGCGGCGGTGGCGGTGTCGCCGTAGGTGGCATAGACCAGTGCGGCACCGAGCACGCCACCGGCGAGCTGCGCGACCACGTAGGCGGGGACTTCCCGCCACGAGAACCGGCCACGCGCGGCCAGCGCGACGGTGACCGTCGGGTTGAAGTGCCCACCCGACACCGAACCGAAGGCGTAGATCGCGATGGCCAGCGCGAGCCCGTGTGCCAGCGCGACGATCAGCAGGCCGGGCCCGCCGGCCCGGGCCGCCGCGACGGACACCGCGGCGCCGATGCCGAACAGGCACAGGATGGCCGTGCCGGCGAGCTCCGCCGACAGGCGTCGAACCAGGGACGTGTCCATGTACTCGTCCTTTCCTTGTGGTACAAGGGAAAACGGGACGGCGGCACAGACAGACGTTAGGGACTCCACACCTCGGGAGACACCGCCGACCGGCCAACGTAAGTGAATGTTAAGAACCGGCGGCAGAACAAACTCGGGCCCTCCGTGCCGTGTTCGCGGTCGAATCTGGTCAGCCCGGCGTTGAGATAGGCCTCGTACAGTGCGCCGAAGGCGAGGTTCGCTCAAAACACGAGGCTGGTGAGGCGGGTTCCGCCGAACCGGCGTCGTAGCCGAGGTCGGGGATCGCCCCGCACTGGAGCGGCACGCGGGACTCCGACCGGCTGGACCGGCCAAGGCCAGTCCAGCCGTCACCAGAGCCAGCGGCACCCCCAGTGTCCTGGGCGCTGTGGGCCGTTCACGGCTGCAGAGCACCGGAGTCAAAGGCAGGCGCCGGTGCCCGTGGCATCGATCCAGACCGTGATGTCGTTCTCCCCGCTACCGGCCGGGTCGGTTTCCACCACCCGCAATGAATGCGGGCCGACCGTCAGGTCGCCGGGTGCCATGATGGCGCCCTGCTGGAAAAAGTATGCCTCTTCCAACTCGAAGAAGCCCGGGTCCAAGAACCGTTTGATCGACGTGCGCTCGGTGGCCAGCGGGGCGCCGTCGAGAAAGAAGTCCAGCCGCACGGAGTTCAATTCCGCCTTGGCGTTCTGCATGGTGAACGACTTGTCTCCACCGATGTGTTCCGCCACCAGGATGACGTGCCAGTCGTCCTGGCAGAAGTGCCGGCCGTCGACCGGCTGCAGCACGCGAATGGACACCCGGCCGTCGATGTCGGCCGGGGAGCCGCCGTGGACCGGGCCGTGGTTCCGGATGGCTGCTCCGCCGGTGCCGCTCGCGTGCAGGACGGCTTCCGCGTCGCCACGGCTCGCGCGGCCAGGAACCGCTTGGGCCGGCGCACAATTCATCGACACGGCGATGCCCAGCAATCCGGCGACGACGACCACCTTGCGGATAACACCGAAAGGACGATTCGTGTGACAAAAGAACGGCTTCATCTGACCTCCTCGGAACGTGGGTGTCATCGAAGTCGCCGATGCCGGCCGCCGGGTTACAGATAAATGGCCGGCCAAACCGATGAGCTCCGGCCCCCCGCACCGGGCGATGACGTCACCGCGAGCCCTTCAGGCGAGACCCAGTCCTCAGTCCAGCAGGAGCGGGGACGGCAGGCGCTGCTCGGGATGCATGCGGAGCAGCCCGTGCACCACCCCGGCCAACCCGGACATCAGGCTCGGTGAAAACGCCTCGCGAGCCAGGCCGCCGACCGGGCCGCGCTGCTCCAGGCCGGTCAGGAGTTCCGCGTCGATCTCGTCGCGGTCCGGGCCGTCCCAGGACGGTTCGGCCTGGCGGATCGCGTCGAGCACCTCCCACATTCCCATGTCTCCGTGGCACAGCGTGTGGCTCCAGCCGAAGCCTTCGGCGGCACTCGCGCGGGCGGCGCGGCCGGCCATCTCCAGCCACCGCCCCTCGCCGGTGCGGCGGTGCAGGTCGAGCGCCGCCAGCCCGATGCCGGCGCTGCCGTGGCACCAGCTGGTGAAGAAGTCCTCTTCACTGCCGGTGCGGGCGTCGAACCAGTTGCCCTCCTCCGGGCGGTACAGCCATTCCTGGTAGGCGAACGCCCGCTCCGCCAGCTCCCGCCAGGTAGCCCGTTCCGCGACCGTGCCGGCGTCGCTGAGCGCGAGGCGCATCAGGGTCCAGCCGATGCCGGTTGCGCCGTGGGCGAAGCCGCCGATGCCCTCGGGGTTGAGCCGGGTGGGCCAGCGTGCTCCGTAGTCCTCGTGCACGGCCAGTTCCACCAGGCGGTTGCCGACCGCCGCGGCCACCGGGAGCCACTCCGGGCGGCCGGTTGCGGCGAGGCCGAGCAGCGGCACCGCGGCGCCCGCGACGCCGTTGAGCAGGTCGACCTCGCGGTCCTCGGCGATCATGCGGCCGTCGGTGAACAGCCCGGCCCGCTCGGCCGCCCGCTCCGGCAGCCAGTCCCAGCCCAGCACGCGGTGCAGCGCGAGCCACGTCCACACCTGCGACGCCGCACCGCTGAACGCCCCGGCCGACGGCGTCTCGGTCAGCTCCTCGACGCTCATCAGCACCCGTAGCGCCCCGTCGAAGCACTCCTGCACGCCGGCGACCTCGTCGGCGCGGCCGGCGCGCACCTCGGCCAGGTATTCGGCCAGCGTGAGCACCACCCCGCCCTGGCCGGTGTACAGGTCGGCGGGCAGGACGCGGATCGACCAGCCCGCCGGGGTGAACACCGGGCTGATCCAGGTGACCGTGCCGTCCGCGCCATGCACCCCGCCGTCGCACAGCTGCCGGACCAGCCGCGCGGCCAGCGCCCGCCGCCGGTGGTCCCGGTCCCGGCCGTGCGGCTCGTGCGCCGGGTACTGGCGGCGCGATGGCAGGGTGCGTTCGTTGAGGTAGGCGCCGACGAGGGCGTCCTGGATGATCGACTCCTCGAACGGCAGGTCCGCCCCGCGCCAGTCGGCCACCGACGCCGCGATCGCCGCGTCGTCGACGGTGAAGCTGAACAACGGGACGTCCCCGGCCAGCAGGTCGGCGATCTCCGCGTCGATGGTCGGCCGGTCCTGGGGCGCGCCGTGCAGGACCTGCGCGTTGCGGAGCAGGATGTCCCGCCCGCGTTCGATCGCGGCCGCTTCGTCGTGCAGGGACGCCGGGTGCCACAGCATCCGGCCGATGTCGACGTAGGCCTGCGTCGGCCGCAGGATCCGGCGGGCTTCGGCGCCGTCGAAGTGCCGGAGCAGGTGGTGCACGTCGCCGGTGGGAGACGCGTCGAGGCGGTGCAGGTGCGCGGTCATCTCCCGGAACCCTTCGAGCACGCGGTCCCAGTGGGCGTGCAGCACCGGCTTCGGGCTGGGGTGGTTGCCCGCGGCCGGCACGTCGACGAGGTCGACCTGCAGGCGCGCGGCGGCCGTGCCCGCGTCGGCGATCACCGGCGCCGGGATCCGGGGCTGCTGCCCGGGCAGCGCGCCGATCCCGGAGATGTCCACCCCGCCCAGCGCGTATCCCGTGCCGCGCACCGGGAGCAGGCCGGTGCGCAGGACCGTCCGGCGGATCGACGCGGTCGCGACGTCCACGGCGTCGCCCTGCCCGCTGGCCGGGAACTCCGCGGGGGCGTCGAACAACGTCTCGGCGTCCACGACGACCGGCACCGGACCCGCCGCGATCATGTTCTCCGCGTGCATGTCGGTGCCGCCGCACAGCCGCAGGACGGCCAGCCAGTGTCCGAGGTTGCGGTAGAAGACGCCCAGCTCCCGCTCGTCGGCGCAGTAGCGCGGCTCGACGTAGTCGGCCCATCCGTAGCCGTCGCGCTGCAGCACCCGCGGCACCCGGATCCGCTCGGCGGGCCCCGGCGCGCCGGGGAACTGTGCGTAGACGTCCTCGATCAGCGCCGCGAGCGCCACGTCGATCGCCGAGTTCCGCGGCTTGTACATGATGGTTCCGGCCCCGACGTCGACCCGGCTGACGGTCAGGCCGCCCCGGTGCGTGTCACCCCGCCCGAACACGACCGCGTTCAGTGGTCCGCGCAGCGGCTCGTCGAAGGCGGGGCGGTCGGCGGCCAGCCGGGCGGCGAAGCCGGCGACGGCGGCCACGGACGCCCGCGCGACCCGCTCGACTCGCCGCGGCAGGACCGGGTAGCGCCCTTCGATGCTCGTCAGGTAGCCCTCGCGCGTCGCTTCTTCGACGTAATCCGCCCAGATTTCGCCGTCTCCGGCCGCGCCGGCGGCCAGCCGCCGCGCGTGCAGCTCGATCAGGAACACGCGGGACAGCTTCGCGTGCAAGGACTGGACCAACGCCTCGCTCCCGGCGGCCAGGATCAGGTCACGCTCGTCCGGGGCCAGGCCGGGAATCGCGTCGAGCTCGCCCGCCAGCGTGGTCCGCCACGGCCGGGTGAGCCGTTCCACCGGGCCGCCGAACGGGAGGGTTTCGTTGTCCACTGCGTCGAGCATGCCGGCCTCCGCCTGATCCGATCCGAGTGCGCCCGCGCACTCCCGCGAGGGGAATGGCGGGCGCGTACCGATAACCGATCTCGTCAGCAGCACCAGCTGCCGTGGGAGCCGGTCGGGCTCGAACAGAACGCGTACAGCATGTCGGTCGGGTCGACCAGCGCGGCCTCGGCGGCTTTCCCGCCGACGTAGAGCGGGCCGGCCGGGTTCGCCAGGCCGTGTACCGATTCCGAACCCGACAGCCAGCCTTCCAGCACGGCCGTGGAATCCACAGTTTGCATGGCATCCTCCAGTTCGACGAAGCATCTGAACACTTCGCGCGTAGTGTATGCATTTACGAGGCGCTGCTTCGACGGCCGTTCGGACGCAATTCAAACGGCTCACGGAAATTCGGCAAGATCGTTTTATGTCCGATTTCCGAAAAATCGACTCGCTGAAATGGCGGTACCATTCATGGGTACCGCTGCTTCGTCGTTCATCGAAAAGATCACGGCAGGCCCGCGGCGCGGGCCATGATCCGGCGGGTGCGCTCCCGCAGCAGCGCGTGCGTCCGGTCGTGGTGGTTGCGGGGGTGCCAGGCCATACCGAGCACCACCTCCGGCAGCACCACGGGAATCGGGAACGTCCGCAGCCCCAGCGTCTCCAGCATCGAACGGCCCAGCCGGGCGGGCGTGACGCAGACGACGTCGGTGCCCCGGGCCACGTGCAGCGCGCCCGCGAAGCTCGGCAGCACGGCGATCACCCGGCGGCTCAGGCCCAGCTCGGCCAGCCGCTCGTCGATCGGGCCGTGGGCCCGGCCCCGGCGCGAGACGACGATGTGGTCGGCCGCGGCGAACCTCTCGGGGGTGACGGTCTTCGCCTTCGCCAGCGGGTGCTCCGGCCGGATCGCGCCGACCAGCGTTTCGGTGACGAGCGTTTCCGAGTGGATCTCGGGGTCCCCCGGGCGGAGCGTCCCGATCTCCAGGTCCACGAGCCCTTCGCGCAGCGCCGGGGTGTCCTCGAGGTTTTCCGGCCGCAGCCGCAGGGAGATCCCCGGCGCCTGGCTCCGCAGGTCGTCGATGAGGGCCGGGATGAACGTCGTGGACAGCACGTCGGTGACCTGCAGGTCGAACATGCGCACCGCGGCGCGCGGGTCGGCCGCGGCCGAGGGGGTGAACAGCGCGCGGGCCCGGGTCGCGACCGCGTGCACCTCACTGCGCAGCTCCAGCGCCCGGGGAGTCGGCACCAGATCGCGGCCGGCCCGGACGAGCAGCGGATCGTCGAACGTGCGCCGCAGCCGGGCGAGGGTGCGGCTCATCGCCGGCGCCGAGGTGTGCAGGCGCGCCGCCGCCTTCGTCACGCTGCTCTCGGTGAGCAGGGCATCCAGCGCCTCGATGAGGTTCAGGTCGTAGTCCACCCAGCCGATTATCACAGGTGGAATCAGTCCGTACCCAGGTTGCACTGGAGTTAACCGGGTGACGTCCCTAGCGTCGGTGGCGAACGACGAAGGAGGACCGCGATGCGAGCTGTGGTGATCGGTGGCGGGGTCGTGGGCCTGACGACCGGAATCGCGTTGCGCCGCAGCGGAATCGACGTGGTGGTCCACGAGCGCGCGCCGGAGATCCGAGCGGCCGGGGCCGGACTGGGGTTGTGGGCCAACGCGCTGGCCGTGTTCGACGCCCTCGGCCTCGGCGAGCAGGTGCGCGCGATCGGCAAGCCCAGCGAGATGTCCTTCCACGACCCGGCCGGACGGCTGCTGGAGACCCCGGAATTCGGGGTCGAAGATCACCGGTTCCTGCTGGTGCACCGGGCGAAACTCAACGATCTGCTCGCCGACGCCGTCGGCCGGGACAACATCCGCCTCGCCACCGGGTTCGCCGCGTACGAAGAGCACGCGGACCACGTCACGGTCCGGTTGACCGACGGCAGTGAGGAGGCCGCCGACGTGCTCATCGGGGCGGACGGCGCGTACTCGGCGGTCCGCGCCCAGCTGGTGCCGGGGACGCCGGCGCAGGAACACCCCGGCCACCACGCCTGGCGCGCGGTGCTCCCGGACCCGGGCCTCGCGCTGACCGAGAACCGGCTGATCCTGGGCGGCCACCGCTGCCGCGGCGGGTACCTGCGCACCCACGACGGCGGCGTCTACTGGCTGGTGAACCAGTTCGACGCGCCCGAACCGACCGGCACCCTCAAGGAGCAGGCCCTCGCCCGGGCCGCGCACCTCGACGAGAGCGAGCACGGCGGCGTCCTCGCCGAACTGATCCGCGCCACGCCCGAGGACCGGATCCTGCACAACCGGATCATGCTCGTGCCGCCGCTGCCGCACTGGGCGTCCGGGCGCGTCGTGCTCGCCGGGGACGCGGCCCACGCGATGTCGCCGCACGTCACGGCCGGTGCGACGCTGGGCATCGAGGACGCCGCGCTGCTCGGCCGCCTGCTTTCCCCCACCGGCGACGTGATCGCGGCGCTCGCCGCCTACGAGGCGGACCGGATCCCCCGGTACGCCCAGGTCGCGGCGCTGTCGGCGGCGGTGGAGCACGCCGCCACACCGCAAGGGTTCGCGCGGCACTACGCCGCGTTCAGCCACTGGATGATCACGCCGACCGGGAACCCGGTGACGGCGTGAGGTTCACGGTGGAGGTGGACGTGCCGGTGCCGATGCGGGACGGCATCGCGCTCGCCACCAACGTGTGGCTCCCCGACGGGCCCGGCCCGTTCCCGGCCTTGCTGGTCCGCACGCCCTACGGCAAGGACGACGCCGGGCTGTACGGCAATCCGAAGCTCCCCGACGTGTTCGCCCTCGTCGAAGCCGGTTACGCCGTGGTGGCGCAGGACGTCCGGGGCACCTCCCGCTCCCCCGGCACGTTCGTGCCGCACGCCCACGAAGCCCCGGACACCGTCGACACCCTCACCTGGCTGGCCGCGCGGTCGTGGTGCGACGGCGCGGTCGGCATGTGGGGCGGGTCCTACATGGGTTTCAGCCAATGGCAGGCCGCGGTGCACGACGTCCCGGCGCTGCGGGCGATCGCACCGGTGATGACCTCGGCCGACCCGTACGCGGCACCGTGGCGCTCCCCCGGCGGCGCGTTGTCCCAGGACACCGTCCTCACTTGGGGCACCCTCTCGGCCCTGCGCAACCTGCGACGCGGACTCGACGACGGCCGCGGTGACCCCGCCGACGCCGCGGCGCTGCTGGCCGGCCTGTCCGAACCACGATCGCTGCACGAACCGCTGCCGACCGCCGGCCGCGCCGCGGTGACCCGCTCCCTGCCCTGGCTCGGCCAGGTGCTCGACCACCCGGAACGCGACGCCTTCTGGCGGGAGATCGCCGCCATCGACGACGTCGAGCGGATCACCGTGCCGGCCCTCCACATCGGCGGGTGGTACGACGTGTTCATCGGCGAAACCGTCCGGTCGTACACGACGCTGCGCCACCGCGGTGGCAGCACCGCCGCCCGCGACGGCCAGCGGCTGGTCATCGGCCCCTGGTCCCACCCCGACGGGACCTACCCCGACCGGTCGTTCGGGCTCTCCGCCGGCATCAAGACCGCCGGCATCACCCAGGAGCACCTGCGGTTCTTCGACTGCTGGGTCCGCGGCCGGCCCGGCCTCCCCGACCACACCCACCGGGTCCGGCTGTTCGTGATGGGGGCCGACGAGTGGCGCGACGAGCCGGACTGGCCGCTCCCGGACACCCGGTACACCGGATTCTTCCTCGACGGCGGCGGCCAGGCCGGCACCGCGGCCGGCGACGGCGTCCTGACCCGCGACACCCCGGCCGAGGACGCGACCGACACCTTCCACTACGACCCCCACGACCCGGTGCCCAGCCTGGGCGGCACCGTGCTCGCCGCCGCGCCGGGCACCTACCCCGGACCAGCCGACCAGGCCGCGATCGAAACGCGCGCGGACGTCCTGTGCTTCACTACCCCGGTTCTCCAGCGGCCCATCGAGGTCACCGGCCACATCACCCTGGTGCTGCACACCCGTTCGTCCACACCGGACACCGACTTCACCGGCAAGCTCGTCGACGTCCACCCCGACGGCCGGGCCATCCTGCTCTGCGAAGGCATCCAGCGCGTCCGCTACCGCGAGTCGCTCACCGAACCCGCGCTCCTGGCACCGGGCACGAACGCCGAACTCACCCTCGACCTGGGCGTCACCGCGAACGTCTTCCGGCCCGGCCACCGCATCCGGCTCGAAGTCTCCAGCAGCAACTTCCCCCGCTACGACCGCAACACCAACACCGGCGCGACGATCGCCACCGACGACGCGGACGCCGTGGTGGTCGCCGTCAACCACGTCCGCCACGGACCCGCCCACCCCAGCCGGCTGATCCTGCCGGTGATCGAACGCCCCACCCCCGAGGAGGACCGAGCATGACCACGCTGCCGGAACCGGCCGACCGGGCGGCCATCGCCGACGTCGTCGCCGGCCTGGCCCACGCCCAGGACGACCAGGACTGGATCGCCCTCCGCCGGCTCTTCGCCGAGCACGTGACGCTGGATCTCTCGACCCACTACCACGGCAGGCCGCCGACCACCGTGACCGCCGCCGACCTCGTCGAACTGGCCCGCACCACCCTGACCGGGTTCGACTGCACCCACCACGCCGCCACCGACCTCCTCATGCGGCAGACCGGCGGCGAAGCCACCTGCCGCGCGCACATGGTCGCCTACCACCACGTCCCCGCCGACCCCGGCGTCGTCGACCACTGCACGATGCGCGGCCGCTGGGACCTCAAGCTCCGCAAGCTCGGCGGGCGGTGGCTCATCGAGCACTGGACCATCGTGCGCACCGCGCCGTGGGACGGCTCCCCGGACGTCTACGCCCTCGCCGCCGCCCGCCTCGCACCCCGAACCTGAGGAGCACCGCCGATGTTCTACGAGATCCGCACCGAACACGCCCGGCACGGCCGCGGCGCCGAACTGGCCCGCTACCTGGACGAGACCGTCATCCCGCTGCACGAGGAACGCGGGATGCGGGTGGTGGGCTCGTTCACCGTGGCCGGCGACGAAGACGCCGTCGTCTGAATCAGGCGCTTCGAAGACGACGCCGACCGCGAACGTATCCTGGACGCCGTCCACCAGGATCCCCGCTGCGCCCCGCTGGCCGCCACCGTTTCGGCGCTGACGAGCGACCCGGCAACCACGACCCGGCTGGTGCCGACCGCCGGATCGGCGCTGCGCTGAGCCGACGTCGGAAAGGAAATTCGTGGCCGAGCACCGGCTTCCCGCGACCCGCGAGACCACAGTGGACGTCTTCGACCGGGCCACCCCGCCCGTGCTCACCGTCGACCCGGGTGACTCCATCGTGGTCGGCTCACTCGACGCCGCCGGCTACTTGGACCGGCGAGTACAGGGCCCCACGATGTTCCCGGACCGGCGCGGCCACTGCCTCACCGGTCCGATCGCGGTGCGCGGCGCCGAACCCGGCATGGTCCTGGGCGTGCACTTCACGTCGATCACGCCCGGCGACTGGGGCTGGACCGCCGCGGGCACGAAAGACAACGCACTCAACCGCCGGCTCGGGGTCGCCGGCGGCCCCGGCGCCTGGCTGACCTGGGACATCGGGCCCGAGACCGCCACCAGCAACCTCGGCCACACCGTCGCCGTGACGCCCTTCCTCGGCGTCATCGGCGTCCCGCCGGCCGAACCCGGACCGCACCCGACCATCCCGCCACGCCCGGCCGGCGGCGGCAACCTCGACTGCCGGGACCTCGTCGCCGGGTCGACGCTCTTCCTGCCGCTGACCGTCCCGGACGCGCTGCTGCACCTGGGCGACGGCCACGCGGCCCAAGGCCACGGCGAAGTCGGCGGAACGGCGATCGAGTGCCCGATGACCACCGCGGTGACCCTCACCCTGGCAGCGGACGCGGCGGTCCCGGGCATCCACGCCGAAACCCCGGAAGGCCGCATCACCTTCGGCTTCGGCACCGACCTCAACGAGGCCATGGCCGACGCCCTGGCCGCCATGGTGACCTGGCTGCAGCAGCTGCACGGCCTCGACCGGCCGACCGCCCTGGCGCTCGCCTCGCCGGTCGTCGACCTGCGGATCACCCAGGTCGCCAACGAGACGTGGGGCGTACACGCGGTCCTCCCGCACGGCGCGATCCACTGACGACGACCTACTGGCGGATCACCCGGCACTGACCACCGGGCGATCCGCCAGTCACCGGCCGCCTGGGGAACGCCTCAGCCGGAAACCTATCCGCAGACGCTGTCGCCGCGGTAGCAGTAGACGCTCGTGAGGATGTCGTTGGGGTTTTCGGTGGACATCCAGAGTCCCACGTTGTTGGCCCCGCCGGCGATGTCCGTGGTGAGGGCAAAGGGCGCGGCCGCCGTCGAGTTGCAGTGGGTGCTGGAGCTTCGGTAGTCCAGTTGAGTGTTGTCCGACTTCGCTATCGCGTACACCCGCCGGCACCCGACGGCGTTGAACGTTCCGGTGACCGCGACCGACCGGTTTTGCCAGATGACCGTGCCACTGTAGTAGCTTGCGCCGTACTTGATCGTGAAGGTGCTGGTGGGGTAAGCGGCCGCGGTGGCGGGCGCCGCCGCGAAGACCATCCCCGCCACCGACGCAGCTGCGGCCACGGCCGCGGCGACCTTCCTCGTGCCGCTCTTCGCCATCGTTCGGTCCTTCATCATGGTTCACTCCCTGTTGCCGTCGCGGCCCGAAAACGGAGCCACGACCGCACACGCGCGGGAGGCAGAACCGGTTTAGCCAGTCCATCCCTGGCGTCTGTGAGGTTTTTTGTCTGCGGCCAGCAATCGCTGGCCGCAGACACCTGTCGTATAGGGCGTTATACAGTTAGGGAGATGCACGGTCTGAGCCACGACTCGAAGGGGTTCACCAGCCGGCGGGACGAAGATGAGGGAGCGATTTCGGGCACGTCAGGCCGAGCCGGACGGCCAGGTCCGCGGCGGCTTGCCGGTGTTTTCGGGCCTCTCCAGGCCTACTCCCCGGGTAGGTCCGGGCAAGTTCGTCATGCGCCTGAGCCTGTTCGCGGAGGTGCCCCCCTCGCACCGCGATCGCGAGGGCGAGCTCGTGCTGCCGAACCGCTTCGGTCCTGTCCCCCAGAGCGGCAAGAGTGCGGCCGAGCTCGAGTCTGTCAGCGAGCCCCATGCCGGGAAACCCGGCATGGGGCTCGCTGGTCGAGGGAAGTGCCTCGGTGGCGATCGCCGCGCAAGTCGCGATGTTGCCGCCGAAGAGCGGCAGCGGCTGACCGTTGTCCTCAACGCCACGAGGTCGCGGTGCACCCGCGCCCGCCTCGGCCGGGGACCGGTCCCCGGTGACCTCCGCTAGAAACGGGCGCACCGGCAAGCCGACGGAACGGAGTGGAGCGGACGTGAAGACGCGAAGCGCGGCACCGCCGACGGCGGTCGTGGTCGTCCCGGCGCTCGTGGGGGCCGCCGGGCCGCAGCCGCGAGCGACACCGGCTCGGCCGACCTCGACGGCTCTCCTCGCCCCGCTGGTGCGGCCTACGACGTCGGCGCCTACAAGCGCTGACGATGCCCGGAAGCGGGGCTGACCGCTCCTGGGCTCAGAGCCGGCGACCCGCCGTTCCCCAGGCGGCGAGTTCGCTGGGCGCGGGGACGCCCGCCGGCCCTCCGGCGGGCGTCCCCCGACGCCCCCGCCGGGCGAGTGGGCACGGTGATCGTCGGCCGTGGCGCTTGTCAGCGGCCGGCGAGGGCGAAGGCCAGCAGCGCCGTCGCCGTGAAGTCGTCGGCGGGCTCGACGCTCTGCCACGCTCCGACGTCGTCGAAGAAACGGGCGTTGTGGCCGTCGAAGCGGGTGAATCCCGCTGTCGCGCAGGGGCGCATGGCCGGGAACCGGTTGAGCTCGGCGAAGCGGTCGGCCGCGGTGTGGTCCGTTGACCGCAGACCTCCGGCGATCTCCGCACCGAGCTCCGGTTCGTCCTCGAGAACCAGCACACGCATGCCGCTACCCTGACCCATTCCGAAAATCGGATTTCCACCCGCACAGGCAGCGCGGAATTCTTTCCGAAACGGCCCGGGAGGCGCGTATTCCCCACCGCCGGGTCAGTCCTCGAGCGGACTCGGTGATCACCAGATCACCCCCAGACAACATATGTCTGACCACATTTGGTCAGGAAATTGTCAAGAAGTACGTCAGCAACCGGTTAAGCCTGGTCGAGACATCATACGTCTGTTAAGGTCCTCGAAGCTGAACCGTGAGAGACCCGTCGTAGCCGGAACACTGCCGCTGAGACGATTGTGGGGGTCACGTTGACTACTGAAACTTCACGAAGAAGAGCACTGAAGTACCTCGGCGCGGGGGGCGCGACGATGGCCGCGAGCACGCTGCTCGCGGCGTGCACCGGCGTCCAACAGGCCCAGAACGGCGGGAGTTCGGGGCCGTTCCCGAGCACGCCGGGCTGGCGGTTCGTCTTCGTCAACCACGTCACCACGAACTCGTTCTTCGTCCCGACCCGGTCCGGGCTCGCCGACGCCGCGGCGTTGCTCGGGGTGCCCGAACCACAGTGGACCGGCTCGGAAAACGGCAACGTCGCCCAGATGGCCAGCGCCATGGACACCGCGATCACCGGCAAGGCCGACGGGATCGCGATCGCCCTGACCGACGACAACGCCTTCGTCGACCTCACCAAGCGCGCGCTGGGCCAAGGCATTCCGGTGATCGCCTACAACGCCAGCGCCGCCGGCAACTACCCGCTCACCTACGTCGGCCAGGACCTGTACCTGTCCGGATTCCGGATGGGGCAACGCATCGCGCAGAAGATCACCTCCGGCGACATCCTGGTCGGCATCGCCCAGCCGGGTGGGAACAACGTCCAGCCGCGGCTCGACGGCATCACCGACGCGCTCAAGCAGGCCGCGCCCGGCGTGCGCGTCCAGTCCGTGAACACCGGGGCCGAGCAGGCCGGCGAACTCAACGCGATGACCGCCGCGTACACCGGCAACACCGGGGTGAAGGGCATCTACGCGGTCGACGCCGGCAGCACCGCCGCGTGCGCGAAGCTGATCGCCGACCGCAAGCTGTCCGGCAAGATCGGCAGCGGCGGGTTCGACCTGCTCGACGACACGGTCACCGGGGTCAAGAACGGCGCGCTCGACTTCACCATCGACCAGTCCCCCTACCTCCAGGGCTTCCTTTCCGTGCTGTACCTGTACTTGTTCCGGTTGTCCGGCACGCTGGTGGCCCCGCCGGTCACCGACACCGGCCTCACGTTCGTCACCAAGGAGAACGTCGGCCCCTACGCCTCGGCCGGCAGCCGGTTCGAAGGCGGGACGAAGAAGGACATCATCCCGATGCCGAGTGCGATCCCGTTGCCGCCGGCGACCACGCTGAGCCGGTAGGCGCGGCGATGTCGTTGAGGCCGATGCTGCTCGGCGCGATGCACGTCAAGGAACTGAGCATCCTGCTGGTCACGATCGCCGCGGGGATCTACTTCACGGCGACCAGCGACGCGTTCAACTCCCTCGACAACTACCGGACGATCGCCCAGTACGTCGCCCCGTGGGCGATCATCGCCGCCGGGCAGGTGATGCTCCTGATCTGCGGGGAGATCGACCTGTCCGCCGGCTTCGTGTTCACCCTCGCCCCGTTCATGCTCATGCAGCTGTTCGTCAACGGCTGGCCGCTGTGGCTCGCGCTGCTCGGCGCGGTCGTGGTGAGCACGGTGGTCGGGGTGGTGAACGGGCTGATCCGGACCCTGCTGGGCATCCCGTCGTTCATCACGACGCTGGGCATGGCGTTCCTGTTGCAGGGCCTGGTGCTGATCATCTCGAACGCCCGTCCCGTCGCCGCGCCGAAGGACAGCTGGGTGGTCGACGTCTTCGGCGGGGCGCCCTGGACCGAGTTCCTGTGGGCCGCCGGGCTGATCCTCGTCATGCAGGTGGTGCTGTCGGCGACCCGGTTCGGCATCCACACGCAAGCCACCGGCGGGAACCCGGTCGGGGCCGCGGAATCGGGCATCGGGGTCAACCGGGTGAAGGTGGTCAACTTCGCGGTCACCAGCACCCTGGCCGGGATCGCCGGGATCCTGCAGGGCACCCGGGTCGGCTCGTACGACCCGACCAACGGCGGGTTCACCACGATGTTCTTCGCGGTGGCCTCGGCGGTGATCGGCGGGACCGCGCTGCTGGGCGGGTCCGGCACGGTGGTGGGGGCGTTCCTCGGCGCGCTGCTGCTCGGCATCGTGTTCGACGGCTTCAACCTGAACGGCGTCAGCGCGAACGCGTTCAACGTGGTGCTCGGTGCCGCCATCCTCCTCGCGATGGTGCTGAACGTGACGCTGATCGTGGTGCGCAAGCGGCTCGGCTCCCGGGAGCTGACATGACGGGGGAACCGGGCGCCGAGGTCATCCGGATCGAAGGCGTCAGCAAGAAGTTCGGCCCGGTCACCGCGCTCGCCGACGTCAACCTGCACGTGCGCCGCGGCGAGATCCTCGGCCTCATCGGGGACAACGGCGCCGGCAAGTCCACGCTGATCAAGATCCTGACCGGTTACCACCAGCCGGACGGCGGGCGCATCCTGTTCGAGGGCGAGCAGGCGACGCTGAAGTCCGTGGTGCACGCGAGGTCGCTGGGCATCGAGACGGTGTTCCAGGACCTCGCGATGGTCGACGACCTGCCGGTGTACCTCAATCTGCACCTGAACCGCGAACTGACCCACCGGCCACTGCCCTTCCTGCGGCGCCGGGAGATGAAACGCCGCGCCCGGGAAGCCCTGGACTCGATCGGGATCAACATCCCCTCGGTGACGGCCGAAGTGGGCATGCTCTCCGGCGGCCAGCGGCAGGCGATCGCGGTCGCCCGCTCGGTGTATTCGGAGGCGAAGCTGCTGCTGCTCGACGAGCCGCTCGCGGCGATGGGCGCCAAGGAAAGCGCGGTGATCCTCCGCCTGCTGCGGGAGCTGAAGCAGCGCGGCGACATCGCGATCATCCTCATCGCGCACAACTACGGGCAGGTGACCGAGGTCTGCGACCGGGTGAACCTGTTGCAGCACGGCGAGATCACCTTCGACCGGCGGTCCGCGGACACGTCGGTGGCCGAGCTCCTCGAGCTGGTGAACGCGGAATACCGGCTCAAGGACAGCCGGTAGAAGCCCGGCCCTGGGCGGGTCGTGGCGGGAGCCACCACCCGCCGCCAGAGGCTGATATCCGCTGGTTACCGCGAGAGGCCGATATCGCGGTAAGCCCACCTCGCGGCGGAGCCGTCCGGGGCGGACAGGGTGATCAACACACTGTCGGCACCGCCCACCACGTCCGCCGGGACCGGGATGTGGATCGGCCAGTTCCCGTCGCAGCGCGGAGTCGAACTCGCGCTGTCGAGATATTTCCCCGCAGCGTAGGAGTCGCCGTAGACCGTTCGGCCACATCCGACGGCGTGCAGAGTGCCGTCGAGGGTCACCCACCGGTTGGTGAAGGTGGCATATCCGTCGGCGTAACTGTTGCCGTAGGGGACGTGGAAGTGCCGGGCGACGGACACCGGCGCAGCCGTGGCCGCGGACGCGGTTGCCAGGACAAGCCCGACAGCGGCTGCACCGGCCGCCGCAGCCGTGCGGCGCGCGGTCGTCCGTGCGGAACGTGGAGCGGACTTCAGCATGGTGAACAAGGAGCTTCCCCCGTGATCGATTCGGCACCCGGGATTTCCGGCTCGCAGCACCACACGCGCACATCGAAGGTCACGTTGCCGCCTCGGAACGGGTTTCACCCGAATGCGGGCCCCGCCGATCGGTCGATGCCGGATGGGCGCGAGTCGGCGGTCGGCGAAGGTGTCGCGCTCGCCCAGGACGCGTACCCGACCAGGGTGCCCATCGTGGCGATCCACCGGCGCCGGCCGCGATGGGGCCGCCACGATCGCGCCCGGATCCTCCAGAGCCAATCCTCGCCGGGCGCACAGGGCGTTGACCGGCGCTCGGCTCACACGGGGCGGAAGTTGCCCAGGCAAGGGTAGCCCGGCAGACCGGCTTTGGCCGGTTTGCCCGGCGGCGGGTAGCCCAGCAGCCACAGCTGCCCGGTCACCGCGACGTTCGCGGCCAGCGAGATGTCGGCGACCAGCCGGAACCGCGTCTGCCGCCCGTCCGGGTACAACGCCCAGCCCGTCAGCCGCACCGCCGTGCGAGCTCGCGGCACGAACGGCGTGTCGAGCGCGACCCGCAGTTCCACCCAGCTGTCCCCGGTGATCGGACGGCGCATCCGCAGGCTGCCGATGGCCATCAACAGCCCCAGCATGACGAAAACCGCGCTGCCCCCGGCGATGCCGCCCACCCCGGCCGCGTCCGCAGCGCCGGCGGGTTCGGACCCCATCGACGACGCGAGCGCGAGCCCCGCCGCGCCCAGCACCAGGAACGTCACCCCGGTGACGGCCGCCCGCCGGACCTGGAACGCCCGGTGCGCGGCGAGCACCGGATCACGCGACGGCGGCGTCGGGTGGCGGGAGACGAGCTCGGCAAGCGTCGCCCCGGGAAGAGGTGCGTCTTCGATCCGCCCGGACCGCAGCCACATCGCCCCCGGCGGGCGGACGAAGACCCGCCGGCCCGTGCCGAGCACCCACAGCCGTCGCTCGCCTGCCAGCTGCACCCGCGGCCCGCCGGGCAGCCGGGTCCGCAGCCACCGCCCGTCCGGCAGCCGCACCGAGAGCCGCGAACCCTTCGCGAGCAACCCGTCCGGAGCGACGTCGAGCCGGTGGTACGGCTCCCCGAAGAGGCCATGGACTCGCCGGTAGAGGACCAGGACGTAAGTCCACATCGCCAGCATGCCGCCGAAGATGCCGAAGTAGATGTAGGGCAGCGTGCTCCCCCACCCTTCGGTGAACACGAGCAGCAAACCCAGCATGACCAGCGCGCCGCTGAGTCCCATGCGGACAATGGTCAGCCCGGTCAATTTCTGGACAAACCCGGCGAACAGCGGTTCGGCCCCGGACGGCACGTTCGGAACAGGTTCGTGAAGGCGAACTCTGTCCGTGCCCGTAGTGCTGTCCATGCCTTGTCCCCCATCGGTTCGCGTACTCGGCCGCGGCAGCGTATCCGGCGGGGGAACCCGAGCTCGGACCGCCTACCGGCCAACCGGGATGTCCTCGCGCGCGCAATTCCCCGGAATGGGGTAATCAGAGGTCGGCGTCGAGCCGGTCCAGCTCTTCCCGGCGACCGACGAACAGCGCGGGCGCGGCCGGCAGCTGCCGGGGAGGCATCGGCGCCACGGTCACCCCCGGGTCCGGGTGCGGCGCTCAGGCCGGCGGGGTCGGCGGCCAGGATCCGCCGGTGCAGTTCCTGCAGTTCTCCGCGGGGTTCGGTGCCCAGCTGCTCGATCAGGCTGTCGCGTAGCTCGCGTTCCTGGTGGCCGAGATGCTGCGCGGCTGACCTCGGCGGTGCCGCGGGGCGGGTATCGCTCCGCGGCACCCTTCGAGTCCGGGCGAATCGGCTCGGCAAACCGCCGGGCGTCATCCTCATTCGGGAAACGAAACCGGCGAGGGAAAGCCGCCGTGAGCGCATTCCGGCGGCGTGTATCAAGCGGTGGCCTGCTTCCTCCGGGAAGTGTGCCCAGCGAAATCCTGCCGTTACCCGGCCAGCAGCGCCGCGATCGCCGGCGTGCTGCGCACCCTGGCCAAGCACCGGGCCCTCGAGGGGCCGATCGAGCCGATCGGGATTCCCAGCGTCGCGCTGATTTCCCGGTAGGACTTCGGCGGGTCGTCGAACAGCAACGCGAGCAGCTCACGGTCCTGCTGGGACAGCTGGGCGCACGCCCGACGGGCGGCGAACAGGCGTTCGGCTCCGATCAGCGTGGCGTCGGGCGCCGGGGTGGCCGAATCGGCGAACGTCGTGCTCTCGGTGGGGATCTGCCGGTTCCGGTGGCGCAGCAGGCGCAGGCATTCGTTCCGGGTGGTGGTGCGCAGCCAGCCGGGCAGTGCGTCCGGTTCGCGGATCTGCGCCAGGTTGGCCACCAGCTGCAGCCACACCGCGCCGCTGACGTCCTGGACGTCCGCACCGCCGATCCGGTGTTGCCGGCACACCGCGTGGATCAGCGAAGAATAGCGGGCGACCAGGTCCCGCCAGGCCCATTCCGCACCTCGGGCCGCATTTTCCAGCAATCGGGCCGGCGACTCGTCCCGCATGGTCCCTCCTCGGACTCGGCTGTTCCCGTGTTCACGATTCCGCCACGCCCTGTTCGCCGACCTTGCCGAGACCTTGCGGTGCGGGCAGCATCGACGTGGCCGGTTCGGACGTGTCGAGCACGGGGAGTCCGCCGCATGGAATTTCTGCTTTTCGGGGAGGTGCAGCTACGCGTCGGCGGACAGCCGCTCGACGTCGGAACCCCACGTCAGCAGGTTGTTCTCGCGGCATTGGCTGTCGATGCCCGCCGCCCGGTTCCGATCGAAACGCTCATCGACCGGGTTTGGGGCGAAAACCCACCGGAAGAAGCCCGCAATGCGGTCTATTCCCACCTGAGCCGAATACGGCAGCTGCTCAACCGGGTGACGGAGCTGACCGGTATCCCCGCCGGGGTCACCCGGAAAACCGCGGGTTACGTGCTGGAAATCGATCCGGACGTCGTCGATCTGCACCGATTCGCCCACCTGGTCGAGCAGGGGAACGATCTGAGCGCGACCGACGCCGACCGCGCCGCGGCGCTGGCCGAGGCACTGCGCGGGTGGCGGGGTCCGCCGCTGGCGGGCCTGCACGGCGACTGGGCCGAGCGAGTCCGCACGACCTGGCACCGGCGCCGGCTCGACGCGGCCGTGGGCTGGGGCGAGCTGGAACTGCGGCTCGGCCGGCCCGGCGCGGTCATCGGCGCGCTGCCCGAACTGGCGGCGGAGTACCCGCTCGCGGAACCGCTCGAGGCGTTGCTCATGCGCGCCCTGCACGCCGTGGGGCGCGACGCGGAGGCCGTCGAACGCTACGCCGCCGTCCGGAACCGGCTCGCCGACGCGCTCGGCACCGATCCCGGCTCCGAGCTGCGGGCGCTGCACGGTGAGCTGCTGCGGGGCGAGTTACCGCCGGGACCGCGCACCGCGCCCGCCGCCACCCCCGCGCAGCTGCCTCCGGACACGCCGGGGTTCGCGGGCCGCGAACGGGCGTTGCGCCGCCTCGACGAGATCAAGGGCGAGCGGTCCCCCGCGCCGCGGATCGTGGTCCTGTCGGGGACCGCCGGAGTCGGCAAGACCGCACTGGCGCTGCACTGGGCGCACGCGGTGGCCGGCGAGTTCCCCGACGGTCAGCTGTACGTCAACCTGCGCGGCTTCGATCCGACCGGGTCGCCGGTGCCGCCGGCCGACGCGGTACGTGGATTCCTCGAAGCGCTGGCCGTTCCGGACGACCGGATCCCCCGCTCCCTGGACGCGCAGGTGGGCCTGTACCGGACCCTGTTGGCGAACCGGCGTGTCCTGGTCGTGCTGGACAACGCCGGGGACGCCGGGCAGGTGCGCCCGCTGCTGCCCGGCGCGCCGGGCAGCGTGGTGCTCGTGACCAGCCGCGACCAGCTCACCGGTCTGGTGACGGCCGGCGCGCACCCGATCGGCGTCGACCTCCTGGACACCGCGGAGGCGCGTGCGGTGCTCCGCCGGCGGATCGGCGCGGACCGGATCGCGGCCGAGCCCGCCGCGGCCGACGAGATCATCGCCCTCTGCGCCCACCTGCCGCTGGCTCTCGCCGTGGTGGCGGCCCGCGCCGCGATCCACCCGGGGTTCGGGCTGGCCGTGCTGGCCGGGCAGCTGCGGGACGCCCGCGGCCTGGACGAGTTCGCCGACGCCGACCCGGCCACCGACCCCCGCGCGGTGTTCTCCTGGTCGTACCTGCGGCTGGATGCCGCGGCGGCCCGGCTGTTCCGGCTCTTCGGCGTGCACCCCGGCCCGGACGTCGGCACCAGCGCGGCGGCGAGCCTGGCCGGCCTGCCCACGGGCCGGACCCGGGCGCTGCTGACCGAGCTGGCGCACGCGCACCTGATCGCCGAGCCCGTTCCCGGCCGGTACACCCTGCACGACCTGCTGCGCGCCTACGCCGCGGAGCTGGCGCACGCGGAAGAGTCCCCCGCCGGGCGGGCGGCGGCCGTCCACCGCATGCTCGGCCACTACGCCCACACCGCCTACCTCGCCGACGGGTTCCTCGACCCCCGGCTCGAAGTGCCGCCCGAGCTGACCCCGCTGCCCGAGGGAGCCGAGCCGGAACGGATCACCGAGCACCGGCGGGCGCTGGGGTGGTTCGAGGCCGAGCACCGGGTGCTGCTGCAGCTCGTCCACGCGGACACCGAGTTCGACGCCCGGGTCTGGGAGCTCGCCTGGTCGATGCAGCGGTTCCTGGACTCGCGCGGGTATTGGCACGACGAGAAGGGTGTACTCGCCGCCGCGCTGGCTGCCGCGCAGCGCCTCGGTGACCACCGCAAGCAGGCGTTCGCGCACCTGCACCTCGGTGACACGCACGCCCGGTTCGGCAGGCATGCCGAAGCCGGCGCCGGCTACCGGGCCGCACTCGCCTTGTACCGCGCGAGCGAAGATATCGTCGGACAGGCCCACACGCACCGCCAGTTCGCCTGGCTGCTCGATCGGCAGGGGGCCGCCGCCGACGCGCTCACGCACGCCGAAGAGGCCTTGGAGTTGTTCAGCGCAGCCGAACACCGGGCCGGAGAGGCGACGGCGCTCAACGCTGTCGGCTGGTTCCACGCCCTGCTCGGCGAGCACGCTTCGGCCATCGAGCACTGCCAGCAGGCACTCGACCTGCAAACGCTGCTCGGCGACCAGATGGGGGCTGCCCAGAGCTGGCACAGCATCGGCTACGCGCACCAGCAGCTTGGCAGCCACTCGCGGGCGATCGCTTGTTACGAAGAGGCGCTGGAACTCATGCGCCACATCGGGAATCCGGCGATCGAAGCACGGATGCTCATCGACCTCGCGAACCTCCACCGCGACCTGGGTGATGTCGAGTCGGCGCGCACCGGGTGGAAGCAG
Organism: Amycolatopsis sp. NPDC051716; assembly: GCF_040681595.1. Classification (NCBI taxonomy): domain Bacteria; kingdom Bacillati; phylum Actinomycetota; class Actinomycetes; order Pseudonocardiales; family Pseudonocardiaceae; genus Amycolatopsis; species Amycolatopsis sp. NPDC051716. Next base: position 226,652 of record NZ_JBFAZA010000011.1, on the reverse strand, counting down.
GCCCACGGCATCCTCGCGCACCTCGCGCACCCGGACGCCGACGAGGTGCGGGCGAAGCTGGCCAAAGCACCCGACGAGCAATAACCGAACAGGAGGAGTTTCATGTCCAAAGACAAATCAGCGAAGTTCGCCGACTTCTGGCACAAGGTCGAGAAAGCCACGAAAAAAGACCTCACGAAGGGACAACGAGAACTGTTGCACGCAAGTCTCCTTCTGGCGTGGCTTGCCACCGCACAGGAAGCGGAGCTCGAGATGGGGTTCGACGGATCGTTCACACCGGAACAAGCCGCATTGCTCACGCAATACCAACCCGGTAGCGGACCGGTCCACATGCTGCCCCGGTTGGTCGACCACCCCATCCCGACCTACAGGCGTTCCATCCAGACCACTACGAAATCCATCAGGACTTGAGCGGGCCTGGATGCCGGCCATGACCACGTCACCTGCCGTTCTCGTCTCGATGCCCTTCCTTGACGCCGAACGGCCGTCCATCCAGCTCGGACTGCTCAAGGCGATCGGGGAACAGCACGGGTTCGGAGTGCGGACACTGCACCTGAACCTCGACTTCGCCGTGCGGATCGGGCTCGACCGCTACCGGCAGCTCGCCGACCACCGTGGCCGGCAGCTCGGTGACTGGCTCTTCTCCGTCGAAGCGTTCGGTACGGACGCACCGGACCCGGACGGGAAGCTCCTCGCCGAGTTCGGCGGCGAACTGTCCTCCTTGGACGACGCCGCCGCGCCGGCGCAGGACTGGCTGGCGGCCGTGCGGGAGCAGGACGTATCCGCTTTCCTCGACGCCGCCGCCGACGAGCTCGCCGGGGCTCGGGTCGTCTGCTTCAGCTGCACGTTCCAGCAGAACGTGGCGTCGTTCGCCCTGGCCCGCCGGCTCAAGGACCGCGATCCCGGCGTCGTCACCGTGTTCGGCGGGGCCAACTTCGAAGGCGAGATGGGCCTGGAGCTGGTCCGGTCTGTCGCCTGCATCGACTTCGCCGTGCTCGGAGAAGGGGACGTCGCGTTCCCGCGCCTGCTGGACGCGCTGGCGAACGGCACGGACCCGGGCGGGATCCCCGGCGTCGCCCGGCGGGTGGGCGGCGAAGTCGTCGCGACTCCTGCCGAGGCGCCGCACGAGCGGCTCGACGACCTGCCGGTCCCGGACTACGACGAGTACTTCGAGCGGGCGGCGCGGCGGGGGCTGCCGACCGGCCACGTCGCCCTGCCGTTCGAGTCGGCCCGCGGGTGCTGGTGGGGCGCCAAGCACCACTGCACGTTCTGCGGGCTCAACGGCACCACCATGCGGTTCCGCGCCAAGTCGCCGTCCCGGGTGCTCGGCGAGCTGGACGCGCAGGCTCGGCGGTACCGGACCTTCCGGTTCGACGCGGTCGACAACATTATGGAGCCGGCCTACCTCAAGACGCTGGTGCCGGCATTGGCCGAGGCCGGCCGCGAGTACCAGCTCTTCTACGAGGTCAAGGCCAACCTGTCCCGCGCCCAGCTGAAGCTGCTCGCCCAGGCCGGCGTCACCCAGCTGCAGCCGGGCCTGGAGTCGCTGAGCTCCGAGGTGCTCGGGCTGATGGACAAGGGGGTCCGGGCCGCGCAGAACGTCAACCTCCTGCGCTGGGCCCGGTACTACGGCATCGCCGTCGCCTGGAACATCCTCTGGGGGTTCCCGGGTGAGCCGGCCGAGGCGTACGCCGAACAGGCGGCGGTCGTCCCGCACCTGGTCCACCTCCAGCCGCCGGCCGGCGCGGCGCGGGTGTGGCTGGAGCGGTTCAGCCCGTTGTTCTCGCGGCCGGACCGGTTCCCCCTGCGGTCCCGGGATCCCGAGGCCAGCTACCGGCACGTCTACCCGGCCACCGTGGACGTCCGCCGGGTCGCCTACTTCTTCGGTTACGAACCCGAGGACGAGCTGCCGCCGGAGGTCTACACGCCGCTGCGGGACGCGGTTTCGGCGTGGTCGGCGGCCTGGCAGGCGGACCCGGCGCCGGTGCTGGTGTACCGGTGCGCGCCCGGCTTCCTGCAGATCTACGACGGCCGCCACCCGGGCGGCCACGGCACCCACACCTTCCGCGACACGCTCGCCGACCTCTACCTCGCCTGTGTGGACCGGCCCCGCACCGCCGTGGCCGTGCACCGCGAACTCGGGCTCACCGTGGGAGTTCCCGCGGTCGAAGCCGCGTTCCGGCGGTTCGGCGAACGCGGGCTGATGTTCCTCGACGGGAACCTCGCGCTCTCCCTCGCCCTGCCCGCGACGCCCGGGCGGTGACCGGTATCAAGTGCCGCCCGCCGCGCCTCTGTCCGGCGGTAGGACCGAGCCGAGCGGAAAGGCACCCGACATGGACCCGTCGGTCATCATGCAGGCGGCGAACGCCTCAGCGAGACGGCTCACCGGCTGGACGCCGTGGGAATTCCGCTGGGGGCCGATCAGGATGGGGAACTGCACGATGCTCGAGGGTGCCAAGTGGACCCTGTCCCCCGACGGGACCGCCACCTTCGACGCCACCGTGACCAGCACGGTCGACGGCGCCGTCTGGTCCATCTGGAACGTCGACCTGGTCGACGCCGGCCGGGCGATCCTGGGCTCGCTCGCCACCGAACACCCCATCGGCGGGGACTGGCGCAAGTTCGTGCAGAAGATGCCGAGCAGCGCCGAACGCTACCGGTTCCGCGCCTGGGCGACCTTCGACACCGCCCTGTGGGACGACATCGCCCACCTGAAGATGCATTCGAGCTGTTGACGCACGGGTGGCCGGTTCCGCGGTGGCGGAACCGGCCACGATCCCGGACGATCAGGCGCGCACGGTCTGCCGGGGCAGCTCGACCGGGGCCGGCGTGACCGCCAGTGCGTGCACCGCCACCCCCGCGGCCGTCAGCCCCAGCTCGGCGGCGGGCAGGTCGTAGGAGTCCGCCGCGTCGACGTCGACCTGGTAGCCGAGGTCGCCGAGGGAAGCGGCGGTGATCCGGCTGAGCGGATTCGGGGCGTGGCCGACGAAACCGGTCATCAGCTCGTTGCCGAAGGTGCGCTCCCGCCAGTGCACGTCCCGGGTCCCCGGCCCGCCGGTGTCCTCCACCGGCACCCGCACCAGGTCGCCGGAGCCGCGCAGCTTGTGGTACTCGGCCATCGCCGCCGGCCCGGTGAACGCCGGATCGCTGGTGCCCTTGCCGACCAGCAGTCCCTTGGCGCCCCAGAGCGAGCCGATGCCGAGGACGTGGCCCATTTCGTGGGTGATGACGTCCCCGAGGATGCCCGTCGCTTCCATCTTGACCAGGTCGGCCCGGTCGAACGTCATCTCGCCGCGGACCGGCAGCAGCGCCCACCGTTCGGGGCCCGCCGGACGCACGTGGGTGATGTGCGCCTGCCCGAGGACGTGCCCGACCCCGTCGATGTCGGCACCCTTCGCGACGATCAGCACGTCGTCGATCGGCTCCCCGTCGAGCACGACGTCCGGCAGGTCACCGACGATCACCGTCGCCCACCGGTCGGCGGCCGCGGCGAAGGCGTCCTGCTGGGCCTGGGTCAGCCCGCCGTCGAACCGGACGGTGATGGTGAACGGCGACGTGGTGCCCGTCAGCAGCCGGGCGCGTTCGGCGTCGGCCCGGGCGTGGTAGGTCTGCGATTCCGGCATGGTTCTTCCTTCCGCTGTGACAGCTGTGTGCCGGTCAGAGTCGGGAAGCGCCGGGCAAATACACCGGGTCAGGACGTCACGGCGAGGCCCTCCGGTTCGCTGCCGACGGGCACGGTCGCGATGACCGTGTTCGTCGCGATGTCGATCACCGACATCGAGCCCGAGGCCGAGTTGGTGACGAAGACGTAGCTCGTGTCGGGCGCCGCCGCCACGCCTTCGGGCTCGTCCTGGACCGGGATCGCCGTCGGGGGGTTGCGGCCCAGCAGGGACACCGTGTCGGAGCCGGCGTTGGCGACGTAGACCTGGCCGCGCGGGGTGACCGCGACCCCCATCGGCACCTGACCGACCGGCTGCGTCGTCATCAGCGTCGGCCCGCTCGCGCTGATGGCGTCGACGCTGTTCGCGCCGGTCGCCGCCACGTAGACGCGGTCGCCCGCCGGGCTGGTCGCGATGCCGGCCGGGAAGCGACCGACCGGCAGGGTGGCCACGACCTGGTCGGACCCGACGTCGATGACCGACACGGTGGCGGCGCCGTTGTTGGTCACGTACACCCGGCGGCCGTCCGGGCTGGCGGCGGGGCTGTGCGGGAACCGGCCCACCGGGATCTGCCGCACGACCTTGTTCGTCGCGGTGTCGATCACCGAAACGGTGTCCGCCCCGAAGTTCGTCACGTAGGCGTGGGAGCCAGCGACCGCGACGCCGAACGGGTGCAGGCCCACCGGAACCGTGGCCAGGGTGGAGTAGGTGCGGGCGTCGATCACCGAAACGGTGTCGGAGAGCTCGTTGGTGACGTAGACCCGGTCCCCGCCGGGTGCCGCGCCCACCCCCACCGGCGACCGGCCGACCCGGACGGTGGCGACCACCTCCTGCATCCGGGTGTCGTACACGGTGACGTTGTCGGAACCGCTGTTCGCCACGAACACCTGCACCCGGGCGGGGTAGGCGTGCGCCACCGGGCAGGCCGAAGCGAGGGCCAGGAGCAGCACCGCCAGTACCCCGCCGGCGCGCCCGGTACGAGGCCGCCGCGGGCGGGGAATCGTCGTCGCGTCATTGCCGAAAGACATCTTCTTCTCCGGTTCAGCAGCCAACCCTGCCTGGGTCGAAAATGAAGGCTCTTCGGATCCGCTGATCGGACGCCTTCGGGGAAGCCGGTCGGCGAAGCGCTTGTGGCGCGCCGTTTCCCGGGCCGGGATCACGCTAACCGACAGCTCGGCGAAGCTGCCACCGGAGCAAGATCATGATCGCCTTGACGAGTGAACACGGCCGCGAACCACGCGGATTTCCCCATAAACCTTTTCAACCCGTCCGGGTGTCACCAAAAGGCAGCGCAATTCCCGGTGAATTCGGGGCGAAACGTGCCCGCGACGAAGAGGAGCCCCGGCCGCTGGACGGCCGGGGCTCCTCTTCTCGAACAGTCGTTCAGGCGATCAACGCCGCAGCGTCAGCAAGCCCGGCCGCCACGGGAGCCGGTTGTAGTCGCCACCCGCGGACGGGTCCTTGCCCTGGTAGAGCAACTGGAGGTTGCAGGGGTCGATCGTCTTCGTCTGGTCGGGGTTGGTGCGGACCAGGTCGCCGTGGCTGATGTCGTTCGTCCACGTCGCGCCGCTGTTGGCCTTGCCCGCGAACGGGTTGCTCTCGCTGGCCGCCTGCGGGGTCCAGGAACCGCCGAGGCTGCTGGAGGTGAACGAGCGGAAGTAGCGGCCGCCCGAGCCCATCGCCTCGACGATCATCAGGTACTGGTTCTGGCCCTGGACCTTGTAGACCTCGACCGCCTCGAACAGGTTGGCCTGCGAGTCGCTCATGACCGTCGTGTACGACGACCCGAAGCTGCCCGGGAAGTTCCCGATCGGCATGCTGGCCCGGTAGATCTTGCCGTTGTCACCGGCGAAGAACAGGTACATGTTCGAGCCGTCGGCGATCAGGGTCTGGTCGATCGGGCCGGTGCCGGAGCCGGAGATGCTGCCCGTGAACAGCGGCTGCGGCGAGGACCACCCGTTGGGGTTGGTGGGGTCGCTCGAGGTGCGGTAGATGAACGGCCAGGCACCCCACTGGTACGCCAGCACCCAGATGTTCTTCGGCGCGAAGTAGAACAGCGTCGGGGCGACGGTGCCGGAGTTCATCCCGTTCTGCCCGGCCGAGGCCATGTCGGACCAGTTGGTGAAGGGGCTGAACGCCATCGAGCCGTAGGACCCGGACGAGTTGACCGTCGAGCCGTAGACCAGGTGCTTGCCGTTGTAGACGACGTTGGTGAAGTCCTTGAGCGAGAGCCACCCGTTCTTCGGCTGCGCCAGCGCACCGGACGACGTCCAGTGGTAGGACGAGGGCAGGGTGCAGCCGGTGTTCCCCCCGGTCGTGGTGGTGGTCGTGGTCGTCGGCGTGCCCGACAGGCCCGTCCACTGCTGGTTGGTGCCGCCGTGGCAGGTCCAGAGCGCCACCGCGGTGCCGTTGGCCGTCCCGGCGCCGGTGACGTCCAGGCAGAGCCCGGACTGCACGCCGACCACCGAGCCGTCGGCGTTCACCCGCCACTGCTGGTTGGCCCCGCCGTGACAGGTCCAGATCTGCACCTTGGTGCCGGCGGTGGTCCCGCTGCCGGCCACGTCCAGGCACTTGCCGAACACCGTCAGCTGGCCACTGGCCGTCGACGTCCACTGCTGGCCGGCTCCGCCCGAGCAGTCGTAGATCTGCACGCCGGTGCCGTCGGCCTGACTGGCGTTCTGGACGTCCAGGCAGCGACCCGACCCGACACCGCGCAGGGCGCCGGTGACGTCGGCCTGGGCCGCACCGGCCCCGAACAACGCCGTCACCGCGACTGTCGCCGCGGCGGCGAGCACGGCGATCGAGTGTCGGCTCCCGCGGCTCAAACTTCTTCTGTTCATGACGACCTTCTCCCGGTCAGCTACCCGCCGTTGGACGGCCAGATCGGTATGCGCATGAGCAAGACGACAACTGTTATCGCTAACATGCGTGGCGCCAGCCTGGACTTCCCGAAGCGGAATTGTCAATCCACGCACGCGCGGCCCGGCGCCCCCGACGCCGGGCCGGCGCGCTTTGCCTCCTCAAAGGCTTGTCATAGGTCCACAAAGGACAATGAGGCCGTGAAATTTACACGGGGGCGGGAATTCGAAACTTTCGAGATGCCCCGCTGAACGGCGACGCGAATTCGACGCCGAGACCGCCCGCACCACGACGATCACGGAGGCCGGCCTGCTCAGCGCGGTCCGTACGGCCGCGGTCAGCGCCGCCGCCCCCTCGGCCGGCTCAGGGGCGCCGCCCCGGCGAACCCGGCCCGCCCGATCGACACCACGCCCAGCGGCCGGCTCACCGGCCGCCACCGAACCCCCGGGCGTCGCCACCCCGACGTGGTGCTCAATCCATCGCGCGCCTCAGCGGCCGACCTTCCGGTTCGCCCAGTCGACGACCGCCCGGAAGTAGTCGGGCGCGTTGGGCGCGTAGTTGATCGCGTGCCCGTACCCCGGCAGCGCATACGTCGTCAGATCCACCCCGGCCCCGTAGTACGGCGTCTCGGACGTCTTGATCGCGACCGCGGACGAGCAGTTGGTGGCCAGCAGCCCGCAGAAGACCGAATCCTGGCCCAGCACGACCATCACCGGCCGGTCGATCAGCAGCGAGTACGGCGCGATGATCCCGATCGGGAACAGGTCGGCCGCCTGCTCGTACGCCGAAGTGTCCTTCGTCGCCTCGTCGAACGCGATCGCCCCGTCCACCTTCGGCCCGGGCGAATGGAAGATCGAGTACCGCGTGCCCGGCAGCGTCGTCAGGTAGCCGGGGTCGTAGCCGCCGGTGACGAACCGCGGATCGAGCAAGGCCGGGTAGGTGGACGCGAAGACCGCCGCCGTCCCGGTGAGGTTCAACCGGTGGGCCAGCCCGGTGACGAGCACGGCGTCGACGTCGTGGAACGTGGCCGCTTCGATGCTCGCGGTCCCGGAACCGAACGAATGCCCCGCCAGGATCACCTTGCCGAAGCGCGGCCCCTGCGCACCCGACCGGACGGCCTGGATCACCTGGTGCACCACGGCCGCCTCGGTGATCGTCGTCAGCACCACGCTCGGCGGCGTGGTGCTGCGCCCGGTACCGAGCCGGTCGAGCGCCAGCGTGGCGTACCCGGCGTTGTTCATCGCCAGCCGGTAGGACCGGATCTCCGGCTGGTACCCGATGTCCCAGTAGGAACTATTGTACGTACCGCCGGGAATCAGCACCTGCACCGTGCCCGCGCCACCGGACGGCACGCACAAGGTGCCGTGCATCGTCTGCGGAAGCGCCACGAGCGTCACCGGGAAGTACAGCTCCCGGCAGCTCGCGCCCTCCGCCCTGGCCGAAACGGGCACCAGCAGGAAGCCGAGTGCCACCAGCACGAGCACAGTGGCCCGCCGGCGACGACGGGCGGCGCGCTTCATCCCACCACGGAATCCGAACACGAAAAACTACCTCCGAAAGAGAACAGTACCGAGCAAACCGACAAAGCGATCAAGAAACAGAACAGATCAAGAACAAGATCGATCAAGAAACGGGGTCGATCGATTTCCGGCGCCGCTCAGGCCACCCGCCGCGGGACCACGGTCATCGGCATCCGGTCGGGATACGCGGCCGAAGTCACCGTCAACCGCACCGGCACCCCCGGCACCGGGAACAACTCCCACCCGGCCAGCACCGACGCCGCGACCAGCGTGATCTCCGTGTGCGCGAACGCCTGCCCGATGCATTGCCGGCCACCGGCCCCGAACGGCACATACGCACCCTTCGGAATGCGCGCCGCCCGCTCGGGCAACCACCGATCGGGATCGAACCGATCCGGATCTTCGTGGAACCGCGGATCGAAATGCAGCGAAAAGGGGCTGAACATGACCTCCGTACCGGCGGGCAGCCGCACCCCGCCGAGTTCGACGTCCCGCAGGGCCCGCCGCATGAGGATCCAGATCGGGTACATCCGCAAGACCTCACTGACGATCCGGCGCAGGTACGCCAGCCTCGCGACGTCATCGAACGTGGCCGCGCGGCCGGCCAGCACCTCGTCCACCTCGGCCCGCGCCCGCCGCTCGACCTCCGGGTGCCGGGCCAGCTCGTGGAACAGCCACGTCAGCGCGACGGCGCTCGTCTCACTGCCCGCCGTCAGCAACGTGATCACCTCGTCGTAGACCTGGTCGTCGGTCATCCCCGCACCGGTCCCGGGATCCCGGGCCAGCATCAGCATGGACAGCAGATCACCCTGGTCCTCCCCCGTGGGCCGCCACCCGGTGATGACCTCCTGCACGACCCGCCGGAGCCGGTCGACGGCCCGGTCGAACCGCCGGTTGGCGGGAATCACCGGAACGTGTTCGAGGAACCGCGGCGACAACGCCCGGATCATCCCCGACTTCAGCACCACCGGGATCGACCGGCGTGCCTCCGCGACGGCCCGCCGCCCCAGTTCGGTGGCGAAGAGCGTCTCCCCCACGACGGTGACGGCCAGCCGCTGCATGTCCGCGTCCAGCCGGCGCACCTCCCCCGCCCGCCAGGTACCGGTCAATTCCCCGGTGGCCCGCACCATCGTGTCCGCGTACGCGGCGAGCCGGGCACCGTGGAACGCCGGCTGCATCAACCGCCGCTGCCGCAGGTGGAACGCTCCTTCCGACATGACCAGCCCGTTTCCCATGAACGGCCGGAAACGATCGAAGATGATCCCTTTCGAGAAGCTGGTCCCCTGCGTGACGAGGACGTGATTGACCAACTCCGGACTCGTCAGGAAATACGTCTCCAACGGACCGAGGAAGAGCCGCACGATATCGCCGTGCGACCGCAACGAAGACGTGAACTCGACCCGCTGCCGCAACAGCGACGACGTGTGTCCCAGCAGGATCCGACGGCCTGGCGCGACCGGGACGTCCATTTCCTCTCCTTGGCTGTCCGGAAGGAGGCTTGCCACCCTAGGCCCGATCGGCCGCACGCGACAGCACCCATCGGCTGAATTGACGTCACACCGATGGCGTAATCGGGTCCGCCGCCGGAGTGAGTATGTTCTTCGTTCGAAGGCGAGCGAGGTGGGACGCGATGACACAACACCAGCAAGAGGAATGGGTTCCTCCGGGTATCGACACGACGAAACCCAGCAGTTCCCGCACCTACGACTATCTCCTGGGCGGCGCGCACAATTTCCAAGCCGACCGCGAGGCCGCCGAACAGGCCGAAAAGGTCATGCCCGGCATCCGCGACGTCGCCCGGCTCAACCGCGCGTTCCTCGGGCGGGTCGTCCGCACGCTGATGGACCTGGGCATCCGGCAATTCCTCGACATCGGCTCGGGCATCCCCACGGTGGGCAACGTCCACCAGATCGCCGGCGAGATCGACCCACGGTGCCGCGTGGTCTACGTCGACCGCGACCCCATCGCCGTCGCGCACAGCAAGATGCTGCTGCGCACCAGCGAAAACGCCACGATCGCGCACGGGGACTTCACGGCCCCGGACGGGATCTTCGCCGACCCGGAACTGCGCCGGCTCGACTTCGGCGAACCGATCGGCCTGCTGATGGTGGCCATGCTGCACTGGATCCCGGACGCCGGCGAGCCGCACCGGCTGCTCGCCGAGTACCGCCGCCGCCTCCCGGCCGGCAGCTACCTGGCGATCTCGCACATGGTCAGCGACCAGGAAGGCAACCGGATGAACAGCCTCGTGGGCACGTTCAACCAGGCCAGAGGCCACGACCAGGCAACCACCCGCACGTACCGCGAAGTCGAGTCGATGTTCGGTGACTTCCAGCTGATCGAACCCGGCCTGGTCGGCTGCGCGCTGTGGCGGCCGGGCGGCCCGGGTGATGTGTCGAATGATCCGTACACGAACACGCAGCTCTACGGCGGGGTGGCGCGGAAGGTCACCGGCTGACCGCTCGGCGCGGTCGAAGTGCTTTTGATCTGTGGTTTTTGGTCACGAATTTTGTCAAAAGTACCCACGTCGTATATGACGTTATACACTTTTCTCGGCGCTGGGCAAGGTCGCTGACGACCTCGGGAGACTTCGAGGTCCACGGCTGGTCGGTCAGGTCGCGTTGGGTAGCCACCAGCGGTCCGCCGGGCAGCGGACGCAGCAGCAGTTCCGCGGAGGCCGGCGATTCGGAGCCTGGTCGTTGCCGTCGGGACGACCGCGCCGGCGGGTTCGGGCCTCGCCACTGGGCGCACTCACGGTCGCCAATCCCGGGTGTCCACGGAGACGCTCGCCGCCGTGGCGGTGATCATGCTCGCCCACCCCGGCCACACCACACGGTTCCCGCCTCCTCGGCCCTTCCGGGCACTCCCCGTCCGGCTCACCCGCGAAAGCGACTACGCGGTCGGGTCCGGACCCAAGGCTCGATCCAGCAGCTCGCCCAGCTGGTCGATCTGCGTCTCCGACAGGTCGCGGAACGACGCCTCGACAACCCCGTCGACGAGGTCCTGCCCTTCGGCGCGCAGCCGGGCGCCTTCCGATGTGAGCCGGTGCCGGACCGCGCGGCCCGGCCCGGGGACGCGTTCGATGAGCCCGCGTTCGGCCATCCGGGTCGCCAGTGAACCGAAGGACTGGTCGGTCTGGAAGGTCAGCACCGCCAGCTCGTGCAGCGAAGCGTCCGGGCGGCGGTGCAGGTGGCGCAGCGTGTCCCACTGCACGAGCGAAAGCCCCAGCGGCGCCAGGACCCGGCTCAGTGCTCGGTGGTGGCGGTACTGGAGGCGCTTGACGGCCAGGGAGACGTCGCCGGGGCGGTACTTCATGCCGCTCACCCTAACTCATCGAAGTCAGGTTGCTTATCTAAAGAACCTTATATAAGGTTCCTTAGGTACGACCCTCCACGACCGAGAAGGAACGATGACGACTCTCCCCGCGGCCGGGTCACTCCGGCCCACCCGCACCGAAACCCGCACCGTCGGCCCCGCCGAGGTGACCCTCCAGGACCGCGACCGCACCCGGCCCTTCCTGCTGCTGCACGGCGGCGGCGGTGTCGCGACGATGGCCGGTTTCGCCGACCTGCTCGCCGAACGCACCCACTCGCGGGTGCTGCTGCCCACCCACCCGGGCTTCGCCGGCACCCCGAAAGCCGAAAGCCTGACCGGCGTGGCCGAACTGGCCCGGCTGTACGTCGGGCTGCTGGACCAGCTCGACCTCACCGACGTCACGGTGGTCGGCAACTCCTTCGGCGGCTGGCTGGCCGCCGAGATCGCCCTTCAGAAGAGCCCGCGGGTCAGCGGCGCGGTGATCATCGACGGGATCGGAATCGAAGTCGAGGGGCATCCACTGACCGACATCAGCACCATGTCCCTCCCGGAGATCCGGGCACTGTCCTTTCACGACCCGGGCAAGGCTCCGGTGCCGCCGGCGGGCGGAGGTACCGGGCCGAGTCCGGACGTGCGGGCCCTGATCGGCTACACCGGCCCGGCGATGGCCGACCCGACGCTCGCCAAGCGGCTCGGCGAACTCGACCTCCCCGTGCACGTGATCTGGGGCGAGAGCGACGGCATCGCCGGCCCCGGGTACGGCAAGGCCTTCGCCGACGCCATCCCGCTGTCGACGTTCACCCTGCTCCCCCGCACCGGCCACCTGCCGCAGGTGGAGACGCCCGAGGAACTGCTCGGCGCCCTGCTCGACCTCGGCAACTGACACCAGGAGAACCAGCATGCCCACTTCGTTGAGCGTGACCCGCATCGGGCACGCCTGCCAGCTGATCGAAATCGGCGGGCTCCGGGTCCTGACCGACCCGTGGTTCACCCAGGCCGCGACCTACTACCAAGGGGAGCCGGTCGCCTCGACCGTCGCCGGTCTGGGCCGGGTCGACGCGGTCGTGGTCAGCCACGAGCACTACGACCACTGCGACCTCGACGGCCTCGTGGACGGCGGCTTCGACCTCGGCACCCCGTTGATCGGGCCCGGCACGGTCGCGGCCATCGCGCGGGACAAGGGTTTCCGCGACATCCGCGTCGTCGAAGCGTGGGAGGCCGCCACGGTCGGCGACCTCACGGTGACGGCGACGCCGGGCAAGCACGGCGTCCACGAAGTCACGTTCGTCATCCAGGCCGGCGACCGCACGGTCTTCTTCGGCGGCGACTCGCTGCGGGTCCCGGAGCTCGACACGATCCCCGACCGGTTCGGTCCCGTCGACCTGGCCATCCTGCCGACGAACGGCCTGTGCATCCGGCCGATGCACCTCGAGCAGGTGGTGATGGACGCCGAGGAGGCAGCCGGCCTGACCGCGGCGTTGAAGCCGGCCTTGGCGATCCCGCACCACTACGCCTTCCACAGCGGCCGCCTGGGCGACCGGATGATCACCAAGGGCGACCAGGACCCGCGCCACTACGCCGACGCGGTGGCCCGCATCGCCCCGGAGATCCCCGTCCGGCTCGTGGTGCCGGGTACGCCGGTCGTGGTCCCGTGAGCACCGATGACCGGCGGTTCATGCCCGAGGTCGGCGCCGACCTCCCGCCCGGCGAGCGGCCGATGGTCGCCGTCGTCCGGGCGGTCCCCGGCCACGAGGAACAGCTGGCCGCCGCCATCACGACGCTGACCGCCGCGGTGCGGCGCGAGCCCGGCTGCCGGGAGTTCCGGTCGTTCCGCGCGGTCGCGGAGCCGGGGACCTTTCACCTCTACGAGGTCTACGCCGACACCGACGCCTTCCGGGCGCACCTGGCGACCGGCCACGTGGCCCGCTTCTTCACCGAACTGGCCCGGCACAGCACGGCCGACGCCGGTGCCGTGACCCAGCTCGCCGAACTCCCCGGCCCCGCCGAGATCCGTTAGCGAAAGGCGGGCTCCCCCCGGCCCGCGAAACGAACCGGCCACGCGGCCCTGTTGCCATTGCGCCAATTGTCCGTCGCCTTCTGCGCCATCCGCCGTGCGACTTCCCGAAAGTGCAGCGTCCCGGCTTTGTCGAATTTCCACCGGTTCACGGCACAGTTCATGAATGGTTTTTGACGGCCCGGCCGCGCTGGACCAGACGGATCATTGCGTGGACCTGCACCGTTACGAGCGTTTCCGCATCGGGACCATACCGTGACCTTTGACGGTGGCTCCGAATGAAACGCCGGGGCAGGATGCGGCGATTAGTACAGCGGGTGACCATCCCGCTACGCGAAACGGAGCAGCCGGCTGGGCTACCCGCACGAGGGCTGGTACCCCGGTTCGCGAGGGCGTGCCGGATCATTTCTGGCGGACGGGGAGAACATGCGCCGGACATTCGTCGTCGCCGACATCGGTCGTCCCGCGGGGTACGAGGACCGGCTGAAACGGGTGCTCCACGATTTGCACGACGGGCTCGGGCCGACGCTCACGGCCGCCGTGCTCGGGCTGCGCGCCGCCCGGGACCTGATCGGGCGGGACCGGGCGGGTACCGAGCACCTGCTGGCCCGGCTCGAGGACGAGCTCTACGGCGCGATCACCGACCTGCGGCGGATCGTGGCCGACGCGCGGCCGCCGGCGCTCGACGAGGCCGGGCTGGTCCTCGCCGTGCGCCGGTACGCCGCCACGCTCACCGGGCGGGTGCCCGCCGAACACGGGCCGCTGCGGGTCGAAGTCGAGGTCGGCGGGGAGCTGCCGCCGCTGTCGGCGGAGGTCGAGGTCACCGCCTACCGGATCATCCGCGAGGCGCTGGTGAACGTCGCCCGCCACTCCGGCGCCCGGGAGTGCACCGTGCACCTCTGGCCGCTCGACGGCGACCTGCACGTCGAGATCGTCGACGACGGCGTCGGCACCGACGGCGAGGCTCTGCCCACGGTCGGCGGGACCGGGCTGCGGTCGATGCGGGAACGCGCCGGCGACCTCGGCGGCGGCTGCCGGGTCGAGCCGGTTTCCTCCGGTGGCACGCGGATCGCCGCCTGGCTGCCCCTCGCCGCGGGGAAGTGAGGCGGTGTTCGAGTCACTGCGCGTCCTCGTGGTGGACGACCACCCCGTTTTCCGCGCGGCGCTCTGCGCGATGCTCGAGGCCACCGACGGCATGGAGGTCGCCGGCGAGGCGGCCGACGGCCTGACCGCCGTCGCCGACGCGGGCCGGCTCGAACCCGACGTCGTCCTGATGGACCTGAACCTCCCGGACCTGGACGGGATCGAGGCGACGCGGCGGATCGTGAGCGCGAGCCCGCACACCGGGGTGCTCATGCTGACCATGTTCGAGAACGAGGCCGCGGTGTTCGCCGCGATGCGCGCGGGCGCCCGCGGCTACCTGCTCAAGGGCGCGCGCAACGAGCAGATCATCCGCGCGGTGCGGGTGATCGGCGACGGCGAAGCCATCTTCAGCCCGGCGATCGCGACCCGGGTGCTGTCGCTGCTGGGGACGGCGACCCCGCGCGACGAGTCGTTCCCGCGGCTCACCCTGCGCGAGCAGGAGATCCTGCGGCTCGTCGCGCGGGGCATGGGCAACGCGTCGATCGCCGAAGAGCTGGTGCTGAGCCAGAAGACCGTGCGCAACCACGTCTCCCACATCTTCCGCAAGCTCCGCGTCACCGACCGGACCCAGGCCATCGCCAAGGCCAAAGAGGCCGGCATTGCCCGATCGGAGTAAGGAAAGCGGGACAGGTCGGGACTCCATGTCCCTGTTCGGCAGGCGTCCGCACCCCGATCCTTGGGGGGTGGAACGATCCGACGTCGTTCGAGGGAGGGCCTCACCGATGATCACCGACCAGGTTCCGGTGCTGTTGCACGCCACCGACACCATCACCCACGCGGGCGTCACGGCCGCACTGCGGTCACGTCCCGAAATCCGTTTCGCCGACGAGGACTCCGGCGAGCCCGCCGTGGTGCTGGTCATCGTGGAGCGGCTGAACGAGGAAGCCCGGCAGCTGCTGCGCAGCCTCCAGTGCGCCGGCCACGCGGGTGTCGTCCTGGTCGCCGGGGAGGTGGAGGACTCGGAACTGCTGGACGTGGTGGGCAACGGCGTTTCGGCGATCATCCGCCGGGCCGACGCCACCCCGGACACGCTGGTGCGGCTGGTCAAAGCCGCGGCCGTCGGCGAAGGCGCGCTGCCGCCCGACCTGCTGGGCCGCCTGCTGTCGCGGGTGTCCCGGCTGCAGCGGGACGTGCTGCGCCCGAACGGCTGGGACCTCGCCGGGATGTCCCAGCGGGAAACCCGGGTGCTGCGGCTGGTCGCCGACGGGTTCGAGACCAAGGAAATCGCCGATCAGCTGAGTTACTCGGAGCGGACGGTGAAGTCGATCCTGCACGACATCACCAACCGCTTCCAGCTCCGCAACCGCGCCCACGCGGTGGCGTTCGCCATGCGTGAAGGGCTGATCTAGTGTCGCGCGTCCGAAGTTCAGTGACAGCGGCCCGGTCCCCGAGCGCCCCAATGTGGCCATGGTTGCGTTCAACGCACCGAAGGCCACATTGGGGCGCTCTTCCCGGACGTCAAACAACTTGCGACGCGCGACACTAGCGCGGCTCACTCGACGCGGCCGGAGAAGGAGACCGACGGGGTGCAGTGGCCCCGGTCCGCCGGGTTCTGGCAGCTGACCGCGAGCACGATCTTGTCCCCCGGCTGGAACCGCCAGGCCTGCAGCCAGTGGTGGTCGAGGTCGCGGAAGTTCGAAAGCCCGACCTCCAGCAGCACGGTCTTGGTGCCGCCGGAATCCCGCAGCAGCCGCAGGGTTCCGGTGTCACCACGCGGGTTCTGCAGGATCAGGTCGGTGATCACCAGCGTCTTGCTCGCGTCCGGCAGGGTGTAGGGGAACTCGGCGAACCGGTTGACGTTCGAGTCGATCTTCGCGTCCGCGGCCACCCGGAAGTCCGTCGGTGTCCCGTCGGCCGCGGCGTTCGAGACGCGGGTCGGAGGCGGCGTCCCGGGACCGGAACCCGGCGGTGCGGGGTTGTCGCCCGGCGGGGTCAGGCCGACGGCCTTCATCGCCTGTTCGGAGTTCTGCTTGGCCTGGTCGGCGTTCTTCTTGGCCTGATCGGCCCCGGCGCCGGCGTCCTGCGCCGCCTTCACGATCTCGTGGTTCTGCTCTTCGGCGGCCTCGCGGGCGGCCGACTTGACCGCGGGCCGCAGCACGGTGAACCACAACGTCACGAGGGCGAGCAGAAGAACGAGCAGCGCGATGAGCGCGGGCAGCAGCCACTTCGGCAGCAGCTGTCGCTGCACCATGGTGCCTTCGGTCTTGATCGGCTCGGCGCCGTCGGCGACGACGAACACCTGGAAGCGGTGCCGGACGGATGGCCCGCGCAGGAAGCGCTTCCGCGGCTTGGTGCGCATCCGGATGAACGCGGCGGTGCCCGGCGCCAGCTCGGCCCGGTCGCGCTCGAGCCGGAAGTCGAGCTCGTCCTCCGGGTCCAGCGGGCTCAGCTCGACCACCACCGGCCGGTTGCCCCGGTTGTCGACGGCGACCTCGAAGTCGGCCTTCGAGCTGCCTTCCACCTTGGCCGGCACGATCTCGGCGGTCACCTCGGTGAAGGCGCCGAGTTCGACGGTGCCCTCCTCCACGACCGAGCCGGCGGGGTCCTCGCTCGAGAACACCCGGACGCCGAACGGGATCGCCCCCGCGGGGACGTCGGACGATCGCGGCGGCGTGAACCGCACGGTGACCGTCCCGGTCTCCCCCGGCATGAGGTTGACCGTGGCCGGTTCCGCGGTGGCCCAGCCACTCGCGTTGCCGACCACGTCGACCGCGAACTGGTCGACGACCTGCCCGGCGTTCCGGATGGTCACCGTGCAGCTGGTCTCCTGGCCGGGTTCCGCGACCAGGCCGGCCTCGGACAGCGTCGCCGTTGCTCCCATGCGCCGAAGTCTCCCTTTCGTGGTGTGGATCCGGCACCAGCGGACGGGTGTGCGGCCGTGCGCTGGTGGTTGCCCCTACGGGCAGCGAGTTCGCCGCGGCTCAGCCGCGGGAGATGAACGGGGGTTGTTCCGTGCGCAGCACCACCAGGATCGGGTTCGACTGGGCCGTCCCGAACTTCGGCCCGCTCACCGAGGTCACCGCCACCGTCCGGGGCCCGATCAGGTCGTGGTGGAAGATCAGGAACTGCGCCTCGAACTTCCCGTCGACGCCGACGGTGGCCAGGCCGGGTGTCTCGGAGATCCCGGCCGACCAGGCCAGCCGGACGGTCGCGCCCGGCGGGAAGTCCGTGCCCGTCACGCGCGGAACGGAGCCGACCGGGCCGACGCCCGGGTCCACGGTCACCACCGGCTGGCGGATCACCACCCGGGCACTGACCGTGTTGTCGCTTGGGTTGCTGTCCGGCCCGCTGGTGCTGACCGTGCCGGCCACCGGCGCGTCCGCCGCGGCCGCGGCCGCCAGCGTGATCCGGATTTCGACGGTCTGGCCGGGCGCGAGCGTCCCGAGCGCGCAGCTGCCGCCGCCCGGCGTGCACCCCGGCGGCACCGAGGTCGCCGGCAGCTGCGGCGGCAGCTGGGTGACCAGGCGGACGTCCGGCATCGGCGCCCCGGATCCGTTGTGCACCAGGAAGGTCAGCCCGACGTCGTCGCCGCCGACGAACAGCGGTACCGCCGACACCGCCAGGCCCACCGACAGCGATCCCGGCGTGACCGGGGGCACCGGCTTCTCGCCGACGGTGACCACGGCCGTCGCGGAATCGTCCCGCTGGTCGGCGTCCGGGCCCGCCGTGGTGACCGTGCCGGTCGCGGCCTGCGGCCCGGGCTCGGCGCCGGTGGCGCTGAACCGCACCCGCGCCTGCGCACCCGGCGCGAGCGTGCCGAAGGTGCAGACGAGGTCCGGCGTGCAGGTGCCCACGCTGGTGATCGGCGCCTGCGGCCGCAGCCCCGCGGTCAGCCGGACGAACAGCCCGGTCCCGGGCGCCGCGGCGGCGCCGTGGTTGGTGACCACGAACTCGAACGTCGTGAGCCCGGAGAACGGGATGGCAGCCGGAACGGCGGTGGCGGTCACCCCGACGTCACCGATCCGCTGGAACGCCGGCTGCGATGCGCCGCCCGGCTCGTCGATCAGCGGCTTGGAGGCGCCCCCGGCCGACGGCACGATCCGGATGCCCGGCCGGGATTCGGAGGCCGCGCTGTCGAAGGCGACCAGCGTGCCGTCCGGCGACCAGGCCGGGTCGTCCACGAAATCGGTGTCCTGCACGAGAACCCGCGCGCGCCCGCCGTCGACGGGCGCCACGCAGAGCTGGCGGAAGTCGTTGTGGAACACCAGCGCGGCGCCGTCCGGCGAGACGTCCGCCGAGCCCTGCCGCCCGGCGCCGCACGGCGTCCCGAACGACGGCGACAGGTTCCGCTGGGTGCCGAAGGTGACGCTGTCCGGTCCGGCGGCCAGGGGAACCTGCCACAACTCCTGCCGGAATTCCCCGCCGGGGTCGACGGAGATCACGGCGGTCTCGGTGGCCGTGCCGCCCCGCCCGGTCGCCGTGCAGGTCACGGTCGTCGCACCGACCGGGAAGAGGCTGCCGGACGACGGCGTGCAGAACGGTGTCAGCGGCGTTTCGCGATCGGCATCGATGGCGGTCGCGGAGTATTCGACGACCGTGGGCGCGGTTCCGGTGACGGTCTTGTCGTGCAGGGTGATCAGCGGCAGCCGCGGGTCCTTGACCCGGACGGTGACGTCCTCGGTGTAGCCGGGCCGCACGGTGGGCTCGCCGGCCAGCCGGAACTCGACCCGGCAGTGCAGGAAAGCCCCGAGGGGTGCGGTGGCCGCGACGGCCGCGAATTCGGTGAAGTTCGCGGTCGTGCCGCCCGGCACCGACTGGGTCCCCTCGGGGGTGAACGTCAACGTCAGCCCCGGGTCGCAGAACGGCACCGGCTGCACTTTCACCTTCAGGTCACCGATCTTCTCGGTGATCACGGCGCTGATGTTGCCCGGGTCCGTGCTGGCCAGCACGCCGTCGGTCGCGTCCGTCACCTGGGTCGCCTGGTGGGCCGGGTCGCTGTCCAGGCCACCGCCGCCGCCCGCGGCCGACACCGCGACCACCCGGATGCCCTGCGCCTTCAGGTGCTCGATCGCCTGGCTGAGCGTCACGCCCTGGTCGGGGTGCTGGGGAACGCCACTCGGGTCGTGGCTGGGTGCGTCGCCGACCAGCACGACGATCCGGCTGCTGTCCGGCCGGAAGGTGACCGCGCCGGTGGCGACGCGGTCCAGGGCGTAGATCCAGTCCTCCGGGGTGTCGATCCCGCCGTCGGGGGTGATCTTCGCGAAGGCCTTCGTGATCTCGGACTGGTCCTTCGTCAGGTCCCGCTGCACCTGGAACAGGCGGCCGTTGGGGTTGTTCGCGTCGATGCCGTCGTCGCGATCGCCGAACGCCGCGGCGGCGTACTGGGCCTCCGGCTGCGCCGTGGTGATGGTCTTCATGACCTCGGTCAGGTTGGCCTGCATGGCGGCCAGCGCGGTGCCCATCGAGCTGGTCTGGTCCATCAGCAGCACGATGTCCGGCTTGGCCGGCACCTTGTCGGTCGGCACGGTCTTGGGGATCGCCGCCGAAGACCCCTGCCCGACCGGGACGTCGACCACCGTCGGCTGCACCCGGCCCGGCGGGGGCGGCGTACTCCGCGAGGCCGCCCGCGTCAGCGTGATCTTCGTGCCGTCGGCCGACCACACCGGCTGCGAGTCGTCGCCGGACAGGTACGGCGGGATCGGGATTTCGCCCAGGACGCGGCCGTCGGCGACGCGGGCGATCCGCACGGTGTCGAAGCGGCTCTCGCCGCGGATGGCCGTGTTGGTGAAGGCGATCGCCGTCGCGTCCGGCGACCAGGCCGGGTGCTGCTCGCGCTTGATCCCGTCCCTCGGGCCGGTCAGGGGCCGGGGTGCGCCGCCGTCGGCGTTGGCCACGATGATCTCGGTCCCCGAGGCAGCCTCGCCGGGGCCGGCCTGGGTGTAGGCCAGCTGCGAGCCGTCGGCGGAAAAGGCCGGGTCGAACTCGCCGGCGCCCGGGCGGTTCGTCAGGTCCCGGCGATCGCCGCCGGTCGCGTCCGCGCTCCAGATGTCCGCGGTGCCGCTCGCGCGCAGCTCGGTGAACACCGGCCGGCCGTCCGCGCGGAACGCCGGCTCGGTCTCGCCGATGGCCGACAGGGCCGAGATGACCGACACCGTGCCGCCCTCGACCTGTTTGACGTCGCCGAGCGGATCCTGCGCGCGGGTCGTGAAGGCCAGGCGCGCGCCGTCGGGCGACCACGCCGGCTCGGCCGAATCCCCGGGGTCGGGGACCGCCCGGGTGACCGCGCCGCCCGTGTCGGCCATCAACACCACGTCGCCGGCCGGGTGGAAGCGGGTCGTGGTGAACGCGATCCGCGCCGGACCCCACGCGGGCTGGGTGTCGGCGGCCGGGTCGGCGGTCAGGCGCGCCGGCGTCCCGCCGTCGGCTCCGACGGTGTAGATGTCCCCGGCCGGGTCGTCGCGGGTGCTGCTGAAGGCCAGGCGGGTGCCGTCGGGCGACCAGCTCGGCGAGTCGTCGGCGGCCGGGCCGGACGTCACCTGGCGGAGGCCGCGGCCGTCCACGCCGATCACGAAGAGCTTCCGGCCGCCGGCACGTTCGGAGGCGAACGCGACCGTGCGGCCGTCCGGGGAAAGCGCCGGGTGGAGGTCGACGGCGTCGTCGTTCGTCAGCTGCAGGGCCGCCGGGGCGCCGTCGCGGAGGTACCAGAGTTCGCCGTCCCGCTCGGCGCCACCGGCGGCCGCGGCGCGGTGGCTCACCCACACGATGCCTCCGGTGCCCGCGGACGCGTCGGAGTCGACGCCGCCGATGGTGCGGGGCAGCGCCGGCTCCGCGCCTTCGCCGGTCGCCTGGTACAGGCCGGTGCTGGCCTCGCTGACGTACCCGACGCGGTACGGCGAGGCCACCGGTGCCTGTGCCTCGGTCGGCGCGAGCGCACCGCTGATCGCCCAGCCGCCGAGCACCGCGATGACCGCGCTGCCCGCCACCGCTCGGTTCGCGCGCATGGTCGGTCCTCCCCAAAAGCCTTCGGCGGATCAGCCGGCTTCGAACAGCTCGATCTCGGAGATCGCGACGTCCGTGCCGTTGAGCGAGCGGTACAGCCCGGTCACGTGCAGCTCGACGCTCGTGGCGCCGGCGCTGTTCTCGATCGGGACTTCCTGGGCGTCCGGCGTGTCGGCCAGCACCATGTCGTAGGTCTTGCCGGTGGAGAACACCAGGTGGAGCTTCTGCGGCCGGTGCGCGGCCGGGAAGTTCGCCGCGTCCCCGGAGTACACGATCGCCTTCCGCAGGTCCGCCGGGTGGTCGAAGGTGAACACCAGCACCTGTTCCCGGTCGCCGGGGGCCGCCCAGAACGTGTTCTTGGCGTTGTCGGTGACCAGTGGCGCCGCGTGCCCGTCGGTCTGCGCGGTCGCGCTCACCTTGATCGGGTGGATCGGATTCAGCTTCGCCTCGAAGACGCCGGTCACCTGGCTCCACAGCCCCACCGCCGCGGTGTTGATCGCCCCGCGGAACGGCTGGTACAGCGCGTAGATCAGCGCCGAGAAGATCAGTGCCACCGCGACGGTCCGGCGGAGCACCTTGCCCACGGTCCGGCGCGCGGCCCCGCTCCGGCCGGCCCGGCGGCGGACGCCGTCCTTGCCGGGCCGGGCCCCCGCCTTCAGCTCCTTCGGCTTGCGGCCGAACAACCGCCGCCACCACGACGTCTTGACTACCTCGGACTCGGCCAGGGAAGCGCCGCAGCGGCTGCAGAAGTTCCGGGCCGGCGCGTTGCCCTTGCCGCACCGGCCGCAGATCAGGTCGCCCGGGTTGAGGACCTGCTCTTCCACGGTCGGCTGCACCGGCTGCCGGACCGGGGCGATCGGCTCGGCGGGCTGCACGACCTGCTGCTGTTGCTGCTGCTGTTGCTGCAGTACCGGTTGCGTCTTCACCGCGACCGGGCCGTCGTCGTCCCACTTCAGGTAGCGGCCGCATTCGCCGCAGAATTCGACGTCGGCGGGCCCCTGGTGCCCGCACTCCGCGTAGATGACCATCCGCTAGCCCTCCAGCACTTCCACCGTGACCCGCACGTGGGCGGGCACCGCATCCACGACCGTCGCCGTCAACCGGCGCACGTCGACCCGGGCCGGGTCGGGCACCCGCACGCGCACCTGCACCCACGGCGGTCCCGGGTCCGGCAGCGGCGCGCCCGGTTGCGGGTCGGCGACGACCCCGCCGCTGTCGGTCACCTCGACCGCGCCGCCGGTCAGCAGCCGCACGTGTTCGGTGAGGCCGCGGCGCGTGCCGCGCCACCGGTGCAGCTCGACCGAGCGGGTGACCAGCTGCCGCAGCTGGTCCGGGTGCCAGCTCTCGTCGACGCCCAGCGCGACCCAGTGGGCCAGCCAGCCGACGAAGTCGGCCGGCGCCACGCCCGGGTCGAGGTAGCCCGAGAAATTGTCCAAAGTGGAGATGACCGGGGCGAGGACTTCGTCGAGCGCGCCGGTGAAGCCCTGCACGAACCGGTCCTCGGCGTACACCGAGGGCAGCTGCTCGCCGATCGGGTGCGGGCTCGGCAGTCCCGGGATCCCCGTCCTCATGCGCCCGCCTCCCGGACCCGGACCTGGTGCCCGAACGAGAACGCCAGCGCGTTGGGCGGCAGGTCGAGCCGGTCGACCTGCTCGCCGCGTTCGCGGGTGATCGGGTTCGCGGCGAACAGGCGCACGTCCTCCACCAGCTCGACGCCGGGAAGCCGCTGCAGCACCGCGAACACCTCCCCTGACTGCACCGGGCGCCCGAACGGCCAGCCGTCGCCGTCCGGGCCGCCGCTGATCGGGTTGAAGTAGTCGTAAAGGGCCTGGCTCGCCCGGGCGCCCAGCGTGCCCGCCGTCGTCCGGCGCCGGGCCCGCAGCCGCGCGACCACCGTGACACCCTGGTAGAACGGCGGTTCCACGGACACGAGCGCACCCACGCAGCGGCGTTCGCCGAGGTGGCGCTCGATGCGGGCGCGCATGCCGGCCTCGAGCATCAAGGTGGCGAAGGCGAGTTCGCCGGTGTCGGGCACCGCCGGCACGACGAGGACCCGGATCGCGCCGGTCTCGCGGCCGTCGGCGCCGTGTGCCGGGATGCACCGCACCCGGGCCGCTTCCGGTGCCGCTTCGCGCGCGAGCTGCTCGTAGTCCTCGGCGGTGACCGCGCGGTCGCGGGTGCGCAGCAGCAGCGGACCGCGGACCGCCGCGTCCCGCACCGACTCGCCGTCCACCCCGCCGATCGCCGGACGGCGGTTCACCACGCTGCTGACGAACGGGATCGGGTCCCGCTGCACCTCGAGGACCTCGCGGGCGACGTTGCCGCGCCGCCCGCCACCGGACCGGTATTCGGGCACCCGGATCGCGGCGGACTTGGGCGGGAACGCCCCGTAGTAGCGGAGCCCGCCCTCGGGCTGGCGCACCGCGGGGCCGAACGCGACCTCGCCGCCGACGCGGTCGAGCATGACGTGCCGGTCGTCCGGGCCGGAGTCGGCGAAGGAGCGGACCTCCGTCCACTGCTGCCAGCCGTCCGGGCCCGAGACCTCGACGACCAGTTCGCCCTCCCCGACGACCACCGGGGGACGGCCGAGCGGGAACCGCTGGCCGGGGGTGCCGTCGGAGGTCCCGACGACCTCGTTGCGGACGATCTCGGCGTGCACGGCGGCGACCGTGCCGCCGATGGTCGAGGCCTCGACCGCGTGCAGCCGCGGCGAACGCTGGTAAAACGGCTGATTCGGGTTGGCCTCGACCAGGCGGCAGCGCAGCCAGCCGGCCCGCTGCCGGGCGAGCACCGACATCGCGTGCCCGGGCGGGACGTGCACCACGATGTCCCCGGACCGGTTGAACGCGCCGGTGCTGTCCCGGTCGACCTCGCACGCCGCCCAGCCGGAGCCGTCCCAGGCCTCCCACAGCCACGGCGGGTCGCGCGGGTCGACGCCTTGCCCCTCGACCTCGCAGTCCAGCCGGAGCAGCACCGCGCAGCCCGGGACGGCGTCCGACAGTCCGAACAGGACCGCGTCGCCGGGGGCCGGGGTCTCGGCGAAGACCGCCGGGCCGCCGCCGACGAGCAGTTCGTCGGTGCGGTCGACCGGGGGCGAGCCGGTGTCGGCCGTGCTGGTCGCCAGGTGCGCGAGCGAGCACGGCACGATGTCCAGCGTGCGTTCCACGGTGAAGACCACCGGGTCCTCGACCTCGTTGCGCACGCTCGCGACCTGCTTGCCGGCCGCGACGACCACCGGGACGTCGCGGGCGGCCGAGAGCCAGAACGTCACGTCCGTCCGCGCCGCGGCGGGCGGGAACAGCCGGACCCCGATCAGGTCGAGGAAGCGCAGGTAGTGCAGGTCGGGCACCCGGTTGAGCCGGTAGAGCAGCTGGTCGACCATCTGCGCGAACGTCTCGATCAGCGTGACGCCGGGGTCGGAGACGTTGTGGTCGGTCCACTCCGGGCAGTTGCGCTGGACCAGGTACTTGGCTTCGTCGACCAG
This sequence comes from Amycolatopsis sp. NPDC051716, assembly GCF_040681595.1. NCBI lineage: Bacteria > Bacillati > Actinomycetota > Actinomycetes > Pseudonocardiales > Pseudonocardiaceae > Amycolatopsis > Amycolatopsis sp. NPDC051716. The sequence goes on along the minus strand of NZ_JBFAZA010000011.1, from coordinate 201,719 downwards.
GTCCTGGAACCGGCGGTCGTCGAGGTTGGGCATCGGGAGGGTCATCACGCACCGTCCTCGGTGGACTCGTGCGGCGGGATGACGTAGAAGGGGAAGACGAGGTTGCGCGGGTCGTTGGTGCCGCGCAGGCGGTAGCGGATGTCGATCAGCAGGGTGCCCCGGTCGGCCTCGTCGAAGCTGACGACGACGTCGTCGAGGGTGATCCGCGGCTCCCAGCGCTCCAGCGAGGTGCGGACCTCGTAGGCGATCTGCCCGGCGGTCGCCGCGTCGGCGGGCGCGAACACGAGGTCGTGCACCGCGCAGCCGAACTCGGGGCGCATCGGGCGTTCGCCCGGTGAGGTCGCCAGGATCAGCCGGATGCTTTCGACGACCTCGCGCTCGCCGCCGACCAGCGCGATCGAGCCGGTCGCGTCCGTGTGCAGCGGGAACGCCAGTCCCCGGCCGAGGAAGTCCTTCCCGCTCACCGTCACCTCAGCCTCCGATCAGGACGGTCGGGCAGCCCATGACGATCGGCGCGCCGCAGGTGGCCATGTCGCCCATCCGGGCGGCCGGCATGCCGCCGATCAGCACCGTCGGGCAGCCCGGCGGCGCGATCGGCGTCGGCGGGTGCACCGCGGGCGGCGGGAAGGAGCACGTGTGCAGCGTCCCGACGTTCGCGGCGGGCATCCCGCCGATCAGCACGGTCGGCACGCCGGGCCCGGCGATGACGCCCGGGTGCCCGGTCGGGTCGCCGACCCTCGCGGCTGGTGGCATGTCGCTCCCCCGTCAGTTGATCTTGACCACGCTGCCGCGCACGGTGACGACACCGCTGGCGGTCAGCTCCGTCTGGCCCTGGCCGGCGACCGAAACCGTGGCGCCCTCGACCTTCACGCCCGCGGTGCCGCTCAGCTTGAGCTGGCTGGTCGCCTCGATGCTGGCGTCGGTCTGGGACTTCACGGACACCTTCTGGCCCTTGAGCTCCAGCGGCCCGGCGCCGGCGTCGATGCTCACGCCGTTCTGCGCCTTGACCGTGACGCTCTTGCCGCTGGTCACCTCGATGACCTGGTTCTTCTGGTCGATCTTGACCACGAACTTCGCGTCCGCCGACGACAGGATGATCCCGTCGTCCTCGGCGAACTCGAGCTTGTGGCCCTTCCGCGAGACGAACCCGCGCAGCGCCACCTCGCCGCTGTTGCCGTCCACGACGGGCTTGGTGAACTTCGACGGCGCCGTGTCCTTGCTGTTGTAGAGGCCGCCGAGCACGTAGGGCGCTTCGAAGTCGCCGTGTTCGAAGCCCACCAGGACCTCGTCACCGACCTCGGGCAGCACCAGCGCGCCGCGGTCGTGGCCCGCACCCGCCTGGACCGTGCGTGCCCAGGTACTCGTGAACTCCTTGTCCAGCCACGGGAACGTGAGCTTGACGCGGCCGAGCTTCGCCGGGTCCTTGAGGTCAGTCACCTGCGCGGGGACGACCCCCGGCCACGACGAGTGCTTCGCCCCGCCGGCGACCAAGCCGTACAGCGAGCGTTCCTGGCGTCCCGACACGGCGAACTCGGTGGTGTAGCCGACCTCCTCGTTGAACAGGTGGCGGGTGCTGGTGAGCGTGTACTTGCCCGAAAAGGGCTGGCCGACGCCGGTGAGCGTGACGGCGGCGCCCGCGCGCAGCTTCGGGTTGCCCTTCGCGACGCCGTCGAGTTCGGTGCAGGCGCCGCCGAACCGGTCGGCCAGCGCCTTGGCGGTCGCGTCCGCCTCGCCCTGGGTGCGCCGGGGTGCGGCGGCGTCGAGGAAGGGCGGGCTCGCGAACTTCCCGGCCAGCGCGACCGGATCCACGCCGGGCACGTCCGTGCCCGCGTTCTTCGGGGTCGCGGTGGCGGTGATCGGCTGCTTGTTCTCGTAGTCCCAGCCGTTGACCCGCACCTCGGGGACCTGCTCGGCCGCGGTGACGCTCGCGCGCAGGCTGAGCAGTGTCCCGTGGGCTTCGAGGACCAGCGGATCGGCGGTCGCCTTGGTGCTCGTGGAGGGCGCGCCGGACGGTTTCTCCGGCAGCTCGAAGTTCAGCTTCCCGTCCCGGACGGCGATCTGCGCGCCGACCGCGTCGGCCAGCCGGGACAGGAACTCCCAGTCGCTGACGTTGTCCTGGCTCAGCTGGGTGTTCGGCCGGCCGCCGAAGCCCTTGACGTCGTCGATCTTCCCGGTGGGCAGGTTCGCGCGCCGGGCGACTTTGCGCACCACGTCCGCGATCGTCATGTTCGGGTACGCCGCGACCCGGCGGCCTCGGAACAGCCGGTGCGCGTGGTCGTACCCGCGGACCTCGGTGAAGGTGCCGTGCGGGTCCAGGTCGACGGCGACCGCGGTGACCTCGCCCGAGAGCAGGTCCTGCGGGGCTTCGGGGTCGGACGTCTGGACCTTGAGCTTGAGCTTCGCCCCGACCTTGAACTTGCCCTTCTCCAGCACGACGGCCCCGGGGTCGCGGAAGCGCAGCACGAAGGTGTCCGGCAGGTTCCGGCTGTCGTCGACGTAGGCGTAGCCGAGCATCACCCGGACGTCGTCGGGCAGCGCGGTGCCTTCGACCTCGACCACGAGGGTGTTCGTGAAGGTCTCGTTAGCCATCGAGCTCCTCCAGCGCGGGCACCAGGAGCCGGGTGCCGGGGCGCAGCCGCATCGGGTCGTCGATGTCGTTGGCGTCGGCGATCGCGCGCCACTTCCCGGCGTCGCCGTAGGCGCGGAACGCCACGGAGGGCAGCGAGTCCCCGGCGACGAGCACGTGCGTGTCCCGCGCGGCGAGCGCGCCGGACGTCGGATTCTGCCCGCCCAGCTCGCCCGAGATCTCCTCGAGGTTGACCGTGCAGATCGCGCGCACCGGCGTCCCCGACGGGGTGAACAGCGTGTACTTCGCGGTGACGGAGGCGACGTAGGCGGGGAAGCCGGTCATGCCGCCCCACTTGAAGATCACCCACGGCGGTGAGGGCTTCTTGTGCTGACGGCTGTCCTCGGTGGCCACGCAGCAGGTGAACAGCTGCTCGACCTTCTTGACGACGGCGTCGTTCATCTTGTCGGTCGCGTCGATGAACATCTCCAGCGAGAGCTTCGCCGGATCGGACCCCTTGAACTGCGGCGGTGCGCTCTTCTTGGCGTTGGGCTGGGCGTCCCGGCCCCATTTGGCGTTCTTGCTGACCGAGAATTCCTTGGGGTTGAACTGGAACTCGATGTCGAACAGCCAGTCGCCGGGCGGCTGCCCGGTCCCGCCGGACTGCGGCGGCTTGTGGACTTTCAGCACCGCGCGCTGGAGGTTGCTGGGCGCGCCTGAGCTGTAGGCCGCCGTGGACTGGGCGCCGGCCGAGGTGAAGGTGACGGGCGAGGGCATCGGTCAGCCCTTCTTCGCCGGGCTGAGGAAGCCGTGGTGGGCCAGTTCGAGGGTCTCGGTGGCGACCTTCGGCGAGTCGGGCGAGAGCTGCGGCCCGCTCCACCGCACCGGGACGACGCCTTCGAGGGCCCAGCTGGCGATCACCTTGCCTTCGAGCGTGCGCGCCTCGATGGTGGCGGTCTTGCGTTCGATCCCGCCGGCCAGGCTGGCGAACCACTTGGTGATCTGCGAGCTGGCCTCGGTGACCGGGCGCGAGAGCTTGATGTTCGAGTACTTGATCCGGGTCGGCAGCTGCCAGACCATGCCGTTGTTGCCGCCCTCTTCCCGCTGTTCCATGACGAATTCGCAGCCGAGCCCGTCGCAGCTGGAGAACGCGCCGAGGTTGCCGAGGTTCTTGTCGTCCAGCTTGACGACGTAGCACACGGCAACGGCTTCTTCGGTGTCCGGCATCGACGCTCCTCCTTCAGTGCGGGCGATCGGTGAGCGCGCCCCGGCGCTCCCGGTCGAGACGGAGTTCGGTCTTGAGACGGCGCAGCAGCGGATCGAACAGCTTCTTGACGAGCTCTTCGGTTTCCACCGGCTGCTGGTGCGGAGCCGCGGCCGGCGCGGACGCGGGTGCCGGCACGGGTGCGGGTGCGGCGGCCGGTTCCGGCTCGCGCTGGACGACCGGCGCGGGAGGCGGCGGCGGGTCCGGTGTGGACGGTTGGACCGGGTCGGCGATCCTCGCGACGGGCAGTGGTTCGGTCAGTTCGGCGTGGGGTGCCGGGGCATCGACGGTGCGTGAGAGCGGGACGGCCGGATTGCCGAGGGCCCGGGTCACGGGGAGTGCCGGGATTTCGGCCGCTCGGGCCACCGGGAGTGGCGGCATCGCGGGCGCCACGCCGTCAACGGCCGGTGCTGCCGAGAGTTGCGCGGTGGTGCCCGCCATCTCGGCGGGCGCCCCTTCCGGGGTTCGCGCGACCGGGAGCGCCGCGGTTCCGATGGTGCGTGCCGTCGGGAGTGAAGTGGAGGTGGCGAAGTCTTCGGCGAATCGTGCCACCGAGAGCGAGGACATCGCGGTTCCCGCTGTCGAGGCTGCCGGGCCTTCGAGGGACCGTGCCACGGCGAGTAGCGGCACGGCGGTTCCAGCCATCGGGCTCGCTGGACCTTCGAGGGACCGTGCCACCGGAAGCGGCGACGTCGCGGCACCTGCCATCGGACTCGCCGGGCCTTCGACGGACCGCGCCACCGGAAGCAGCGGCACCGCGGCCCCAGCCATCGGACTCGCCGCCCCCTCGACCGCCCGAGCCACCGGCAACGTCACCGTGGCTCGTGCCATCGGACTCCCCGCTCCCTCGTCGGACCGAGCCACCGGCAACGACCCGGCACCTGCCGTCGAACTCGCCGAGCCTTCGGCCGACCGAGCCACCGGAAGCAGCGGCACCGCGGCTCTTGCCAGCTGGCTCGCTGGGCCTTCGAGGAACCGTGCCACCGGGAGCAACGGGGCCGTGGCTCCTGCCGTCGGGCTCGCCACTCCCTCGTGGGACCGAGCCACCGGCAACGACCCGGCACCTGCCGTCGGGCTTGCCGAGCCTTCGATGGCGCGAGCCGCCGGGAGCGGAGCACTCTGCGTCGCGTCCGTCGCGGCAGGTGCATCCTCGGCGGTCCGGGCGACCGGAAGCGGCGAACCCTCGCTCCCCCGTGTCGCCGGAAGGGATGTGGCCTCTGCCGCGCTCGTCACCGGGAGTGCCGGAGTCTCGAGGGCGCGTGTCACCGGAACCGGTGATTCCTCCGCCGCTCGTGCCACGGAGAGCACCGAGGTCTCGGTCGCCCGCGGCAGCGGCTCCGGCGCAGCCGGGCGCGCCGGGGTCTCGACAGCCCGCAACACCGGCAGCGGTGATCCCGACCCGGCGGAAGGGGCCGGGGACTCATCGGCCATGCGGGCCGCGGAAAGCGCCGAAGTGCCTTCCGTTCCCGGCAACGGAAGCGTTCTCGCCATCGGCAGCGGCGGCTCCTGAGCCGCCGGTACGCCGGAACTCTCGGCCGCCCGGGACACCAGCGGCGACGAATCCGGCACTGTCGGCGCCACCGGGTTCCCGGCCGCGCCTGGCACCTGCCGCGGAGAATCCTGCGCCGCCGGTCCCACCGGCACCGCCGAGGTTTCGCTCGCTCGCGCCACCGGCAGCGACGGCTCACGCGCCGCCGACCCGACCGGCACCAGCGGCTCGGCCGCCGGTCGCGAGGCCTCCGCCGCCCGCGACACCAGCAGCGGCGAATCCGGCGTTGCCGAGGCCTCAGCCGCGCGGGACACCGGCAAAGATGACTCCTGAGCCGTCGGTACGACAGGAAGCGCCTCGCCCGCCCTCGGCACCTGAGGCAGTGACTCCTCCACCCCTCGTGTCAGCGGAACCCCCGCCGGCTCGGCGGCGCCCAGCACCGGGAGCGAAGTACCTTCGACGGCTCGCGAGACCGAAACCGACGAGCCCTCCCCCGGCCGCACGACCGGCGCCACCGGCAAGGACGGGGAAACGCTCGTCGAGCCGCCCGGTGTCCCGGGCGGCTCCGTGGTCCCGGAACGGATCTCCGGGGTGTCGAACGGGCGGAAGGTGTTCACCGGCGGCGAACCGGTCGTCCGCGACACCGGCTCAGCTGGTGGCCCCGGAGCGCTCGAGACCGGCGCAACGTCCTCCGCGAGCCGCGACACCGGAAGCGGCGAGCCGGGATCCGGCAGCATCGGCGCGCCGAGTCCGAGCCGCCGCGGTGTCGCCTGTTCGGTCCGCTGGACGAGCGGCAACTCGGGCCGCGCCGGCTCAGCCGGGACCGGGGGTTCGGGTGCCGGGGGTTCCGGCGCCGCCACCGGGACCACCGGGGTGTCGCCGGCCACCGGAGTGTCCACAGGGAACGGCTCCGCGATCGCCTGGAGGGTCCGCACCGGCGGGCCGCTCTCGGCCGCCGCGGACATCAGCGGCGGCACGGTCTCGCGCGCGGTGACGACCGGCAACACCAGCGGCAGGTCCGGTTCGCCGGACTGCCCGCCACCGGCCCGCTGCACCGAGGCGCCGCGAAGCCGGGACGGCGGTCCCGGCTCCACCAGCGGCATGGGTGTCTCCGCGGGGCGCACCAGATCGCCGATGACGCCGGCGGGTTCCGCCGGGCCGACGCGGTGCCCGAGCGGCTCGAGGTAGCCCGGGCTCTGCCAGGACGACAGCGTCGAGCTGAACCGCTGCACCGGGTTGACCAGCGGGTGCTCGGCCAGGACGCGCTGGATCGGCGCCACGCTCCGCCACTCCGCGCGCTTCACCGGCAGCGCGGCCGGCTCAGGCGCGGGCACCGGCACGGGCGGCGGGCCCGCCTCCTTCCGGCGAAACCACATCGTGCGTCACCGTCCCTGGCTCATCCGGGTGTTGATCCGGGCGATCTCGGCGACGTAGGTCAACCGGTCGGGGTGTTCGAGGTCGAGGATGTCGTCGAGGGACCAGTGCAGGTGGTAGGCCACGTACGCGACTTCCTCGTGCAGCCGGTCGGCCGCGTACGTCACGATTCCCCCAGGCGGCCACCGGCGACGTCGACGACGAAGCTGTGGCCGCACTCGGGGCAGGCGACGCCCGCCCTGGTGTGGCCTTCGCTGTTGACCCGGCGGTACATGTCCTGCAGGAACGCCAGGTCGGAGGCGAACAGGTTCTCGATGACCCCGGCGTGCACGTCGGTGATGTCGCCGATCCGGGTGACGACCCGGGCCAGCAGCACCACCGTGAGGAACGCCGCGTTCTCGCGCACCCGGTCGTCCCGCAGCGGGATCAGCTCGTCGCGCGCGGTGGCCAGGCGCATCACGCCGGAGTGGTGCACCTTGCCCTCGTCGTCGACGTACCCGCGCGGGAGCTCGAACGCGAACTCCGTCCGCAGCTTCGGCCGTTCCGCCCGGGGCTCCCCCGCCGGGGCGGCGGGGGCTTCCTCGACCGGGGCCGACGCCATCACCCTGCGCATCGGCTCACTCGACTTCCATCTGCTCGTAGGTGATGACGAGCTTCTCGGTGAGCACGCTCGTGTCGCCGGCCTTCAGCGAGCCGATCTCCAGGCTCTTCGGCCACGCGTTGGTGAGCTTGTAGCGCTTGAGCGCGGTGCCTTCGTAGTCGTAGACGATGATGGCGCCGCCCTTGCGGGCCGTCGCCATCTTGCCGAAGTGGGCGTCCTTGACCCACTTCTCGAAGCTGTTGTCCTCGGTCAGGCCGCGGGTCAGCGTGACCTCGCCGGCCTTGGGGCGCCCGGGCAGCTTCTTGATGACGTACTTGCCGTCGGCGGTGTTCTGCTTGAGCTCGATGACGTCCTGCTCCATCTTGAGGCCGGAGACCTCGGAGATCTGCTTGATCTGGACGCCGTCGATCTCGAGCCCGAAGGAGTGGCCTACCGCCTTGTCAAGATCGGGAAGTGCCATGTCTGTGGAGCCCCTTCACTACTCGTTGACCAGGCTGGTGCCGCCGGACATCTGGGCCAGCCGGAAGATCACGAACTCCGCCGGTTTCACCGGGGCGATGCCGACTTCGCAGATGACCTGGCCGAGGTCGATCCCCTCGGCCGGGTTGGTCTCGCGGTCGCACTTGACGAAGAAGGCCTCGTCCGGGGTGAGCCCGAACAACGCGCCCTTGCGCCACTCCATCACCAGGAACGCGCTGATCGTGCGCCGGATCCGCGCCCACAGCGCGTCGTCGTTCGGCTCGAACACGACCCACTGGGTGCCGCCGAGGATCGACTCCTCGAGGTAGTTGAACAGCCGCCGGACGTTCAGGTAGCGCCACGCCGGGTCGCTCGACAGCGTCCGCGCGCCCCAGACCCGGATGCCCTTGCCGGAGAACGACCGCACGCAGTTGACGCCGATCGGGTTGAGCAGTTCCTGCTCCGCCTTGGTCAGGTGCGTCTCGAGCGCGAGCGCGCCGCGGACGACCTCGTTGGCCGGGGCCTTGTGGACGCCGCGGGTGGCGTCGGTGCGGGCCCACACGCCGGCCATGTGGCCGCTCGGCGGGATGAACGCGTTGGTGCCCGACGCGGGGTCGAGGACCTGCACCCACGGGTAGTACAGCGCGGCGTACTTCGAGTCGTAGCCGGCCGCGTCCATCCGCCAGCTGCGGACTTCCTGGGGGTTGAGCGCCGGCGGCGGGTCGATGATCGCCATCCGGTCGCCCATCAGCTCGCAGTGCGCGATCATCGCCAGCTGGACGGCCTTGACGGTGTCGAGGTCGATCAGGTCGCGCTGGTAGGCGGCCATCAAGTCCGGCGCCGCGACCATGGTGATCTCGTCGATGGCCTCCAAGCCGCCGAACCCGGTCCGGTCGGCGACGTCGCCGACGTAGTCGTTCGCCGCGACCCGGCCCGGGACCGGCGGGGCCTCCGCCTCCTTCGGCGGCGCCGAGAGCACCGCGGTGCCCTTGTCGGGCTTGCTGACCGCGCCGCCGGTGGCGACCTCTTCGATGGTGATCAGGCCGGACTTCTCCCGCACCGCGGTGACGACGTTCTCCTTGGTGCGCTTGGTCGTCACGTTGTGCGTTTCGACGACCTTGCCGTCCTGCTTGACCAGCACGGTGAACCGGTCGTCGGCCGGGTTGTCGCCGGTCGGTTCGGCCACCTCGACGGTGATCTCGCCGCCCTGCTTGCCCTCCGGCAGCTCCTTCGCGACGAAGCGGTAGCCGCCGAGGACGGCCTGGCGGGCCTCGATCTGCTTCGGTGCGGCGCCGTTGTTCTGCGCGCGCGATCCGCCGATGCGGACGATGTAGCAGTTGCTGCCGCCGTTGAGGAAGTAGCCGTAGACCGACTGGGCCAGGTAGCAGCCTTCGAGGAAGTCACCGAAGGTCTGGGTGAACTGGCCCCAGTTGGACACCAGCGTCGGGGTGTTGAAGGGACCGTCCGCCGCGAAGCCGACGAAGGCGGCGACCGCGGTGCCCACGCCCTCGATCGGCCGTGCGCCCGCCTCGATCTCCTCGACGTACACCCCCGGCGTGAGATAGGTGGGCATGCGTGCCTCCCTTGTCGACGCACAAGTCTTGTCCCCGGCGATGCTGCTGCCAGGGCGTTCTGCGCGGAACGACCGTGCGGCTAGGCCCGCGGGAACCGATCTCTGCCCTTAAAGGCAACTGCCCGTTCGGGCAGCCGTGCCCGCCCGTCCGGTCGTTGGCAACCGGCCCGGCAGAGCCGACAGTTGAACGCATGCCAACGGGCCGGGACAAGGCGCCACGGGAGCCGTCCGGACAGCCGGCGCGGCCCGTCCGGCCCGCGACGCGGGCGACGCCGCCCGGGTTGCTGCGCCTGCAATCCTCGGCGGGCAACGCGGCGGTGTCGGGCCTGGTCGCGTTGCAGCGGCAGGGCTGCCCCGCTCCCCCGGTCGCGCCGCCCGGCGTGACGCCGGCGTCCGACCCGAAGTTCCAGTCGCTGAAGAACGACGTCGCCGGCAAGGCCAAGACGGCGAAGGCGCACCCGCCCGCCGGTGCGGAGGTCAAGCAGGCGCAGGACGCCGCGGTGGCGCCGCCCGACGACAAGGACGCGCAGGCCAAGGCCGCTCAGGCGGACAAGATGGCCGCGGCGAAGCCGGCCGGCTTCGACAAGGCGGCCTTCATCGCGGCGGTGAACACCGCGATCGCCAAGCAGGCACCGAAGAACCTCGACGAGGCCGACAAGTTCGCCACCTCCGGCAAGGCGGACCAGGTGAAGACCGAGGTGCTGGGCAAGGTCACCAGCGGCAAGGACGCCTCGGCCAAGGACGTCACCGACCGGACGAAGGAACCGCCGGACCCCGGCCGGGCCGTGGAAAAGCCGGTCACGCCGCTACCGCAACCACCGGCCCCGCCGGCGCTGGCGCCACCGGACGCGCGCATGGCGACCCCGGACAAGGCGCCGCCCGAGCAGACCGACTTACGCGCCGACCAGTGCGAAACCCAGGGCGCGATGGCCGCGGCGGACGTCACCGAGCAGCAGCTGGCCGAGTCCAACGAGCCGGAGTTCACCGGCGCACTGGCGGCGAAGCGGGAAGGCGAGCAGCACACGGCTTCGGCACCGGCCGCGGTCCGCGAGTCCGAGGCCGGGCAGCTGGCCGCGGTGACCGGCGCGGCCCAGGCGTCCGGCCAGGCGGCGATGACGGGCATGACGGGCGCGCGGTCGTCGTCGGGCCAGCGGGGCCAGGCCGCGAAGTCGGCCACGAAGTCGAAGGACGAGCAGGACCGGGCGCGGATCACCGGCGAGATCAAGGCGATCTTCGCCGAGACCAAGACGAAGGTCGAGGGCGTGCTGGGCGCGCTCGACGACCAGGTGGCGAAGAAGTTCGAGGCGGGCGAGGCGCAGGCCAAGGCCGCGTTCACCGCCGACCACCAGGCGCGGATGAAGCGGTACAAGGACGAGCGCTACGACGGGATCACCGGCGCGGCGCGCTGGGCGTACGACCTCTTCGCCGACTTGCCCGCCGAAGCGAACAACCTCTTCCTCGAGGCCAAGAAGGTCTACGAGTCGAAGATGCAGGGCGTCATCGGCGACATCGCGGACTTCGTCGGCCGGCAGCTGGGCGAGGCGAAGCAGCTGATCGCCGACGGCCGCGCCCGCGTGCAGCAGAAGGTGGCGTCCCAGTCACCGGCGTTGCGCAAGATCGCGGGCGAGGCGGCGAAGGAGTTCGGCGGCCAGTTCGACGACCTCGAGAAGTCCGTCGACGAGAAGCAGGATGCGCTGGTCGAGGACCTGGCCCAGAAGTACGGCGAGGCCCGCAACGCCGTCGACGAGGAGATCAAGGCGCTGCAGGCCGAGAACAAGGGCCTGTGGAGCAAGGCGAAGGAAGCCGTCGGCGGCGCGATCGAAACGATCCTCAAGCTGAAGGACATGCTGCTCGGCGTGCTTTCGCGGGCCGCGAACGCGGTCGGGTTGATCATCGCGAAGCCGATCGAGTTCCTCGGCAACCTGGTCAACGCGGTCAAGACCGGCGTCATGAACTTCGGCGCCAACATCGTCCAGCACCTCAAGGACGGCCTGAAGGGGTGGCTGCTGGGCAACCTGGCCAGCGCGGGCATCGAGATCCCGGAAGCGCTGGACGCCAAGGGCATCCTGAAGATGGTCCTGTCGCTGCTGGGCCTGACCTGGGCCAGTGTCCGCGCGCGGATCCTGCGGTTCATCCCGGAGCCGGTGCTGGCGAAGCTGGAGCAGACCCTCGACGTCGTCAAGATCCTGCTCACCGAGGGCGTGCCGGGCCTGTGGCGCTGGATCGTCGCGAAGCTGGGCGACCTGAAGGAGATGGTGCTCGGCCAGATCAAGGAATTCGTGATCGAGAAGATCGTCAAGGCGGGCATCACCTGGATCATCTCGATGCTCAACCCGGCGGCGGCGTTCATCAAGGCCTGCAAGGCGATCTACGACATCGTCATGTTCTTCGTGGACAAAGCCGCGCAGATCAAGGAGTTCGTGGATTCGGTCCTGGACTCGGTGGAGTCGATCGCCCGCGGTGGCGCGGGCGCGGTGGCGGGCCTGATCGAGCGGACGCTGGCGAAAGCGTTGCCGATGGTGCTGGGGTTCCTGGCCAGCTTGCTGGGGCTGGGCGGGATCTCGGAAAAGATCAAGTCGGTGCTGGAGAAGGTCCAGGCCCCGGTCGGCAAGGTGATCGACTCGGTCGTGGGGACGATCGTCAAGGCGGGCAAGAAGGTCTGGAGCAAGTTCAAGGGCAAGAAGGGCAGCGGGGTGCCGGACCCGCGCAGTGCCGGCCAGAAGCAGCAGGCTCTGGCCCAGGCCAAGCAGGCGGCCGACGCCGAGATGCGCAAGCCGAACGCGACCCAGCACACCGTCGAAGCGGCGCTCCCGAAGATCAAGGACACCTACCAGCTCACGACCATCGCGCTGGTGCCCACGAGCAACGGCAAGTTCAAGACCCACCTGGAGGTCAACCCGACCGACGACACCGGCGAACTCCCGCTCGGGCCGATGGCGCCGGTCGACGAAGCGAAGGTCTACCTAGGCAAGCGGTTCGTCGTGAAGGCGACCAACCGGGTCGCCAAGGTCACCGACGTCCGCCCCGACGGCTGGGTGACGCTCCAGTACGAGCTGGAGCGCAACGCCGGCGGCCGGAGCAAGAGCTCCGAAGGGCGGCCGGCGTTCCCGGTGCTCAAGTTCCTGGCCAACACCCCGAACGGCGGTCCCGAACTCGCCCCGGCCGAAGGCGGCGCGAGCCAGACGCAGTACACGATCGACGGCAAGACGCTGCGGCCCGAGTACCACGACGTCCGCGCGGTCTTCTACGGCGGCTCCCACAAGTACAGCGGCCACGACGCCGCCAAGATCGCCGCGGTGATGCGGCCGGACGGGCTGACGTTCACCTGCCCGGGTGTCCCGTTCCTCGGCATCGCCCCGCACGTCGCCGCCCGCGTCAAGCCGAACAACGCCGACAACTACGCGCTGGACCACCGGAAGTCCGTGGCCGGGCACTGGAACACGCAGGGCCGGGAGAAGGGCCAGACCGACCGCTCGCAGTTCTACGCCGATCCGGGCAACCTCGAGGTCCTGTGCGCGTCGTGCAACAGCAAGAAGGGGTCCAAGGACGCCGACACGGGCGCGGCCGAGCGGTACCGCAAGGACGTGGAGATCCCGGGCTTCACCGGCCCCGACGGGAAAGAGTGACCCCGGCGAAGTCGCGCCGTCACGGGCGAGGAGTTCGTTCGAGCTTCGTCCAGCCGGTCCAGCCTCGCGTCCTCAGCAGCTCGACCAACCGGCGAGCCGGCGGCGCGGTGTCGAACGCCAAGAAGTCCATCAATTCCGCGAACGGTGGCTCGATGTCGATGCCGCCGGCATGGTCCTGCTCGCCGGCCAGCCGCGTGATGGAGGTGGCCAGCCTGTCGGCCAGCACGGTCAGCTCCCGGTCGTCGCCGGTGTGGTCGAGCACCTGCCCCAAGGTGAGGTAGAAGTCGATGAGCGGCGGGTCGGCGAGCCGCTCCCGCTTGCGCACCGCCCACTCCGGGATCCGCTCGGGCGAGTACGCGGTCAGCAGGATCCAGCCGTCCCGTTCGACCTGGACGATCCGCTCGTCGACGCCGAGCCCGCGCAGCCGGTCGAGGATCTCGACCACCTCCGGGGGCAGCGCCAAGCTGTCCCCCGCGGCGAGGCGGGCGATCCGCTCGCGATGCCGCTGCCGCTGCCGGATCTCCGCCCGCAGCCGCCGGTCGACGACGGCGACCGCCGCGGCGAACTCCTCCTCGCCGGCCTGGAGCAGCTCCCGCACCCGCGAGAGCGGGACCCCGGCCTCGGCGAGGGTCCTGATCCTGATCAGCTCGACCACGGCACCGGCGTCGTACCTCCGGTAACCGGAGTGGTCGCGCCCGGGCTCCGGCAGCAGTCCCTTGGCGTGGTAGTGCCGCACCGCGCGCACCGTCACCCCGGCGTACGACGCCAGCTCGCCGATGGTCAGCATCGGTCCAGTGTCTCGCGGATCAGCCCGGCGATTTCCGGAGCGTGGGTGACGACGAGCCGGTGGTCGGCGTCGAGCCAGGACGCCGAGACGCGCGGCCGCTCGCGGACGAGCCGCTCGATCCCGGCCCGCCAGTTCCGGTTGCGCCACCGGGTCCGTTCGTCGCCGCCGGTCCCGGCCATCGAGGCAGACATGATCAGGTGGATCGGGCGGTCGATCTTCCGGTACCGGTCCAGGATCCCGGCGCGCACCCCCTCGAGCTCAAGGTTCAGGTCGAGGAAGTCCTGCGGGGTCAGCAGCACCTGACGCGCAGTGCCCTCGGCCCGCTCGAGCTCGTGCCGCAGTCCCTCCGCCATCGCGCGGAACTCCGGCAGGCCGGCCTCGGTGACGAACGGTTCGGGCACCGGGTTCGCGCCGTCGACGAGGACGAGCCCGGCCACGGCGTCCGGGTGCTCGGCGGCGTAGTGCACGGCCAAGTCCGCGCCCAGCGAGTGCCCGGCAAGGGTGGGCGCCGACGGCAGGTCCCGGTGTCCCAGCTCCGTCATCACGGCCGCGAAATCGCCGAGGAACGCCTCGAAGGTGTACCGGCCGGCGGGCGACGAGAGGCCATGGCCCCTCAGGTCGAAGGCCACCACGCCGTGGTCGCGGCGCAGCAGCTCGATCAGCTCGTGCAGGTCGGCCTGGGTCGTGAGGAGCCCGGGACAGAGGACCAGCGGCCGTCCCCGGCCACCGCGGGAGACCCGGATCGAGACGCCGTCGTGGCGGACCTCGAAGTGCTCGGTTTTCGTCGTCATGGCCACCATGCTGGCGGGTTGCCCCTGCGTCAGGGTCAACCCCGCGGGCGACCGGACCCTCGTGCGGTCCTAAGCCTCTTCTTCGGCCTCTTCCTCACGCTGCACGAAGGTCTGCGCCATCTTCTCTTCGCCTTCCTCGGCCTCCGGCGCTTCCTCCCGCTGGACCGCCGCCGACTCCTCCGAGGAAGCCGCGGAATGCCCGCCGTCTTCGCACCGCTGCACCGCGGGGCCGGCCGGTGCGGGCGAAGACATCAGCCGGTCCGCGTTCGACACGGCTTCGCGCTCGAAGCGGTCCGAAGGATCCGACACCTTGACCCCGCCCCCGGCGTCCGTCCCGTCCACCGGCCCGCTCCGCTGCTGCACCACGTGCGTCAGCTCGTGCGCCAGCATGTGCTTGCCGGAATCCGAAGACGGGTCGTACTTGTCGCGCTGGAACACGATGTTCGAGCCCACCGTGTACGCCTGCGCGTTCACCGACTTCGCCGAGTCGTGCGCCGCCCCGTCCGTGTGGACCCGGACGTCGCCGAAGTCGTGGCCGAAGCGGGTCTCCATGTCCTCGCGGGTCGCGGTGTCCAACGGGGAGCCGCCGCCGGAACCGACGACGTCGTGGACCGGTGAGCGCTCCTCCTCCACCAGCGAAGACGTCCCCGCGTTGCCCACCGCGCGCTGCAGGCCCAGCAGGCCCGCCGGGCCCAGGACGTCGGTGCGGCCGGCCGCGGCCGCGCGGCCCAGGAGGTCGTGGTCGTCCCGCTCGATGCGGTCGCCCTTCGGCCGCAGGGCCGGTTCGAGGTCGTTTTCGTGACTGTGCCCGCGCATGACAGCTCCCTCCGCCGCCCGTAAAGCTTGCCCCGCCGCCGCGCCGCGCGCCAGACTGGCGGGCCCGTCCGGAAGGGCAGCGAAACCTGCCCCCAGGGGCAGTTCAGCCGTCCGTCACCATCGCCAGGTAGGGCCCGAACTCCCGGTCGAGGCAGAGCCGGCCCAGCTTGCGGTACTCCCGCGCGACCGCGCCGACCAGGTCGCTCATCGCCACCGGGCGGCCCGCCTCGGCGGCCAGGTACGCCCCGGTGACCGCGGCCGACCGGATGTGCCCGCCGGCCAGTTCGAACGCCTCGGCGAGGAACCCCAGGTCCAGGTCCGCCCCGCGCGGCATCCGGACGCCCAGGCAGCGGTCCCAGAGCCGGTGCCGGAGTGCGACGTCCGGCAGCGGGAAGTCGACGATGACGTCGAGCCGCCGGGTGAAGGCCTCGTCGAGGTTCGCCCGCAGGTTGGTGGCCAGTACCGCGATCCCGTCGAACGTCTCCATCCGCTGCAGCAGGTACGCGCTTTCGATGTTGGCGTACCGGTCGTGCGCGTCGCGGACCTCGGACCGCTTGCCGAAGATCGCGTCCGCCTCGTCGAAGAGCAGGACGCCGTTGACCCCGGACGCCTCGGTGAAGATCCGCTCCAGGTTCTTCTCCGTCTCGCCGACGTACTTGTCGACCACGGTCGCCAGGTTCACGGTGTAGAGGTCCAGCCCGAGCGACGAGGCGATCACCTCGGCGGACATCGTCTTGCCGGTCCCCGAATCCCCGGCGAAGAGCCCGGTGACGCCCCGGCCGCGGCCGCCGCCCGGGCGCATCCGCCAGTCGTCGAGCACCTGGTCGCGGTAGCGCGCCCGGGCCGCGAGTTCGTCCAGCAGCGAGAGCACGCCCGCCGGCAGCACCAGGTCGGGCCAGCCGACGACCGGTTCGATCCGCCGCGCGAGCCGTTGCAGGCCGGCCGCGTTCTGGCTGCGCGCCCCCGCCCGGACGTGGGCGGTGCGGACCAGCCCGTCGTCGGCCAGCGCGGTCACCGACGCCGCCTTCGCCGCGCGGGCGATCTGCCCGGGGCCCAGCACGAAGTGGGCGGTCTCCTCCCCCGGGTCGACGCCCGGGGCGAGCCGGCCGTCGAGGCGGCTGCGCCAGAGTTCCGCGCGGGCGGCGCCGGACAGCGGCAGCGCGTCGAGCTGCAGCGGCGGCGTCGCGCTCCAGCGCGGGTCCCAGGCCCCGGTGCCGTGCGCCACCAGCGGGATCGCCGGGTGCGCCAGGTCCTCCAGCCGCGGGTCCTCGACCGGGCCCAGCACGATCCCGGCGCCCCGCAGCAGCGCCTCCCGCCGCAGCGACGCGGTGAGCTCGGCGTGGCCGGGCTCGGCCTGCCAGCGCGCCGCGTCCACCACCAGCGCCGGGTAGCCGGCCTCGGCCAGCGCGCCGACGCCGAGCTCCTCGGCCCCGCCACCGGGCTGTTCCTTCAGGTAGACGAGCCCGACCCGGCCGCGGATCGCGCGGGCGAGCCGCTCCCGGCCGGGCACTTCGACGAGCTCGGTGCCCAGGTGCGCGCAGCCGGCGAGCTCGGGCGCGAGCCGGTCGTCGCCGAGCAGGTGGTTGACCACCCGGTCGGGGACGCGCAGCGTGCGCGAGAGGAACGGCCGTTCGTCTTCGCCCACCGTGAGCAGGCCGCAGGTGACCAGCGGCGAGTCGGCGTCGAGCCGGGCGCGGCCGGCGGCCGACGCTTCGGGGAGGCCGCACAGCCGCAGCGCGAGCCCGGCGCTGGCGCGGCGTCGGGTCACGTCGTCGTTGAGGTAGCCGTAGAACTGCTCGAACCGGCTGTCCAGGTCAGGGGCGAGCGCGACCAGCAGCAGTTCGACGTCGACGCCGGTGAGTCCCGCGCGTTCGGCGAGCAGGCGCAGCCGGCCGTCCGGGACGGAGTCGGCGAACGGCGTGAACGGCTCGCGGAGCCCGTCCAGCAGCGCATCGATCGTCTCGTTGGACAGGTACAGGCCGCGGAACGGGTCGTCGGGGTTCGGGTCGGCCGCGCGACGGCTGTCGACGGCGTCGCGGATGCGCTGTTCGAGCCGGGCCAGCCGCTCGAACAGGTACTCCAGGCTCACCGGGGCTTCCGGTGGGTGCGCGCCATCGCGACCCGGCGCTGCCCTTCGACGGCCCCGGTCGCGGACACGTGGTGCCCGAGGAGCTCGCCGTCGCCGGTGTCGAGCTTGAGGCCTTCCTTGGCGGGCGGCCCGGCCGGGTAGACGCGTCCACTGTGGATCGGCGCGGAGACGACGACGTCCAGCGACGGCTTGAGTTCGCCGCCCAGCGCGGTCCACACGTCGGCGAACGCGCGGTCCTCCGGAGGCGGCAGCGCGACGGTCATCGGCACCGGCAGCCCCATTTCGGCCAGCGAACCGGTGAGCATCCCGGCCGGCACGGCTTCGTGGCGCAGCAGGCCGAGCAGCAGGTCCGACAGCACCCGGTGCTCGTCCTCGGGCCGCTGGGTCCAGGCGGTGACCAGGTAGGACAGCTTGACGTGCTTGGGCGGCAGGTGCCGCGCCGCGACCTCGCCGCGCTGGTCGTACTCGTTGAGCAGCCCCCGCGACCGGCGGCGCATGTCCTCGCGCACGTCGTAGAGGTAGATGTTCACCGTCGGCGCGTTGCGCCGGGCGGCCCAGTCCTTGGTGGGCGCGTCGAAGGCGACGTCGACCTCGCTGCCGCGCAGCGCCTCGTCCTTCACCAGCCGGCGCAGCGCCTCGTCGACCTCGTGGATCACCGGCGGACCTCCTCGCACTGGCGGTGCGTCCACGATGATCGCGACCGGGCGCCCCGGCCAGCCGCGCAGCGGCAAACCTTCGGGTACGCCCGGCTGCCCGTATGGGCAACGCGCCTCCGCTTACCCCGGCATTCGCGAAGGTGCCGACCGCCCACACGCCGGTGGCGCCGGCCGGCACCGGGCAAGTCGCCGGCCGGCACGCGGGTTCAAGTCACGCCGTTCCAGCGCTCGATGAGCGACCGGACCGGGGTGCGCGGCTCCCACATGTGGCCCATCGCCCGGATCCGGTCGGGCGCGGCGGCGGCGATCCCGGTGAACCGGGCGTAGCCGTCCTTGCCGGCGGCGGGATCGCGACCACCGACCCCGGGCTCGCGGTGCCCGGACCCGGTTCACGTCCGATCTTGTAACCGGGCCCGGTGCCGGGACGACTACCGCTTCAAGAGAACGAGGTGGCGCGCATGCGACGGATTTCCGGCCCGGCCGGCCTGGCCCTGGGCCTGCTGGTGGCCGGCTGCGGCGGGCCCGCGCCACCGGGGACGCCAACACCGCTCGCCACCGGCACCGCGACCACGGCCTCGGCCGCCGAATCGGCCACCGGCGGGAGCGGACCGGCGTCGACCGCCGCGCCGGGAAGTTCGCCGGGGACCGTGGTCTCCCGGACCGCCGGGTCGTCCACCGCGAAGACGTCCCGCAATCCCCCGACGCCCAAGCCCGCACCCACGACGGCGAAACCGCCGGCGAAGGGGTCGCCCGTGCGGACCGCGCCCATCGAGATCATCGGTACGTCGTACGCCGCACTGGGACCGGTGACCGAGGCGCAGCTCGCGGACGAGTGCGGTGGCACCCTCTGCGTCACGCTGCGGGAGACGATCGAAGGACCGCCGGACCCGAGGCAGGACTGCACGGTCAAGCGGATCATCCAGTCGGTGCCGATCTACCGCGGCGACACCATCACCTTCGTGCTCTCCGACCCCTGCGGGGACTTCACCGAGCCACCCGAACCCACCGGGTAGCGGCGGCGATGGCGAACCGGCTCCGGTCCCTGCGGCCCCCGGCCCCTCCGGCGGAGGCGAAGCCCGAAAGCCCGTCGAAGGCGCTCCGCCTGCTCGGCTCGGTGCTCGCACCGACGACCGTGCTGACCGGGCTGCTGTTCTTCTTCGGCCGCCAGCACGCCAACTGGCTCCTCGACTACTTCGGCGTCCCGCTCTCGACGACCGGCCTGACCGCGCAGGACTACCTGGTCCGCAGCGCGGACGGCCTCTTCGCCCCGATCGCCGTCGTGCTGGCCGCGGTGTTGACGCTCCTGTGGCTGTACCGCTTCCTGCGCGCCCGGCTCGGCGACGCGGCGTGGGAGCGGCTGCTCCGCCTCGCGACCCCGGTGGCCGTCGGCTGCGGGCTGGCCGGGTTCGCGGTGGCGGCCGTCGGCGTGGTGCGTCCCGAAGCGTTCGCCTCGTCGTACTCGGTGCCCGGCGCCGGGCTCTCCCTCGGCGTCCTGTTCCTCGTGTCCGCCTCGCGCCTGCTCGCGGCCCGGGCCCGGCGGCCGCTCCCGGCCTCGGTGGCGACCGCCGAGTGGCTGGCGGCGTTCGCGCTGGTCAGCGTGGGTCTCTTCTGGGCCGTGGCCGACTACTCCGCTTCGGTCGGCGTCGGCCGGGCCATCCAGATCGAGGCGGCGCTGGCCGGGCCGCCGGAGACCGTCCTCTACAGCGCCAAGAGCTTGAACCTCACCGCGCCGGGTGTGCGCGAAACCGCCTGCCGCAACCCTGACACCGCCTACCACTACCGGTACACCGGGCTGAAGCTGATCCTGCAGTCCGGCGGCCAGTACTTCCTCCTGCCCGTGCGGTGGCACAAGGCGGACGGGACCGCCGTGGTGCTGCCACGCACCGACGCCCTGCGGCTGGAGTTCACCCCGGCCGCGGACCCGGACGCACCCTGCTGAGCGAGCCGGGTCCGCGCGGTGCGGACCCGGCTCGCTCAGCCTCGGCTGCGATCGGGAGCGTCAGCCCCGGTCGTAGTCGAAGTCGCTGTCCGCGTCGTGGTCGGCCCAGACGTTGTCGTCGTCCGTGGCGTCGGCCACCGCCGTGACCGAGTGGGCGGCGGCACCGCCCACACCGGCCGCGGTGTACCAGGCGTGGTAACCCGCGTAGTCCGGCACGGCCACCGCGTGCGCACCCTCCGACGATGCGCCGTACGGGCCGGCCGTGTACTTCTCCGCGTCGTACGTGGCGTGGTGCTCACCCGCGTGGCTGACGACGTGCGCCGAGGTGGCGCCGTCCGCCCCGGCCGAGTGCTGCTCGGCGTAGTAGCCCACGTCGTCGGCGTCATCGTCGTCGGCGGCGTAGACCGGGTGGACGACGTAGCCGGCCGGCTCCTGGTTCACCAGGTCGGGGTGGCTCATGACGTGGTGGTGCTCGGTCACGTCGGGAGCGTCGTGGTCGTAGTCGCCGTTGACGTAGTGGTGGTGGCCGCCGTCGTAGTCGCCGCCGTCGTAATCGCAGTCGTCGTCGTCCCCGTCGTGCCAGCCGCCCTGCGCCGGGTGGTGCCAGGCGTGGTTCCAGCCGTCGTCGCCGGACTCGCCGCTGTGCGTGACGTAGGCGCCGCCGATGCCGGCCACGGCCGAGTCGGAGTCCGACCAGTGGTGTCCCCACCAGGTCGTGCCTTCGTCGGTGTCGGTCGTGCCCGCGCCGCCGATGCCGGCCCAGCTGCCGGAGCTTTCGGCGCTCCAGGAGTCGTTCGGCCAGCCGAGCGGCTGCGCCGTCGACGGCCCGGCGATGACGAGGGAAAGCGGCAACGCGAAAGCGCCGGCGACTGCCAGTCGTCGCAATGTGGACATGATTTTTCGGGGTTCCTTCCTGAGTGCGGCAACCGGGTTTCATTCGGGGCCCGGACGCCGGGGCAGAAGTTCTGTCCGATAGGTGACGTTACCGCCCCCATGGGGTCTCGATGCGGCTTTGACCTGCGCAAATACCCGATCGGTGCGTCGGTACGCACCGAGTGGAGGACAGTCCGGGAATGGGGTCGGACCAGCCTAGTTCGCCGCAGCCGGAGTGGCCGGAATGAATGGCGGGAAATCACTCGCTCAGGTAGTCCTCGGTTTAGCGGAAAGAACCGTGGTCCCCGGACGGGACGGCTCGGCGGGCCCGGCGGGCCCGGCGGGGGCCACCGGGGCCGCCGTCGGCCGATCGACCCCGGCCGCACTCCGCCGGGCGGCCGCCCGGAGCGCGGCAGGTGGCTCACCCACGGAGAGCCGGATGGGCGTCCCGAGCGCCGCATCGGCGGCGAATTCCGGCCACGAGCCGCCGCCGGGCCACGGTAACAGAACCGTCCACCGATTGTTCCCACGGTATTCACAGTCGTGGAGTAATCACTGGTTTTTTCGGTACCTGGTACACCCGAAAAGCGCAGGAATGGACTCGTTCGGCCCAAGCCATTGCGCGGTCAATTGCGTAGGTTCACGGCATGTCGCCGATCAGATCCATTTTGGCTGTCGTTCTGCTGGCCGCGTTCGTGGTGCCGCCCGGCCCGGCGGTGGCCGCCGCCGAAGTGACGCCCGGGCCGGTGTGCGATCACCAGCCACTGGCCAACACGACGGCCCCCGCGGGCGCGGTCGCCATCGACGCCGCGGTGCCCGGCGACCTCTACCACAAGTCGCAGGAGTCGCCGCCCGGCACGACGTTCTGGCTGCCCGCGGGCACGCACCTGCTGGCGACGGACCCGTTCGGCCAGGTCATCCCCAAGGACGGCGACGTCTACCTCGGCGCCCCGGGCGCGGTGCTCGACGGGCAGGGCATCAACCGCGCGGCCTTCACCCAGCAGGCGAAGGACGTCGTCATCCGCGGGCTCACCATCCAGAACTTCGTCGCCCCGCAGGACCAGGGCGTGGTGAACCACGATTCCGGCGAACATTGGATCATCGAAAACACCACCGTGCAGAACAACAAAGGCGCGGGAATCATGGCCGGTGCCCGCCAGGAGGTGCGGCACAGCTGCCTGCGCAACAACGGGCAATACGGCATGAACGCCTACCGATCGGACAGCACGATCACCGCGCTGATCATCGAAGGCAACGAAATCTCGGGGAACAACACCGACGACTGGGAAACGCGCAGTCCCGGATGCGGCTGCAGCGGCGGGGTCAAGTTCTGGGTCGTCGACAAGGCCGACGTCCGCGGCAACTGGATCCACCACAACCACGGCGCCGGGCTCTGGGCCGACACCGACAACAACGACTTCCTGATCGAGAACAACCTCATCGAGGACAACGACGCCGAGGCGCTGTTCTACGAGATCAGCTACAACCTCGTGTTCCGCGACAACGTCCTGCGCCGCAACAGCCTGGTGGCGGGCAAGCGCCGCGCCGACCGCGGTGACAACTTCCCGGTGGCGAGCGTCTACCTGTCCGAGTCGGGCGGCGAGCCGCGCGTGCCGGCCCGGACCCACCTCATCGACATCTACGACAACACCTTCGAGGACAACTGGTCCGGCATCACCGCCTGGGAGAACGCCGACCGGTTCTGCAACAGCCCGGCCAACACCTCGATCAACACCTGCACCAAGCTCGTCGCCGACCGGACGCAGTGCTCGGCGCCCGGCATCGCGTCGCCGCCGCTGTACGACGACTGCCGCTGGAAGACCCAGCTGGTCGAGGTGCACGACAACACGTTCCGCTTCGACCCGGCCGTCGCCGGCTGCACGAACGGGGTCTGCGGCAAGATGGCGCTGCTGTCCAATTGGGGGACGTACCCGTCCTGGTCGCCGTACCAGGGCAAGATCGTCCAGGACGCCATCACCCGCGACCAGGGCAACTACTGGTTCAGCAACTCCTACTACGGCCCCTGGAAGTTCGTCGCGGGCGACACGTCCCGGATCCTGACGGCCGACGAGTGGCAGTCGATCCCCTGGTACCAGGACAACTGCGCGACCTTCGACGACGTGATGCCGCGCTGCTGATCGGCGTGCTCAGTGCGCGGAGGCGCCGGAAAGCAGGCCCAGCACGGCGGCGGACTTCGCTTCGTCCAGGAACCGCAGGCCCATGAAGTTGTCGCCGGGGTTGAAGCCGGGCAGCGCCCAGATCGCCTCGTAGGGCAGCTCGACGCGCCGGTAGCGACGCAGGCTGTAGACGTTGCTGAACAGGCACTTGCCCGGGTCCGGGTTCCAGAGGCGGCGCGCGAAGGCGGGGTTGCGGAACCCGTGGCCCACCTCCGCCGCGGCCTGGACGTGCTTGCGGCCGGTGAAGAGCACGACGTCGCCGGTGGTCACGGTGTCCATCCGGCGGTCGTACTTGTCCCTCGCACCCCAGAACCGGGCCCGGCCGCCCGGGTGCAGGGCGTCGAGGCGGGCCAGGTCCGCGGGCTCGAGCAGGTCGGCGAGCTCGCGGAAGGCAACGGTCCGGTCGAGGGATTCCGCGCCGTAGCGGCGGGCGTCCGCGGTGCCGTAGGCGGGTTGGACGAAGACCTGGGCCACGGTGGGAAACGGTAGCTCAGCCGCCGTGGGTGGTGCCGCTCTGGTAGTCGGTGTAGGTGTACGGGTTGTCGAGGATCTTCGCCTCGGGGACGTCGGGGTTCATCCCCTGCTGCCACGCCTCCTCGCCCAGCTGGGCGCGCAGGTGCTCCACCGTCCCCTCGACGTGCCGCCGGACGGCGGGCAGGTCGGCGCCGACCAGCTTGCCGTCGCGCTTGACCACCCGGCCGCCGACCAGCACGGTGTGGACGTCGGCGCGCTGGGCCTGGAACGCCACGTGGCCGTACGGGTTCAGCAGCGGGAACGACACCGGGGAGTCGTCGTTCTTCAGCAGCACGACGTCGGCTTTCTTGCCGACCTCGAGGCTGCCCAGGTCCGAGCGGCCCAGGGCCGCGGCACCGCCGCGGGTGGCCCACTCCACCACCTGTTCCGCGCGCAAAGCCGCGTGCGTCACCGTTTCGCCCGTGGCGTGGGCCTCCAGGTGCTCCCGGGACCGGTCGGCGCCCAGGGTGGCGCGCATGGCCGAGAACAGGTCGCCGCTCCACCACACCGAGGTGTCCATCGACAGCGACACCGGGATGCCGTACTTGCGCAGCGCCCAGGTGGGCGGATAGCCCTGGCCGGCGCTCTGCTCGCTCTCGGTCGAGACCGACACCGAGCCGCCGGTGGCGGCGATGCGGTGGTAGGAGTCGGCCGACAGCGAGGCGCCGTGGACGTAGATCGTCTCGGGCGTCATGAACCCGTGGTCGTACATCAGCCGGATGCCGTCGTCGCCGGTCGCGCCCCACACGCCGGCGTGCGTGGTCACCGGCACGCCGAGGTCGCGGGCCACTTCGAAGGCCGGCTTCTCGGGGAACGCCGGGTCACCGGTGACGTCGAAGGCGAGCTGGAAGCCGAGGTCACCACCCGTGCGCCGCGAGACGAAGTCGCGGAACTCCCCCGTGCCCGTCCAGTTCGCCGGGGCGTCCTGGATGTTGCCGTAGGCCAGGACGAACCGGCCGGGCACGGCTTCGAGCGCGTCGGCCGCCGCGTCGGCGTGCCCGGTGGTCTGCAGGCCGTGGGACCAGTCGACGGTGGTCGTGACGCCCGCTTCCAGGGCCTCCCACGCGCCGAGCAGGTTGCCCGCGTAGATGTCCTCGGGGCGGAACACCTTGCCCCACTCGAGGTAGTACCAGACGAAGTACTGGGTCAGCGTCCAGTCGGCGCCGTAGCCGCGCATGGCCGTCTGCCACAGGTGGCGGTGAGTGTCGATCATCCCGGGCATGACGATGCCGCCGGAGGCGTCGATCTCGGTCGTGCCCGCCGGGACCTCCAGCGCGGGCCCGATCGCGGTGATCCGGTCGCCTTCGACGAGGACGTCTTCGCCGGTGAGGACGCGGCGCGCGTCGTCGAGGGTCAGCACGGTGCCACCCCGCAGGACGATCGATCCGGACATGACTGCCTCCATTACGAGCACTGCGTACACTTGTCCGCTCCACGGACATTCGGCGGGTGAAGTCACCTTTGCCCAGTGCCGCGCCGGTGTCAATCCCCGCGGCTACGCTGCGGGCAGGACCATCGGAGAGGGAGGTGGCGCATGCCACGCGAGGGAACCGGTCCCGATTTCATCGAAGCGCTGGCGCGCGGGCTCGAGGTGATCACGGCGTTCGGGCCGCACCGGCCGGAGATGACGCTCGCCGAGGTGGCCACCGCCACCGGCCTGGCCCGCCCGACCGCCCGCCGGATCCTGCTCACCCTCGAAGAACTCGGCTACGTCCGCACCGACGGGCGCGGCTACGCCCTGACCCCGCGCGTGCTCGACCTCGGCGTCGCCTACGTGCGCTCGATGGGCCTGTGGGACGTCGCCCGGCCGCACCTGGAGCGCCTGGTCGCCCGCACGAACGAGTCGTGTTCGATCGCCCAGCTCGACGGCTCGGACATCGTGTACGTCGCCCGGGTCGCGGTGCCGAAGATCGTCGGCCTGAGCGTGCAGATCGGCACCCGGTTCCCGGCGTTGCCGACGTCGCTGGGCAAGGTCCAGCTGGCGGCGCTGCCGCCGGCGGAGCTGGAGGCGGTGCTCGCGGAACCGACCCGGTCGGGGCTGGTGCCGCGCTGGCAGCCGGACCGCGCCGAGCGCGACGCCGAACTGCGTGAGGTCCGCGCCCGCGGCTGGGCGCTCACCGACGAGCAGCTCGCGCTGGGCATCCGGTCGGTGGCCGCGCCGCTGCGCGACGGGTCCGGGCGGGTGATCGCCGGGGTCAACGTCAACTGCCATGCCGCCGAGACACCGGTCGAGAAGCTGCTGGACCACCACCTGCCGCTGCTGCTGCAGACCGCCGGCGAGATCAGCGCGGACTTCGCGCGGCTGGACGGCGTCCCGCACGTCACCGTGCCCGCACTCCCGTGACCGCGCCGCCTTCGACAGCGCTGCCTTGACCGGAACGGCACGCGGGAGCAAAATGCGGACACTAGTCCGACAGGCGGACACGAGTGGAGGCGTCGCGTGGAACCACCCCCCGGCCCGCTGTCCGGGCTGCTGGTCGCGGACTTCTCCCGGGTGCTGGCCGGCCCGTACGCCACGATGCTGCTCGCCGACCTGGGCGCCGACGTCGTCAAGGTGGAGGGGCCGCAGGGTGACGAGACGCGCACGTGGATGCCCCCGGTGCGCGGGGACGTCTCGACCTACTACCTCGGCGTCAACCGCGGGAAGCGGTCCATCGCGCTCGACCTGCGCGACGAGGCCGACGCCGTCGTCGCGCGCGAGCTGGCGGCCCGCGCGGACGTGCTGATCGAGAACTTCAAGCCCGGCGGGCTGGCCAAGTACGGCCTGGACTACGAGACGGTCCGCCGGGTCAACCCCGGCAGCGTCTACGCCTCGATCAGCGGGTTCGGCGCCGGCGAAGGCGCCCACGTGCCCGGCTACGACCTGATGGTGCAGGCGATCTCGGGGCTGATGAGCCTGACCGGCGATCCGGACGGCCCGCCGTACCGGGCCGGGATCTCGGTGTTCGACGTCATGGCGGGCAACCACGCGGTGATCGGCATCCTGGCCGCGCTGCGCCACCGCGACGCGACCGGTGCGGGCCAGCACGTCGAGGTCAACCTACTGTCCTCGGCGCTGACCGGGTTGGTCAACCACAGCTCGGCCTTCGCCGCCGGTGGCGTGGTGCCGTACCGGATGGGCAACGCCCACCCCAGCGTGTTCCCCTACGAACCGCTGCCGACCGCCGACGCCGACCTGATCGTCGCCGCGGCCAACGACGGGCAGTTCCGCCGGCTGTGCGAAGTCCTCGACCTGCCCGAGGTCCCGGACGACCCGCGGTTCGCCCGCAACGCCGACCGCACGAAGAACCGCGAAGAGCTCCGGCCGCTCCTGGTCGAGCGGCTGGCGAAACGCGGCGCGGTGGACTGGTTCGACGCGCTGACGAAGGTCGGTGTCCCGTGTGGACCGATCAACACGATCGACGGCGGGTTCGCGATGGCCGAACGCTTCGGCCTCGACCCGATCGTCGAGGTCGGCGCCGGCGACCGCGCGGTCCCGACGACCCGCCACCCCATCCGGTTCTCCGCGACCCCGGCCGGCTACCGGCTGCCGCCGCCGGAGCTCGACGAACACGGCGCCGAACTGCGGGCGTGGCTGACGGAGGCCGCCGATGGCTGACCCGGTCTACGAAACCGCCCTCGGGGCATCCACAAAGGACAAGATCACCCTGCTCGGGCAGGACCTGGCCGAGGACGTCATGGGCACGGTCGGGTTCGGCGAGCTCGCCTTCTGGCTGGCGACGCAGCGACGTCCGTCCAAAGGGGAAACCCGGGTCTTCGAGGCGGTGCTGGCCGCGCTGGCCGACCACGGCTTCACCCCGACCGCGATCGTCACGCGGCTGACGTACCTGTCCGCGCCGGACTCGGTCCAGGGTGCCCTGGCGGCCGGCCTGCTGGGCGGCGGGTCGCGGTTCCTCGGCGTCACCGAGGACTGCGGCCGCTTCCTGCACGACGTCCTTACCGGCGTCGAACGGCCCACCGACACCGAGGGCTGGGACGCACTCGCGCTCGAAACCGTCGAAAAGCGCCGCGCCGAAAAGAAGTTCGTCCCCGGCCTCGGGCACCACGTGCACAAGGACGGCGACCCGCGCACCCCGCGGCTGTTCGCCATCGCCGACGCCGAAGGCCTGCGCGGCCCGCACCTGGAGCTGTTCGCCGCGATCGGCCGGGTGCACCCGCGGGTGCTGGGCAAGACGCTGCCGCTCAACGGGGCCGGCGTCTGCGGCGCCGCGCTCGCCGACCTCGGGCTGCCGCTGGAGCTGCTGCGCGGGTTCGCGCTCCTGGCCCGCACCGCCGGGCTGATCGGCCAGCTCGCCGAGGAGCTGCGGCACCCCGTCGCGAACGACATCTTCCTGTCCGTCGACCTGAACAACCGGTCGGTCCCGCCGGATCCGCACGCGTGAGAGGAACGCCGATGCAGCTGGTCACCGAGGACAACATCACCGAGCTCGCCGCGCAGCGCTGGGCGAGCGCGCACGATCCGCGGACGGCCGAGGTGATGTCGGCGCTCGTGCGTCACCTGCACGCCTTCGCGCGCGAGGTGCGGCTGAGCGAGCCCGAGTGGATGGCCGCGATGCGGTGGCTGACCGACACCGGGCGGATCAGCGACGAGAAGCGGGAGGAGTTCATCCTCGCCTCCGACGTGCTCGGCCTGAGCATGCTGGTGGTGCAGATGAACCACGCCTTCGACGCGAAGGCGACCCCGGCCACCGTGCTCGGCCCCTTCCACATCGAGGGTTCGCCGGAGAAGGAGTTCGGCGGCGACATGTCCGACGGCCTGCCCGGTACGCCGCTCTACGTCACCGGCACGGTCCGCGGCCTGGACGGCTTCCCCGTCGTCGGCGCGGTCCTCGACGTCTGGCAGGCCGACGAGGAAGGCGCGTACGAGTCGCAGGTCGCCGACGTCGACGAGGCCCGGCTGCGCGCGAAGTACACCAGCCGCGCCGACGGGACCTACTGCCTGCGCACCATCGCGCCGAAGGGGTATTCGATCCCGATGGACGGCCCGGTCGGCGCGCTCATCCGGGACACCGACATCAGTCACTTCCGGCCCGCCCACGTGCACTTCCTGATCAACGCCGCCGGGTTCGAGCCGCTGATCACGCACCTGTTCCAGGAGGGCGCGCAGTACCTGGACAGCGACGTCGTGTTCGGCACGAAGCAGGAGCTGGTGGTCGCGTTCGAGCCGCGCGAGCCCGGGCCGACGCCGGACGGCGGCGAATCGGCGCAGCCGTGGCTCGAGGCCCGGTACGACTTCGTCCTGCAGCCGGTGTGATCGCGGCCGAGATCCGGACGCCCGGGCAACCCCCGGTCGTGGCCGAGCGGGCGGAGCCGGCCCCCGGGCCCGGCGAGGTGGCCGTGCGCGTGACGGCGGCGCCGATCACCCCGCTCGACCTGCTCTGCGCGTCCGGCACGTCCTACTTCGGCACCCCCGCCACGCCCTACGTGCCGGGGGTGCAAGGGGTCGGAGTGCTGGCGGGGAAGCCGGTCTGGTTCGCCACGGCGGCGGGCATGCGCCCGGGTGACGGCAGCATGGCCGAGCACGCCGTGGCCGCGTCCGCCGACGTGGTCACCCTGCCGGAGGAGGCCGATCCCCCGCTCGTCGCGGCGCTCGGGCTGTCGGCGGTCGCGGCGTGGATGTGCTTGACGGGCAAGGGCGAACTCGCCGCGGGTGAGACCGTGCTGGTGCTCGGCGCGGGCGGGGTGGTCGGGCAGTCGGCCGTCCAGCTGGCGCGGGTGGCCGGGGCCGGCCGGGTGGTGGCGTGCGCGCGGTCGGACGCGGCGCTGGACCAGGCCCGCCGGCTCGGCGCGGACGACACGGTCCGGCTCGAGGACGGCGAAGACGCCGAGGGGCTGGCACGACGACTCGGCGAGGTGGCCGGGCCGGTCGACCTGGTGCTCGACCCGGTGTGCGGGCTCCCGGCCGCGGCGGCGCTGCACACCCTGCGCCCGGGCGGCCGGCTGGTCAACCTCGGCAGCGCGGCCGGCGAGGTGTGCCCGGTGCCCTCGGCCGTCCTGCGCGGCCGGTCGCTGCGCATCCTCGGCTACACGAACAACGAGCTCACCGCCGGCGAG
This sequence comes from Amycolatopsis sp. NPDC051716, assembly GCF_040681595.1. NCBI lineage: Bacteria > Bacillati > Actinomycetota > Actinomycetes > Pseudonocardiales > Pseudonocardiaceae > Amycolatopsis > Amycolatopsis sp. NPDC051716. Next base: position 172,072 of record NZ_JBFAZA010000011.1, on the reverse strand, counting down.
CGCCGCGAAGCGCTGCTGACCGTGGTGGCGCAGACGATGACGGGCGCGCTGACGGTCGGCTACGAGCGCGTCCCGCTGCAGGAGGCGGCCCGGGCGTGGCACCGCCCGGGCCGCGTCGTGCTGGTGCCTTAGGACACCCGGAGCGGGTTTCTCAAGGCACCGTGGTCCTCGTCCACTTCGGTCACTGACCCCCAGGACCGGGTTGCGGCACGTCGCCGATGTAGGGACCGCTTCCCACCCCGCCGACCGGCGACGGGGTGTTCGGAGGTCCGCTCGTCGCGGACGCCGCGGGGGCGAGCACGGCGAGCGCGGCCGCGGTGAGCAAAGCGGCAGCTACAGCACGTTTCATCGTCAGGCTCCTTCGCGTTCCCCCGCATTGTGCCGGTTCCGGCTTCCAAACCGCTTCCGAATCCGGAAAGCCACCGCGAGCCTCACCCCGCGGGGTTGAGGTTCTGGCAGAGGGCCGTCGGGAACTTCGGTTCGGCGGCCACGATCTCACCGCAGCCACCGCCCTTCGCCGAGGCGAAACTCGACCAGCCGTTGCCCGCCCAGCGGTAGGCGACCCGGTTCGGGGCCTGGCCGCGGTGCCGCTGCAGGTCGTGGATCAGCCAGTTCTGGTCGCACGCCCGGGTGGTGCCGGGGAATTCCGCCTCGGTGCTGTACTCGATTTCCGCGACCCACGCCGGGTCGCAGTGGTCGGCCGGCGGGTCGCACGCGACCACCCGGTCGCACTTCTTGAAGACGCCGGATCGCAGTCCCCAGGGGTCCGCGGAGTTGACGATCACCAGCCGCTTCCCGATCGGTGCGACCGTCTTGACCGGAATGTCGGCCGGGGCCTGCCCGCACTTCGCGCCGTCCGGGACCCGGTACCGGACGGCGGCCCGGATGCCGTCGCCGATCTCGGTGAACTCGACGTGCGGTTCGACAGCACAGGTGGGCAGCTCGACGTGCAGCAGCGCGGTGTGGTCGTCGGGGCCCGGCCGGACGTCGACGACCCACGCTTCGCTCTCCGCCGGCGGCCCGGGCACGGGCGGCGGCGATTCCGTGGTGGCCGCCGCCGACGTGGTGAGCGGCGTGGTTTCGGGCGCGGCGGTGCTCTTGTACGGGATGTTCAGCGCCAGCAGCAGCCAGAAGACGAACCCGCCGGCGGCGAGCGCCCCGATCGTCCACAGTGCGGGCTTGACGAATCTCGACATCGAAGTCCCCCCTCAACGTTGCCGGCGGGAGCCTATCCGACGTCGGAGATGCGGTTCAGCCGCCGTAGCCCTCGGCGGCCAGCGCCTTCCCGATCTGCTCGTAAGCCGCCGGGTCGTCCGGGGCCACCGTGGCGAGGCCGTCGACGTAGCGGTTGTACATGCAGAACGCCGCGGCGATCAGGACCGTGTCGTGCAGCTCGACGTCGGTGGCGCCTTCCGCGCGGGCCGCCGCGACCAGTTCGGGCGTCACGGCGCGACCGGTCTCGCGGGTGGCGAGGGCGATCCGCAGCAGCGCCTTCACCTTCTCCCCCACCGGTGCGTCGTCGATCCCGGCGCAGGCCGCGTCGACCACCGTGCGGCCGCCGTCGAGGGTCTCGGCCGCCGCGGCGGCGTGGGAGCCGTGGCAGAAGCGGCACTCGTTGCCGTTCGACACGACCGCCGCGATCAGTTCGCGCTCGCCGACGCTCAGGCTGCTCGGGCCGCGCAGCAGGGTCTGCGCCAGGTGGTTGAGCGGGACCGCGGTCTCGGGCCGGAACGCCATCAGCGACCGGATGCCGGGCAGCTGCGGGTCGAGCGGGATGTGCGGCATCGATTCCTCCAGGTGGGCGAAAGATCGTCCCCCGCAGTCTCGCGGCCCGCGGCGGCCCGGCCAACCTCCGTGTTGCTCAACCGGGCCGCCGCCGAAAGCTCAGTGACACCGGGGCTCCGCCCCGGGCCGGGGGCTCCGCCACCCGGACCCCCCGAAGCGGCTCAGCCGATCGCGAAATCGTCCGCGAAGACGGCACTTTGGCCGTACCAGCCGTGGACGTACACGGTCACCGCCCCGGACGCGCCGGTCGTGAACGGCACCGACAGCCGCGTCCAGCCGCTGCTCGAGGTCCACGCGCTCGCGGTGGCCCCGCCGCGGACACCGACGTGGGCGTAGCTGCCCTGGACCCACGCCGTGAGCGTGTAGGCGTGGTTCGCGGCGAGCGTGACGTTCTGCGCCGCTTCGCCCGTGGCCGACGCCGAGGGCGTCACCTGCAGCGCGTGGGTGCCCGAGTGCGCCGGTGAGGCGACGACCGCGTCGCCGGGGCCGGTCCACGGGCTCAGCGCGCCGGTTTCGAAGCCGCCGTTGACCACCCCGCCCGCGGGCGGGGTGCCCTTGACGGTGAGGGTGAAGGTGGTGCTGTGGCGGCCGGAGGCGGCGGTGCCCGTCACGGTGAGCGGGTAGCTGCCGGGGACGGCGGCCGAGGTGGTGCCGACCGAGAGCGTCGCGCTGCCGCCCGCGGTCACCGAACCGGGGCTGACCGACGCGGTGACGCCGGCGGGCGCGCCGGTGACCGACAGCGTGACCTGCTGGGCGGAGCCGGACGTCACGGCGGTGGTCACCGTCGCCGACGCCGAGCCGCCGGGGTCCACCGCGGCCGAGGCCGGGCTGGCGGCGAGGGAGAAGTCGTTGCCGGGCACGGAGGTACCGCCGGTGAACGGCTCGAACGCGTGGCTGAAGAACCAGGTGTCCTGGGCGATGCCGGAGCAGTTGTCCGCCGCCGCGCCGCCGGGGCAGCTGCCGTTGTCGCGTTGCAGCGCCCAGAAGGAGAGGGTGTTGATGCCCTTGGCGACGGCCCAGTCGTAGACGGTGGCGGCGTCGGCGGTGGTGAAGGTCTCGGCCGGCCCGAAGTCGTCGACCCCGATCATCTCGGTGATCCCGACCATCGCCCACAGCTGCGCCTGCGGTTTGCCCGGGTAGAGCGTGCCCAGCTGTGAAACCAGGCCGGTCGCGGCGGTCTGGGTGTCGGTGGCCATCTCGTGGGCGGCGTTGTCGTAGTAGTCGAAGGTCATCATGTTGACGACGTCGACGCGGGTGCCGTTGGTGACGGCGTTGCGCAGTACGGCCAGGCCGCTGTCGGCGAGGCCGCGCGTGGTCGTGGGCAGGGTGTAGGAGATCTGCAGCGAGCGACCGGAGGCCGCGGCCCAGTCCTGGACCTTCTTGATGGCCTTGTTGCGGCGGTCGATCCCGGCGGAGTTGGTCAGCGAGTTGTCCTCGATGTCCATGTCCAGGCGCGGGACGTCGTAGGTGGTGATCACCGACTCGTAGGCGGCGGCGATCGAGTCGACGTTCGTGCAGCTGTCGGCGATCTCGGTGCCGGTGTTGTCGGCGGTGTAGCCGCCGAAGGACGGGATGACGTCGCCGCCGCGGGAGCGGATGGTGGCGATGTCGGCACCGAAGGTGCCGGTGGCGACCGGCATCCCGGTGTCGCCGTTCCAGTACACCGTGCACGAGCCCTTGGTGGCGGCCTGCAGGAACGCCATGGTGAGGTGCTTGGCGCCGGACTGCTGCGCCAGCGCGGCGGGGCTCTCGCCGGTCCAGGCTTCGAAGTACGGCGCGAAGACGTGCGCGGGCAGCGGCGTGGCGGCGTCGGCGGTTCCGGCGGCGGCGACCAGCGAACCGGCCGAGAACGCCGCCAGGGCCAGGGAAACGGACAATCGGGAGAAAGATCTGCGTCGACGCATCTGCGCTCCAAAGCCGGCGGGGAGCCGTGCGGCGGCGGAGCACGGCGGGAACCCCCTCAGGATTGGATCAGACCAATCCGCCCGTCAAGGTCTAGACCACTAAACAGGCCGGATGGCGGTAGGGATTGCTCGGCGGCGCCTCCCCCGGCTTGAACACATGGGGTGAGCAACGATCGGAACAAAAACGTTCCAACCACCGGGGGTGGCCGGTAGCGTCCTGGTCCATGCGGGTGACGTGGGGGAAGAATGGACGACGCACAGTGACCAAGCCGTGGCGAGCGGCTCCGAAGGCCGCCCTCTCCAGCCCGCTGACGCTGGTCGTGGCGGCCGTGACCGCACTGCTGGCGTGTTTCCTCGGCAGCGCCGCGGTGCTGCAGGCCTCGGCGGCCGGCGGCGCGGCGGTGCGGTACCAGACGGGCATCACCTGCCCGGACAGCTACGGCCCGATGTTCGGCAAGGGCAACATGCCGGTGCGGGACATCCCCGCGGTGACCGGCACCATCCAGCGGCACGCGGCCGCCCACGGGTTCGGCGCGCCCGTCGTCGGCCAGTTCACGAACGTGCTGCGGGGTACCGAGTTCAACGGCGACCCGCACTACAAGATCCGCCTCGGCTACCGCGACCAGGCGGGCCTGGACAACCTGACGCTGCGGCAGGGCGCGCGCACGCCGGGGCTGTGGCTGGGCAACGTGGTGGCCGACGCCGAGCACATCGGCATCGGCACCAAGCCGAGCCTGCAGGGCATCCCGCTGCCGCCGATCACCGGCATCTACGGCGACCTGCTCGACCCGCCGCCGCGGTGGTGGTGTTCCCAGCAGTCCGGTGCCGTGATCGACCGGCTGGTCGACGACCCGATCGACTCCATCGTCTTCGCCACCGACCGCAAGACCTTCGACGACACGATCCAGGCGATCGGGCTGCCGACGATGCAGTACTTCCACGTCTCCTTCTACGAGCCGGCGCCGACGACGCTGAGCGCGGCGGAGGACCTGCAGCAGCGCTCGCAGGACCTGGTCGCCGACGTCCGCGCCGACCTGACCGCCCAGGGGCTCGGTTCGCTGATCGCCGCCGACGTCCCGACGTTCCAGCGTTCGGTGCAGATCTCCCGCCAGGCGCAGGACAACGTGTTCGTCTCGATCCTGCCGCTCGCGCTGATCAGCGTCCTGGTCGGCTGCGCGGGCCTCGGCACGGTCGCTCTGCAGTGGTACCAGCGGCGGCACCCGCAGCTGCGGCTGCTCTCCGCGCGCGGCAGCGGCCCGGCGGCACTCGGCGGGCTCGCCGTCGCCGAGCTCGGCCTGCCGATCCTGCTCGGCGGGGCGGCCGGCGCGGTCGCGGCGCGGCTGCTGCTCGGCGTGTACGGCCCGCCCGGCACCCCGGATCCGGCGGCCGAGCTGCGCGCCGCCGTCGTCGCGGCCGTGACGCTCGCGGTGTCGCTGGCGCTGCTGGCGCTGGTCGTCGCGGTACGGGTGCACCGGGAGTTCGAGCTCGGCCGGATCCGCCGCGGCGGCCGCAAGCGAGTCCGGCTGCTGGCCTACTTCCCCTGGGAACTGGCGACCGCGGGCATGGCGTGGCTGGGCTGGACCCGCCTGGCGCACTACGGCACGACGTCACGGCTGGGCAATCCCCTGCCCCAGGTGGACCCGGTCGCCCTGACCTACCCGGTGTTCGTGGTGCTGACGGTGGGGCTGCTGACCGCGCGGCTGGCGTGGCTGGCGCTGCACGCCTCGCACCGGGCCCGGTTCTGGTCGCGCCCGGCGCTGCAGCTGGCGATCCGGCGGCTGGCCGGCGCCCGCGCCCCGGTGACCGGGGTGCTCGTCATCGGCACCCTCGCGATCGGGACGCTCGCCACCGGGATCGGCATCGCCGACGGCCAGGAGGAGGCCCTCGACACCAAGTCGGCGATCTTCGTCGGCAGCAACGCCCGCCTCGACACCGACAGCCCGATCGGCATGGGCCAGGTCCCGATGCCCGCGTCGCTGGCGGGGACGAGCACGGTGGTCGGCGAGCTGACCGGGACCGGCAGCGTGGTGCTGGTGGTCGACCCGGCGACGTTCACCCGCGGCGCCGCGGTGGACCGCGTGCCCGGCGACGACCTGGCCGGGCTGCTCGAGAAGATCTCGCGGCCGGACCCGCGCGGCACACCGGTGCTCCGCGTCGGGCACACGGCCAAACAGGACGCCCGGCTGCCCGACGGCCTGCCCGACGCGGTCGTCGCCAGGGACCTGCCGGTGTTCCCGATGATCGGCACCTCCCCCGGTTACGTCGTATCCCGCACGGTGCTCAGCCACGCGCAGCTGGACGGCATTCCGAAGTGGAGCGTGCTGACGACGGCGCCGATGGCGGAGGCGACCACCGCGCTGCGCGCGGCGGGGGTGTACCTCCCGAACCGGATCAGCCGCGAGTCCGCTTTGGACGGTCTGCCGTTCTTCGTCGTGTCGTGGACGTTCTCGTTCGTGGCCCTGCTGGGCGCGGTGCTCGGCGTGGTGGCGATCCTGGCACTGCTCGTGGCGGTCGAAGTCCGGCGGCGGCAGAACGCCCTCGCCGGGGCGCTGGTGCTGCGGATGGGCATGCGGCCGCGGACCCTCCTGGCCAGCCACCTGATGGAGCTGGGGGCGCTGAGCGGGCTGGCGATCGTCGTCGGCGTCGTGTGCGGGGTCTCGGTGGCGGGCTTGTCGGTGCCGCGGTTCGACCCGGCGACCTTCCTCGCGCCGCGTTCGGAACTCCCGGATCCGCTGCCGTTCGTGCTGACCGTCGTCGCGATCGGCGTGGCCGTGGTCGCGCTGGCCGGCTGGATCGCGGTGCGCTCGGTGCGCACCGCCCGGACCGCGGAGCTGATCCGTGCCTGAGAAGCCCATCTTTTCCCTGCGCGGCATCGGCGTCGACTACCCGACGCCCGCCGGGCTCGTCACCGGGGTCGACGACGTCAGCCTCGACGTGCCCGCGCGCGGGATGACCGTGCTCGCCGGCCCGTCGGGGTCGGGGAAGTCGACGCTGCTGCGGGTGCTGGGGCTGTTCGAGCAGCCCGCGCGCGGCACGCTGACGTTCCAGGGCGCCGACGTCCGCAAGCTCAAGCACCGCGAGCGGCGGGCGTTGCGGCGCCACCACCTGGGGTTGGTGTTCCAGAACCCGGCCGACAACCTGCTGGGCTACCTGACCGTGGCCGAGAACCTGCACGCCGCGGCCGAGGCCGCCGGGACCGAGTGCGCGGCGGACGACATCCTCGGGCAGCTGGGCCTGCACGGCACCGGCAGCTGGAAGATTTCGGCGCTGTCGGGCGGGCAGCAGCAGCGGCTGGCGTTCGGGTGCGTGCTCGCCGCGCGCTCGACGGTGATCCTCGCCGACGAGCCGACGTCGCAGCTGGACGAGGCGTCGGCCGACCTGGTGCTGGACACCCTGCAGTACCTGGTGGACCAGGATTTCGCGGTCCTGGTCGCCTCGCACGACGAACGCCTGATCGACCTCGGCGCGCGGGTGGCCCGGCTGCACAAGGGCGCGCTCGAAGGCATCGAAGAACGGGAGCTGCCGGCATGACACTCGTGGAAGCGGTCGGGCTGCGCCGCAGTTTCGCCCATCCCAGCGGCGACATCGAGGTGCTGCGCGGGCTGGAACTGCGCGTCGGCGCCGGTGAGCTCGTGACGGTGTCGGGCCGGTCGGGATCGGGCAAGAGCGCGCTGCTGGCCCTGCTGTGCGGGTTCGACTCCCCCGACGCCGGCTGCGTGCTGCTCGACGGCGTCCCGATCAGCGGCGCGCCGCCGTGGCACACCTGCGCGGTGCTGCCGCAGGCGCTCGGGCTGGCCAACGAGCTGACGATCGCCGAGAACGTCGCCCTGCCGCTGCGGCTGCGCTCCGACGTCCCGCGCCCGGCCCCGTCGGCGATCGCCGAGCGGGTGACCGGCCTGCTGGACGAGCTGGGCATCGGCGAGCTCGGCGACCGCTACCCGTTGGAGGTCTCGTTCGGGCAGCAGCAGCGGGTGGCGCTGGCCCGCGCGGTCGCCGGCCGGCCGCGGGTCCTGCTCACCGACGAGCCGACCGCGCACCTGGACGCCGGCTCGACGCCCCGGGTGCTGCGGCTGCTGCGCCGGTGCGCGGAGGAGGGAGCGGCCGTGATCGTCGCGACGCACGACGAAGAGGTGCACCGCATCGCCGACCGCCGCGTCCGCCTCCTCGACGGAGTCCTCACCGCCCTGCTGGACTGACCGAAACCCGCACATCCGGCACACCGGCATAGCCCGGCAACGCGGCACCGTTGATCGCCCGCTCGATCAACGGCATCAGCACCTCCATGCCACCCACGACAAACAGGCGCACCGCATCGCCGACCGCCGCGTCCGCCTCCTCGACGGAGTCCTCACCGCCCTGCTGGACTGACCGACGCCCGGGCATCCGGCACACCGGCATAGCCAGGCAGCGCGGCACCGTTGATCGCCCGCTCGATCAACGGCATCAGCACCTCCATGCCACCCACGACAAACAGGCGCACCGCATCGCCGACCGCCGCGTCCGCCTCCTCGACGGAGTCCTCACCGCCCTGCTGGACTGACCGACGCCCGCACATCCGGCACACCGGCATAGCCCGGCAACGCGGCACCGTTGATCGCCCGCTCGATCAACGGCATCAGCGCCTCCATGTCGAGCTCGGCTTCCTCGGCGTCCGCCGCACGGCTCCGGATGTGCAGCCGGCCGATTTCCTGGTTGGCCTCGACGTACGAGCGCATCCGCTGCTCGTAGCCGGCGAACCCGGCCTCGGGGTCCCACCCGGCGGCGGCCAGCTCGCCGGCCAGCAGGTAGGCGCCGACCAGGGCCAGCCCGGTGCCGCCGCCGGACATCGGCGACGAGCAGAAGGCCGCGTCGCCGATCAGCCCCACCCGGCCGGCCGACCAGCGGTCCATGACCACCTGGGCGACCTGGTCGAGGTAGAAGTCCGGGGTGTCGTCCAGGTGCGCGAGGATGCGCGGGGTCTGCCAGCCCAGGCCGGCCATCCGCTCCCGCAGCAGGTCCTTCTGCGCGTCGATGTCGCGGTAGTCGACGTCGAAGCCGTCCGAGGGGAAGGACAGCATGGCCATCGCCCGGGTGGGGTCCTTGAGGGGCCGCAGGCCGGCGGAGCGCCCGGACGCCGGGTCCTGGTGGTCGATCATCCAGCGATCCAGCCCGAATTCGTTGGGCACGCTGTAAAAGGCCAGCACGAGCCCGAGGTGGCGGACGAACCGCTCGCGCGGCCCGAAGACCATCGCGCGCAGGGCGGAGTGCAGCCCGTCGGCCCCGATCACCAGGTCGAAACGCCGCCGGGCGCCGCTCGCGAAGGTGACGTCGACCCCGTCCGCGTCCTGGGTGAGCTCGGCGATCCGGTCGCCGAAGACGTATTCGACTGCATCGCGGGTGTCTTCGTGGAGTATCTCGGACAGGTCCCCGCGCAGGATCTCGATGTCCGCGATGAACCCGTCGCCGCCGTTGTCGTCGGCGTTGAAGGTCTCCAGCACATTTCCGTCGACGTCCACGGTGTGCGCGCCGGCGGTCTCGGTGCGGGCCGCGCGCACCGCGGTGTCCAGCCCCATCCGCTTGATGACCTCCTTGGCCACCCCGCGCGCATCGACCGCCTGCCCGCCGGGACGCAGCCCGGGGGCCCGCTCGACCACGGTCACCTCGGCGCCCCGCCGGCACAGCCAGTGGGCCAGCGCGGGCCCCGCGATGCTCGCTCCGGCCACCAAAACCCTGTTCCCGCTCATCGCGGTTCCCCCCATCGCCTGTCCGGATGACGGTCGGGAGTGTAGCGGCCGCGGCAACCGATCAGGAATCGAGAAGCGCTGTTCAGCGGTCCGCGAATAGCGTCACCGGCGTACCGCAAGACCACGACTTCAGGAGCACCCGAGATGAGCACCCAGGGGATCAAGACCGTCCTGCACCCCGTCACCGACCTGGCCGCCGCCAAGGCCGTGTACACCGCGTTGCTCGGCATCGAGCCGCAGGCCGACGCGCCCTACTACGTCGGCTACGACGCCGAAGGCCAGCACATCGGCCTGGTGCCGAACGGCGCGCAGCAGGGCATGACCGGGCCGGTGACCTACTGGCACGTCGGCGACATCGAGGCGAAGCTCGCCGAGGTGACCGCGGCGGGCGGGAAGGTGAAGGACGAGCCGAAGGACGTCGGCAACGGGCGCCTGGTGGCGACCTTCACCGACGCCGACGGCAACGTCCTCGGCCTGCTGCAGGACGCGCGGGGTTAGCCGAGCGCGGTGGCCCGGCTGACCTCCTCCCAGGCGGCCAGGTCCGCCGCGACGGCCTCGTGGTGGGCGCGGATCGCTTCGACGGCGTCCGCGCCCAGCGCGAGCCGCAGCGGCGCGTCGTCGCTGCCGACCGCGCGGACGATCGCCGCGGCCGCCTTGGCCGGGTCGCCGGGCTGGGTGCCGTCCATGGTCTCGACCGCTTCGCGCGTTCCGCCGGTCGACACCGCGTAGGCGTCGATCGTGCGGGAGCGGTGCATGCGGCCGCCGCCGAACTCGGTGCGGAAGGCGCCCGGCTCGACGATCAGCACCCGCACCCCGAACGGCGCCACCTCCGCGGCCAGCGCCTCGGAGATGCCTTCCAGGGCGAACTTCGCCGCGCAGTAGGCGCCGTAGCCGGGCGGGGACAGCTGCCCGCCCATCGAGCTGATCTGCACGACCGTGCCGCTGCCCTGCGCGCGCAGGTGCGGCAGCACCGCCTTGGTGACCCCGACCGCGCCGAAGAACATCACGTCCATCAGCTCGCGCAGCTCGGTCAAGGTGAGTTCTTCGACCGCGCCGACCGAACCACTGCCGGCGTTGTTGACCACGACGTCGATCCGGCCGAACGCCTCGAGCGCGGCCTGCACCGCCGTGTCGACCTGCCCGGCGTCGGTGACGTCGAGGGCCGCGGTCCGGAGCCGGTCGCCCCCGCGTTCCCGCAGTTCAGCCAGGGTTTCCGGGCGGCGGGCCGTGGCCAGCACGCGGTCGCCCGCGGCGAGGGCGGCCAGCGCGATCTCCCGGCCGAAGCCGGCGGAGCAGCCGGTGATCAGCCAGACGCGGCCGTCGGTGTTCGTCATCTTCGTTTCCTCCCAGTGCTTTCCTCCCTTCCATCCTGGGGATGATCACGGCCGCGGCGCCAACACCGATGTCCTGCCGCGGCTACAGTCGGAGCCTGTGACCCCCGAGTTGCGGCAGCTCCGCTACTTCGTCGCCGTCGCCGAGGCGACCAGCTTCACCCGCGCCGCCGCCGGCCTGCACCTCGCGCAGCAGTCGCTGTCCCAGCAGATCACCGTGCTGGAGCGGGCCCTCGGCGTGCGGCTGTTCGACCGCGACGCGCGCGGGGCGCGGCTGACCGCCGTCGGCCGGCTGTTCCTGCCCGAGGCCCGCGCGGTGCTGGCCCGTGCCGAAGAAGCCGTCGCGACGCTCGGCCGGGCGGTGCGCGGCGAGATCGGCGACGTCCGGCTCGTCTTCCTCGCCACGACGGCGAACTACCTGCTGCCGCCGGTGGTCCGCGCGGTGCGGGAGCGGCTTCCCGGGCTGGCGGTGACGACGGCGGAGGCGTCGATCGCCGAGCTCGTCGAGGGCCTGCGCGAGGGCCGGTTCGACCTGGCGTTCACCCGGCCGCCGCTGGTCGGCGACCTGGTCTCCCGGACGCTGCTGACCGAAGAGGTGTGCGCGGTGCTGCCTACCGGCCACCCGCTGGCCGGGCGCGCCTCGCTGAAGCTGGCCGACCTGGCGGCCGAGCCGTGGGTGCTCACCCCGCGCGGCAGCTGGGAGCCGTGGCACCGCGGCTACGACGACGACTTCGCCGCGGCCGGTTTCACCCCGCGGGTGGTGCAGCGGGCCGCCACCGTGCAAGGCCTGCTCGGGCTGGTCGCGGCCGGCGTCGGCGTCACCCGGCTGGCCCGTTCCTCGCACAGCCTGCGCCGCACCGGCGTGGCGTTCGTGCCCCTGGACGGCGATGTCGCCCGCACGGAACTGGTGTGGGTGCCGGGCAACGACAACCCGGCGGTACGGGCGATCGCCGAGGTCGCGGCCGAACTGGCGGCGGCCACGGACCTGACTCAGGCGGGCTGACCGCTTTCGGTGGGCAGGCCGGCGCGCACCCAGTCCTCGATGCCCGCGGCGTACTTGCGGACGTCGGTGTAGCCGAGCCGGGCCAGCTGCGCGGCGACCTGGCCGCTGTTGGCGCAGGCGGGGTTGGAGCAGTAGGTGACGATCGCGGCGGCCTTGTCCGGCAGCAGCCGGGGCGCCTCGGCGGCGACGTCGCCGGCGAGAAGGTTGATCGCTCCCGGCAGGTGCTGGGCCGTGTAATAGGACTCGGGCAGCGCGTCGACGAGGACGAGAGTGCCGTCGGCGAGCCCGGCGCGGACCGCGTCGCGGTCGATGGTCTCGGTCATGGTTGCTCCTTCAGAAGGTCTTGGCGGTGTCGCGGGCGGCTTCGCCGGCGATGCGGGCGGCTTCCCCGGCGTCGCCGGTGAGGGTGGGGTGGAACCGGATCTCGGTCACGTCGTCGATGCCGGTCCAGTTCAGCCAGCCGGTGAAGAACGGTGCCTGGAAGTCCGCGCCGAACTCCGGGCCGAGCCCCGGGGCCCACACCGCGCTGGTGTAGATGACCGCGGCGCGCTTGCCGCGCCCTTCGAGCAGGTGCCGGTAGCCGGTGGCCGGGTCGACGCCGAAGATCCAGCCGGGCTGGGACACGACGTCGACGAACTGCTTGAGCACGTAGGGCACGCCGGAGTTCCACATCGGCACGCTGAACAGGATCCGGTCGGCGGCGTCGAACCGGGCGAACGCCGCCTGCGCGGCCGCCCAGGCTTCGGCTTCCTCGCCCTGCGGGGTGCCGCCACCGAAGACGGTCATCTTGGCGCGGGCCGCGGCCGGGCCGAACGCGGGCAGCGAGCCGTCCCAGAGGTCCCATTCGTCGATGTCGGCGTCCGGGTGGAGGCTGCGGTAGGTGTCCAGGAAAGTAGCTGCCAGACGCAGCGACCGGGAGTCTTCCCCTCGTGGGGACGCGGAAATGTGCAGCAGGTCGGGCATGACGAGGCTCCTTGCGGGGTGCCGGCTTCCGCCGGGCGAAGAATCGGACTAGAGTCCGCTTATGTCCTCGAACCGTAGCGGACCGCAGTCCGCTTCGTCAACGCCCCCCGAGCTGCCGGTCCTCGGCGCGCCCGTCCGCGAGCGGGCGGACGCCGCCCGCAACCGGATCCGCGTCCTTGAGGCCGCCGAGAAACTCTTCGCCGAGCGCGGCGTCGACGCGGTCACCATGGACGACGTCGCGGGCGCCGCCGGGGTCGGCAAAGGCACGCTCTACCGCCGCTTCGGCGACAAGGGCGGCCTCGCCATGGCCCTGCTCGACCAGCGCGAACGCGAGCTCCAGGCGCAGATCCTCACCGGCCCGCCGCCGCTGGGCCCCGGCGCGGAACCCGCCGATCGCCTCGGCGCGTTCATCGAGGCCTACCTCGAACTCCTCGACCGGCAGCTGGACCTCGTCCTGCTCTCCGAGACCGCCACGACCGGCGCCCGGTTCCGGACCGGCGCGCACGCCCTGTGGCGGCAGCACTGCCGGCACCTGCTCGAAACCGGCGGCGCGGACGGCGCCGAGATCGCCACGGACGTCCTGCTCGCGGCGCTCGCCGCCGAGCAGGTCCGGCACTGGCGGCGGGACCGGGAGATCAGCTCGACCACCCTGGCGCGGTCGCTCGTCCGGCTGGTGCGGACCTGGCTGTCGTGACGCACGGTGTCCGGATCGGGAGTCGATCACCCGGTCCGTAGAATCGACGGCGATGCGACGTCTTCGGTGGTATTGGGGAGCCCTCGTCCTCGCGTGCGTGGCCTTGCTGGCCGGGTTCTTCGTCTTCTTCGGCTCCGAAAGCCAGCCCGGGCGGCCACAGCCCCGGCAGGGCCCGCCGGGCACCGGCCCGCTCACCGTCGTCACGATGGGTGACAGCACCGTCTCCGGCGAAGGCGCCGGCCAGTACACGGCCGCCACCAACGGCCAGGGCGGCAACTGGTGCCACCGCTCCCCCAACGCCTTCGCCGGGAAGATCGCCGCCCCCGGTATCACCGCGCACGTCAACCTCGCCTGCTCCGGCGCACCCGCCGAGCAGGTCGCGCTCGGCGACGTCAAGCAGTGGACCGAGGGTTCGCAAGCGCAGCAGCTGGCCGCCCTGGTGAAGGACCACCGGGTGGCCGCGGTGGTGATCGCGGTCGGCGCGAACGACGAGCCGAAGTTCTCCAACCAGGTCAACGACTGCTTCAAGGCCTGGTTCGACGCCGGCGGCCCGCCCTGCAGCACGGCGCTGAAGCAGACCTGGCAGTCCAAAGTGGACGCGATGGTGCCGAAGGTGGCGAAGGCGGTGTCCGACGTGAAGGCGGTGCTGGCCGCCGCCGGCTACGTCCCGGCGGACTACCAGCTGATCCTGCAGTCCTACGCGGCCCCGATCGGCCCGGACCTGCCGGAGAACCTGCGCACCCTCGACGGCTGCCCGTTCCGCACCGAAGACCTGCGCTGGATCGCCCAGACCGGCATCGGCGTGCTGTCGTCCGGGCTGAAGGCGGCCGCCCGGCAGACCGGGGCCCGTTTCCTGGACCTGGCCAAGGCGGGCGTCAAGCACGAAGCCTGCAGTGGCGGCGCGAACCCGGCGACGGAGTGGTTCACCCGGCTGACGCTGCAGCTGGCCGACCTCGCCCAGGCCGAGCGCGCCGGGCACGCGCTGCAGGAGTCGTTCCACCCCAACGCCGCCGGCCACACCGCGATCGCCAGCTGCCTGACGGAGTTCATCGCGGCCAAGGACGGCAACGCCTCCTGCCTGGCCGGCGCGGACGGCAAGCTCCACGCGGTCCCGGAGGTCGTGGCCCGCTGACCCCGGGGGCCGGTTCGCGTACCCGGACGGTCGGTTCGCGTACCCAGGAAGTCGGTTCGCGTACCTGGAGGGTCGGCTCACCAGCCGACCCTCCAGGTACGCCGACCGACTCTCCGGGTACGCCGGCCGACCCTCCCGGTACGCGGGTCAGAGGTCGAGGGCGGCCCGCAACGCGATGTCGATGCGTTCCTGGACGTCCTGGTCGATCTCGGCGATCCGCTCGTCGAACCACGGGCGGTAGAGCCGGGTGAGGTTGAGCGTCGAGACCCAGTAGCGGGCGTCGACCGCCACGCCGAGGATGTCCATCGGGTCGCGGTCGAGGAGTTCGGTGCCGAGCAGCCAGGGCCGCTCGGACTCGTTCACCCCGTCCGAGGACAGCAGCACCACCGTGCGCTGCCGGGCCGGATCGGTCGGGGGGTGGTACGTCCAGACTTCACCCCTGCGCACGCAGATCCTTTTCCGCCGCGCTGCGCTCGGCCTCGTCCGATTCCGCGAAGACCGGTTCCGGCCTCTGCGGCGTGTAACCCGTGCGCACCGCCTCGCGCCTGGCCGCCTTCGACAGCCAGGACGAGACCGAGATTCCGTGGGCTTTCGCGGCTCGTTCGGCGAATTCCAGCGCGCCGCTGTCCAGCGAAAGAGTGACCTTACGTGTTGCCATACCTTTTACCGTACCAGCGCCCCGGCCGCCGGACGGAGCGCCGGTGTCAGAACGTCGGCGAACGTCCCTCGAACGGCGTAGAGAGCACCACTGTCGTCCGGGTCGACACCTTCGCGGCCTCCCGGATCCGGCGCAGCAGGTCCTCCAGGGCCAGCGGCGACTGGACGCGCACCAGCAGGATGTAGGACTCGTCGCCGGCCACCGAGTAGCACGACTCGATCTCCTTGATGTGCTGGATCCGCTGCGGGTAGTCGTCCGGCGCGCCCGGGTCGTTCGGCGTCAACGAGATCAACGCCGTCAGCGGCAGGCCGATCTGCTCGCCGTCGAGCCGCGCGGTGTAGCCGAGGATGACCCCGCGCTGCTCGAGGCGGCGCACCCGCTGGTGCACCGCCGACACCGACAGCCCCACCCGCTCGGCGAGGTCGGTGAAGCTGCGCCGGCCATCGGACGCGAGCTCCTGGACGATCGACTGGTCCAGCGGCTCCAGGCCGCCGGTCGTCATGCGTCCAGCACGACGAGCTCGTGCGGCTGGTTGTTGACGGACGCGACGCCGTCTTCGGTGACGATGACGATGTCCTCGATCCGGGCGCCCCACCGGCCCGGCTGGTAGATGCCCGGCTCGACGCTGAAGGCCATCCCCGGCTCCAGCGGCAGCGCGTTCCCGGCGATGATGTAGGGCTCCTCGTGCACGTCCAGGCCGATGCCGTGCCCGGTGCGGTGGATGAAGTACTCGCCGAAGCCCGCCTCGGCGATGACGTCCCGCGCGGCGGCGTCGACGGCCTCGGCGGTGACGCCCGGCTTGACCGCGGCGACCGCGGCGGCCTGGGCCCGCTGCAGCACCGCGTACGTCTCGGCCACGTCGGCGTCCCGCGGCTCGCCGACGGCGTAGGTGCGGGTGGAGTCGGAGTTGTAGCCGGCCGGCAGCGGGCCGCCGATGTCGATGACCACGACGTCACCTCGCTCGATGACACGCTCGGAGACGTCGTGGTGCGGGCTGGCACCGTTCGGGCCGGAGCCGACGATCACGAAGTCCGCCCGGACGTGACCTTCCTCGACGATGGCCGCGGCGATGTCGGCGCCGACCTCGGCCTCGGTGCGGCCCGGCCGCAGCCACTCGTGGACGCGGGCGTGCACCCGGTCGATCGCCGCGCCGGCCTCGCGCAGCGACGCGATCTCGGCGGCGTCCTTGCGCATCCGCAGTTCCCGCACGACCGGACCGGCCAGGGTCTGCTCGGCCTCCCCCAGCGCGGCCCGCAGCGCGAGGACGTGCAGCGCCGGGGTGAAGTCGCTGACGGCGACCCGGCCGGGCTTGCCGAGCCGGTCGGCGACGAGCTTGTACGGGTCGTCGCCGTCGACCCAGGTCAGCAGCTCCACGCCGAGGTCATCGGTGGGGACGTCGGCGTACCCGGGCGCCTCCAGCTTGGGCACGACCAGCGCGGGAGTGCCGTCGGCGGGGACGACGAGGGTGGTGAGCCGCTCGAACGAGCCCCCGGCCTGCCCGAGCAGGTACCGCAGGTCGGAGCCGGGCGCGATCAGCAGGGCATCGGTGCCCGCGGCGGCCGCGGCAGCGCGGGCACGGTCCAGCCGCACCCGCAGGGCGGCGGCGTCGGGAGCGGGCGTGTGGAGGGAACGGCGCGACATGAAGCCGAGCCTAGTAGGGCGCCGCGGGCGACGGACGCGCCCGGGCCCACGACATGCCGGTCCGGGTGACGCGGGCCGCCGCGGGCCGCGCTCCGGTGGCCGGTGCGAGTGGCATCACGCCGGTGCGAGTGGCACGCCGGTGCGAGTGGAGTTCCCCGACCCCGCCACCGGCTGCGCTCCGACGGCCGGTGCGAGTGCGGCCCGCCCCAGCAGCCACCAGCTGCGCTCCGATGGTCAGTGCGAGTGGCACCACGCCGGTGCGCGTGGAGTTCCCCGACCCGGCCGCCGGCTGCGCTCCGATGGCCGGCTCTGCTGGCTGGTGCGAGTGGCGCCGCCCCAGCACCCGCCGCTCCCGGCCTGCGGGCCCGAGCCACCCCGGCTCGCGGGGCAAGCCACCCCGGCTTGCAAGCGAGCCGCCCTGCTCCGCGGGGGGCGAGCCGCCCGCTCTCCGGGCACCAGCCCGCCCTGGCCCGCGGGGCCCCCCATTTTCCACGCTACCGGTCACCACCGACAATTCCGGGCCCCGGAAAGACCGAACCGGTCAGCCGCGGTCTTCGAGGCGAGCCCGAACCACTGCCGCGTCCACGTCGAGCGCCTACCCGTGCCGGGTCGCGTGGCTTGGCACCCACCCGGGCCGGGGCATGGCAGTCTGTGCGGGTGACCGGATCCCTTGCCCTGCTCGACTCCGCGAGCCTGTACTTCCGCTCCTTCTTCGCCCTGCCCGACTCGATGCGCGCCGCCGACGGGACGCAGGTCAACGCCGTGCGGGGGTTCGCCGACACGATCGCGCGGATCCTCACCGACCGGCGGCCCGCGCGGCTGGTCTGCTGCCTAGACGCCGACTGGCGGCCGAAGTTCCGCACCGACCTGCTGCCCAGCTACAAGGCGCACCGGGTGGCCGAAGAGACCGGCAGCGGCCCGGACGTCGAAGAGGTGCCCGACACGCTCACCCCGCAGGTGCCGATCATCCTCGAGCTGCTCGAAGCGTTCGGGTTCGCCACCGCCGAAGCCGCCGGCTACGAGGCCGATGACGTCATCGGCGCGCTGGCGACCCGCGAAAAGACCGACCCGGTCGAGGTGATCACCGGCGACCGGGACCTCTTCCAGCTGGTGCGCAGCGAACCCACGCCCACCTCGGTCATCTACGTCGGCAAAGGCTGGGCCAAGGCCGAAGTCCTCGGGCCGGCCGAGATCGCCGAGCGCTACAGCCTGCCCCGCGAGACCGCCGGGCCCGCGTACGCGGACATGTCGATGATGCGCGGCGACCCCTCCGACGGTCTGCCCGGTGTCGCGGGCATCGGCGAGAAGACCGCCGCGAAGCTGATCACGCAGTTCGGGTCGCTCGACGCCCTCCTCGCCGCGGCCGACGCCGGGGATTCCGCGGTCCCGCTCAAGACCCGGCTGCGGCTGAAGGACGCGGCGGACTACCTCGCCGTCGCCCCGACCGTCGTCCGGGTGGCGGTCGACGCGCCGGTGGAGCAGTCCCGCCCCGACACCGTGCCCGCGACGCCGGCCGACCCGGAGCGGGTCGCCGAGCTGGCCGAACGGTGGAACCTCGGCAACTCGGTCGAACGGCTGCTCAAGGCCCTGCCCGGCGCCTAGAAGTGCGTGCCGCACCACGGGGCGGCCGTCGTGGTGAACAGCTCGTCGGCCCGCCCGAGCGCGGCCGCGTCGCGGACGTCGATGCGGCCCGCGTCCGCCAGCGTCGTCGCAGCCCAGTGCCCGAGGTAGAGCATGCCGAGCGTGCCGGCGTCGAGGGCCAGGTCCGCGGCCGCGTCGGTGCGCCGGGCGCCGTCCGGGCCGATCTCGTAGTGCCCGGTGTTGGCCGGCAGCAGCCGGTCGGTGACCGCGAGCACGACCGGGCCGGCCGCGCGGTAGGTGCGCGCGGCGAGCGCGGCGGTGACGTCGATCGGCCGCAGCCACAGGTCGTCCTCGACGGCGGTGGTCGCCGCGTGCCGGTGGTCGGTCAGCATCAGGGCCAGCGGCTCGTCGACCGGCCGGTGCCGGGCGTGCACCTGCGATACCAGGTCCACCGACAGCAGGAACCGCCAGAGCGCGGCCCGCGCGGCCGGGCTCGCCCCGTGCAGGTCGAAGACTTCCAGCGCGGCACCGTGATCGGGTGAATCGAACGTCCGGCGATCGATCGTGGCGTAGACGACGAAGCCGTCCTCCCCGTCCGGTCCACTGTGGACGGCGACGAGCCGGCCGCCGTCCGGGCCGGCGTACCGGTCGTGCGAGATCGGCCACCACAGCTCCGGCCGCCCGATCATGCCCGGCCGGTGCAGCCCGATCCGCCGGTACAGCCCCGGAATCTCCTTCACCGCCTCCTCGGGCGTGAGCAGCCGGACGTCTCCGCCGGCGGCCACGCGCTCGTGGAGCCGGGCCGCCGGCCGCGTCACCCGCAGCGTCTTGCCGAGCGCCGCCGAGCCGTAGCCGAACCGCCCGTAGATGGTGGGTTCGCTGGCGTGCAGCGCCGCCAGCGGCAGCCCGCGCGCGGCGAAATCGGCCAGCTGGGCGGCCATCATCGCGCTGAGCACGCCGCGGCGGGTCCGGTCGGCGCGGACGCCGACGCCCTCCACCGCGGCGACCGGCAGCGTCCGCCCACCCGGGACGGCGATCTCGGTGTCGTAGGAGCTCACGATCCCGATCGGAGCGCGGCCGTCGAACGCGCCGAACTTGTGCGCGACGGGCCACGAATCCCCGGCCCGGGCCCAGACGTCGTCGGGGACGGGCCCGCGGTGCAGCGCGCGGCGCAGCAGGTCGAAGGTGCCGCGGCGCTCTTCTTCGGTGATCGGGCGGACGTCGAAGGCGGTCATCCTCCCGATCTTGCCGCGGGGCATCCGGCCCGGCACGCGGTTTTCCGCGCCCGCTCAGAAGTGGCTGCCGCTCCAGGCCGCCACGCGGGTGCCGAAGAGCAGGTCCGCCGCCTCGGGCGCGGCCGGGTCACGCACCTCGATCCGGCCGGCCGCCGCCAGCGCCGAAGGCCGCCAGGTCCCGAGGTAGACCATGGCCAGGGTGGTGACGTCCATCCGGAGCCCGGCCGGCCGGTCCGTGCGCCCGGCACCGTCCGGGCCGACGAGGTAGGTGCCGCTGTTGCCGGGCAGCAGCGGGTCGGTCACCTCGACGACCACCGGGCCGGCGTGGCCGTAGGCCCGGCCGGCCAACGCGGCCGGGACGTCGACGAGCCGGATCCAGTGCTCGTCGCCGATCCGGTCGACGTTCCCGCTCCGGTGGTCGGCGAGCAGCAGCTCGATCGGATCGTCCAGCGGCCGCGAATCCGCGACGACCCGATCGACCAGGTCGACGCCGAGCAGGAACCGCCACAGCCCCGCGTACGCGGTCGCGGAACCCGCGAACAGGTCCGCCACCTCCAGGGTCTTGGTCCACGGGTGGGCGAGCGCGCCCCCCACGGAGTAGGTCGCGAACCCGTCGGGCCCACCGGGTCCGTGATGCACGACGGCCTTCACCGGCGAAGCGCGCCGCCGCAGCTGCATCTCGTAGAGCCGCCACAGCACCTCCGGCCGGGACATCATCCCCGGCCGGTGCTCGAGACCGTCGTACACACCGGGGCAGACTTCCAGCGCCCGGTCGAGGTCCAGCAGCTCCAGCTCCCCACCGATCGGCGCATCCGGCCGCAGCCGCGCCCGGTGCCGGTCGACGCCGTAGGTGCGGTACCGGGTGGCCAAGCCGTAGCCGAACCGGCTGTAGATCCCGGCTTCGGACGCGAGCAGGTTCGCGAACACCACCCCTCGGTCGGCGAAGCCCGCCAGCTGCGTGGTCATCAGCGCCCGCAGCACCCCGCGGCGAGTGCGATCGGCGCGCACCCCCACCGAGGTGACGCCCACCATCGGCAGCCGCGCCCCGCCGGGCACCGTCAGCTCCGCGTCGAAGAACCGGGCGGTCCCGATGAGCTCCGGATCGAACGCCCCGAGCGCACCCCCGGGCTGGTAGTACCGCGCCGCGTACACCCATTCGGCGTCGTCGGACGGCGGGTTGTGCACGGTCTCCCGGAACAGGTTGCTCGCCGCCCGGTGCTCCCCGGTGCCCAGCGTCCGGATCTCGAAGTCGTTCATGCCCGGATCATCTCCGGAAACGGCGAAACCCGGCCACCGGAAACACCGGCGGCCGGGCCTCGGAGTCGCCCAGGGGTCGCTCCTACTTGGCGACGGGCGGGGAAACCTCGTAGTTGCCGCCGGTGCCCTTCACCGTGATCGGCACCTGCTGCGGCTTCCCGGCGATCGTGGCGGTGCACGAGAACTTGGCCCCGTCCTCCACCTTCTGCTCGGCGGGACAGGTGACGCCGGTGACGCCGTCGATCTTGTACGTCTCGGTCAGCAGCTTCTGCACGTCGGTCTGCATCTGGGTGTTGTTGAAGACCTGCGTCTTCAGGAACCCGGGCGCGACGAACCCCAGGACCAGGAACACGGCGACGGCCACGATCGCCACCACCACGCCGATCAGCAGGCCCTTCTTCGACTTCGCCGGCTTCTCCCCCTCCGGGGCGGCCGCGCCGGGGAACTGCTGGCCGTAGTCGTACTGGCCGCCCGGCTGCTGCCCGTACTGCGGCTGCGCCTGGGGCCCGCTCGGCGGGTACGCCCCGCCGGGCTGCTGGCCGTACTGCGGCTGGGCCTGCGGCCCGCTCTGCGGGTACCCGCCCCCGGGCTGCTGCCCGTAGGGCGGCGGCTGCTGGCCCCACTGCGGCTGCTGCGGCGGGGTGTACCCGCCCGGCTGCTGCCCCCACTGCTGCGGTTGCTGGGGCTGCTGCGGCTGGCCCCACGGCTGCTGCTGGTTCGGATCGTAAGGAGGCTGCTGCGGCTGCCCCCACTGCGGCTGCTCCTGCGAACCGCTCGGCGGGTACGCGCCGCCCGGCTGCTGCCCGTACTGGGGCTGCTGTGGGTCGTTGCCGCCATACGGCGTGCTCATCGTCTGCCTCCGCCTGCTTCGCTCATCTCGCTGTCCACCCCGAAACACCGGCAAGCCGCACACACGGTGTCGCACGCGATCCAACCACAGGTCGGAGCCGAGCACACGTGTCCACGCTCACCGCCCGCGCGGCCACCGAGCAGGGCTAACACCGAGTTCACGCGGCGCCCGCGGCCACGACTCCGCGGCGCAGGGCCTTCACCGCCTCCGCCGCCGCCGCACCCACCGGATCCGCCTTGCCGAGCACGTCCCGGATCTGGTCGAGCAGGTCGATCACCTGACGCGACCAGCGCACGAAGTCACCGGCCGACAGCTCCTGGCCGTTGGCCTCGGCCGCGGTGAGGACCTTCTCCAGGGATTCACCGCGGGCCCACCGATAAACCGGCCACGCGAACCCCGCGTCGGGCTCCCGGGTGCGATCGAGCCGGTGCCGCCGCTCGTCCTCGGTCAGCTCCACCCACAGCCGCGCCGTCTCCTGCCACGCCTCCGGCACGGCCCCGCCCGGCAGCCGCGGCTCACCGGCGGTGTCCCGGCGCGCCTCGAACACGAGCGTCGACACGACCGCGGCCAGTTCGGCCGGGTTCAGCTTCCGCCACACGCCGTGCCGGATGCACTCCGCGGCCAGCAGGTCCGACTCGCTGTAGAGCCGGGTCAGCCGCCGGCCGTGCTCCGTGACGCGATCCTCGCCGTCACCCGCCGACTCCGGCCCGAGATAGCCGCGCTCACCCAGCAAAGCCAGGATCCGGTCGAACGCGCGCGCCAGCGAGTGCGTCGTCGCCGCGACCTTCCGCTCCAGCTGCTCCGTTTCCGCGGCCAGCCGTTGATACCGCTCGACCCAGCGCAGGTTCGCCTCGCGCTCGGCCAGCCCGTGGCACGGATGCGCCCGCAGCGCCCGCTGCAGCACGGCCAGCTCGCCGTCCTCGTTCGCCCCCGACCGCCGCTTTTGCCGGCCCGGCAGCGAAATCCCGGCGCTGCGCAGCGCCGAAGCGATGTCCCGGCGCGTCCGCGGCGACCGCAGCTCGATGTGCTTGGGCAGCTTGATCCGCCCCAGCACCTCCACCGGTGCCGGGAAGTCCGCCACCGACAACGGCCCGGACCACCGATCCTCGGTCACCACCACCGGACGCGGCTCCCGGATCGGGTCCAGCCCCGGATCGACCACCACCGCCAGCCCCGCCCGGCGCCCGGCCGGCACGGCGATGACGTCACCCTTGCGCAGCTTCTCCAGCGACTCCGCGGTCCCGGCCCGCCGCACGGCCGTGTTCTGCCGCGACAACGCCTTCTCCCGCGCCGAAATCTTCGCCCGCAGCTCGACGTACTCCAGGACCTCGTCGAAATCGCCGGTCACCGCGGCCGTGTAGCCCTTCAGCGCTTCCTTGTTCCGCTCGATCCGGCGCGCGGTGCCCACCACCGACCGGTCGGCCTGGAACTGCGCGAACGACTGCTCCAGCAGCTCACGCGCCTCGGCCGCCCCGACCTGCGCCACCAGGTTGACCGCCATGTTGTAGCCCGGCCGGAACGACGACCGCAGCGGATAGGTCCGCGTCGAGGCCAGCCCGGCCACCTGCTTCGGATCCACCCCCGGCTGCCACGCGACGACGGCGTGCCCCTCCACGTCGATGCCCCGCCGCCCGGCCCGGCCGGTGAGCTGCGTGTACTCCCCCGGCGTCAGATCGACGTGCGCCTCGCCGTTGTACTTCACCAGCCGCTCGAGCACGACCGTGCGGGCGGGCATGTTGATCCCCAGCGCCAAGGTCTCCGTGGCGAAGACGGCCTTCACCAGCCCACGGACGAACAGCTCCTCGACGGTCTCCTTGAACGCCGGCAGCAACCCGGCGTGGTGCCCGGCGATCCCGCGCTCCAGCGCCTCCCGCCACTCCCAGTAACCCAGCACGCCCAGGTCACCTTCGGGCAGATCCGCCGTGCGCTCCTCGATCACCCGGCGGATCTCGTCGACCTCGCCCGGCCCGTTCAGCCGCAACCCCGACCGGACGCACTGCGCGACCGCGGCGTCACAACCGGCGCGGGAAAAGATGAACACGATCGCCGGCAGCAACCCGGCCCGGTCCAGCTGCTCGACGACGTCGACCCGCGACGGCGGCCGGAACCGCGGC
This sequence comes from Amycolatopsis sp. NPDC051716, assembly GCF_040681595.1. Taxonomy (NCBI): domain Bacteria; kingdom Bacillati; phylum Actinomycetota; class Actinomycetes; order Pseudonocardiales; family Pseudonocardiaceae; genus Amycolatopsis; species Amycolatopsis sp. NPDC051716. The sequence goes on along the minus strand of NZ_JBFAZA010000011.1, from coordinate 148,201 downwards.
ATCCGCGGCGGCGCACCCCGCCGGCCCCGCGGCCCGCGGAACCCCGCCGGCGCGTACTGGCGGCCGATCTCCTCCGTCCGGCGCAGCAGGGTCGGGTTGATCCGCAGCTCGGCGTTCGGCGCGTGCACGTCGTCCCCGGCGAACAGGTCCAGCAGCCGGTTGCCCACCAGCATGTGCTGCCAGAGCGGCACCGGCCGGTGCTCGTCCACGACGACCGTCGTGTCGCCCCGGACCTCCACCAGCCACTCGCCGAACTCCTCGGCGTTGCTGACCGTCGCCGACAGCCCCACCACGCGGACGTGCTCGGGCAGGTGCAGGATCACCTCTTCCCACACCGCGCCCCGGAACCGGTCGGCGAGGTAGTGGACCTCGTCCATCACGACGTACCCGAGGTCGATGATCGTGGACGAGCCCGCGTAGAGCATGTTGCGCAGCACCTCGGTGGTCATCACGACCACCTGCGCGTTGCCGTTGATCGAGGTGTCCCCGGTCAGCAACCCGACGGCGTCGGCGCCGTACCGGGCCACGAGGTCGGCGTACTTCTGGTTCGACAAGGCCTTGATCGGCGTCGTGTAGAAGCACTTGCGGCCCTCGGCGAGCGCCAGGTGCACGGCGAACTCGCCGACCACGGTCTTGCCCGCCCCGGTGGGCGCGCACACCAGCACGCCGTGGCCGTCTTCCAGGGCCTCGCACCCGCGGATCTGGAACTGGTCGAACTCGAAGGACGCCTCGGCGGCGAAGCGCGTCAGCTGGGGGTACTTCCCACGGCGCGCGGAGGCCGCATAGGCCTCGGCCGGGGACGAAGAAGGGCTACTGGCCACCTCGTCAGGGTTTCACACCCCTCCGACAGTTCGCACGTTGCGTATGACGATCTGCCGAATAGGTCGTTATACACCTGAACGGACCACGGAACCGGTTTCCGTCCGGTCGCGTCGGAGCGGGCATGACGGAACCGTGCCCGAGCTGCGGCTCGCTGGACCAGGTGCAGCACGTGCCCGCGGTCTACCACGGCGGGCACTCCTTCTACCGTGGTCAGGGCCCGACGGTGGCCGTGCCGGCCGGCGACGGCCTCGTCTACACCAGCAGTCAGGTCAGCGGGGTCTCCGTGACCGCCGTCGCCCGTTCGCTGGACCCCTTCCCTCCCCCGCGGCGCGGCGGCGGCCTGCTGGTGACGGCGATCGTGCTGGCCCTGGTAGGCAGCTGTTTCCTGCTGCTGCCGTTCTCGGTGTCCGACGGCCCGCCGCCCGGCGGTGCGGCGGCGATGGCGCTGGGGGTCGTGCTGTTCGCACTGCCTTCGCTGTGCGTGTTCGTCGCGGCCGGCGTGCTGGTGTGGCTGTACGCGCGGCGGGTGCGGGCGCACCGGCGGCAGCGGCGCGGGGTCCCGGCGGCGCGGCAGGTGTGGGAGCAGGGCTGGTTCTGCCACCGCTGCGGCGGCGTCTACTTCGCCGAGGCGGGCCGCCTGCTGACCCCGGCCCACTTCCGGCACCTGGTGGCGCGGGCGGGCGGCTACGACCGTTAGGCCAGCACGGTCAGCGCACCCGGCACACAGCTGGCCGTCACCGGGACCGGCAGCGGTGGCGGCGGTTCCGCCGGCTGGCGGTTCCGCCGGCGTAGATCTCGGCGTTGGCGACCTGGATGGTCGCGCTCGCAGCGGCGCACCGGGTCGCCGGTGACCCGGCCGATCGGCAGCGAACCAGCGCCGCACGCACGGTTGAGGCGGGCAGTCAGGCCAGCACGGTGAGCGCACCCGGCACACAGCTGGCCGTCACCGGGACCGTGCCCTGCGGTTCGCCGTCGGCGTACGCGGGCCACGTGTTGCCCGCCAGGGTCACCGAGCGGGCGCGCAGCGTGCGGACCGCCGGGTGGGTCAGGTGCTTGCCCGTGCGCAGGCCCGGGAGCAGGCGGATCAGGCCGCGGCGGGTGGCGTGGCCGATGATCGTGACGTCGAAGACGCCGTCCTCGGGGTCGGCCGTCGGGCAGATCGGGACGCCGCCGCCGTAGAAGCGGGTGTTGCCGATCGCCACGAGCGTCGCGTCGAGTTCGAGGCGGCCGGTGCCGGTGTCGACGACCACCGGGCGGGAGCGGAACGCCGCCAGTTCGGCCAGGATCGCGACGTCGTAGCGGCGCGGCCCGGCCGGCCAGCGCATCCGGTTGGCGCGTTCGTTGACGCTCGCGTCGAACCCCGCGCACAGCACCGTCGCGAACCAGGTGTCGCCCACGCGGCCGAGGTCGATCCGCCGGCGGGCGCCCGAGCGCAGGGCGGCGACCAGTGCGTCGACCGCCGGGAGCGGCTCGCCAGGGATGCCGAGGGCACGGGCGAAGTCGTTGCCGGTGCCCGCCGGGACCAGGCCGAGCGCGACGTCGTGGTTCGCGCAGAACTGGACGCCCTGGTGGGCGGCGCCGTCCCCGCCGAGCACGATCAGGACGTCCAGACCGGCGGCGTGGGAGGACCGCATCAGCGCGCGGGACTCCTCGACCGAGTTGGCGACCAGGACGTCGAGGCGGTCCACGGCGGTGCGCAGCCGCTCGGCGACCGTGTCGGCGATCCGGGCGGCCGCGCCGTGCCCCGACGCCGGGTGCACGGCGAGCGCGGCGTGGATCCCCACTACGTGACGTCGTCGGTGCTCGAGCGGCCGCCGGACGCGGTCGGGGTGGACGGCTCGTCGTCGACGGTGCTCGGCGTGTAGTCGAACGGCGCGGCTTCGTCGTCGGCGAGCTTGTCCCAGCCTTCTTCGCCACGGCTCTTTTCGAGCTTGCGGTCGTGGAAGCGCGCCATCTGGACGGCGATCTCGAACAGCACGGTGAGCGCGCCGGCGAGGCCGAGCATGGAGAACGGGTCCGAGCCGGGGGTGGCGAAGGCCGCGAAGACGAACAACGCGAACACGATGCCGCGGCGCCACTTCTTCAGCTGCACGTACTTGACGATGCCGACGCGGTTGAGCATCACCACCAGCAGCGGCAGCTCGAAGCTGATCCCGAAGATGATCAGCAGCGACAGCAGGAACGAAATGTACTTGTCCGCGGTGAGCGCGGTGACGAACGCGTCCTGCCCGAAGCCCATGAGCAGCTGCAGGGCGTGCGGGAAGAGGATGTAGGCGAGCACGGCACCGGTGGCGAACAGCACCGACGCGAACCCGACGAACGTCAGGGCGTACTTGCGCTCCTTGCTGTACAGGCCGGGCGCGATGAACGCCCAGAGCTGGTACAGCCAAGCCGGCGAGAGGAGCACGGCGCCGGCGGCGATCCCGACCTTCAGCTGCGTCATGAAGGCCTCGAACGGCACGGTCTGCAGCAGCCGGCACCCCTCGGCGCTGTCCAGCCGGCGCTGCGGCGGGATGGCGCAGTACGGGTCCTTGACGAGGTCGCCCAGCGACGGGATCGGGCCGATGTTGGTCCCGAACCAGATGAACCCGAAGATGCCGCCGATGACGACGGCGAGCAGCGCGAAGCCGAGGCGGCGGCGGAACTCGTAGATGTGCTCGATGAGCGTCATCGTGCCGTCGGGGTTGGTGCGACGGCTGCGCTTGCGCCGCTTCGAAGTGCGGCTGTCACCGTTTCCGGAGGCGGATTCCGCCACGGGTTGTTCCGTTCTCGTCGGAGTCCGCCGGAGCGCGCCGGGTGCGGCGCGCTCCGTGGACCGGGGACCGGGTGTGGCCGGAGCCGCTCAGCTGACGTTCTTCTGCGGCTGCTCGGCCGCCTGCTGCTTCTTCAGCTCGTCGAGCTGCCGCTGCAGGTCGGCGACCTGCTGGTCGGTCGAAGCGGGTGCGGCGGGCGTGGCCGGGATCTGCTTCGTCTCGACGGGCTCGGCGTCTTCGTGCGCCGCGGCCTTGTCGCCGGTGAGGTCCTTGGTCTCGGCCTTGAAGATCTTCATGGACTTGCCGATGGACCGGGCCGCGTCGGGAAGCCTCTTGGCCCCGAACAGCAGCACGACGACGAGCACCAAGATGATCAAATGCCACGGCTGCAATCCGTTCAGCATGGTGGCCTCCTATCTGCGTCTGGTAGGGATGTTACTGGTTTTCCGCTTTGCGGCGGCGCCGCGCGAACGCGACGCGCAGTCCCGCCGACCGGGCCCGGACGAGCCCGGCCCGGTCCTGGGTGTTCGTCACCACCATGCTTGTGGTTTGCCGGAAGGCACGCAAGACCTTGACGGTCCGCACCAGCAGGACCACGAGGCCGGCGAGACCGATCAGGATGAGCACGGCGGCGGGCAGGTACGGCACGCGATCAGCCTAGTGGTCGCAGGTTGACGGAAGGTGACGGGCTCGGGCCACGGCGTCGGCGGCCCGGCGGCCGACGTCGGACGCGAGGTCGGCCGGGCTCTCCACCAGCGCTTCCCCGCCCAGACCCAGCACCAGGCGCACCATCCACGACTGGTCGGCGTAGCGCATCCGGATCCGCAGCCGGCCGCCGTCGAGCTCGTCGAGCTCCTCGCACGGGTAGTACTCGGCTACCCAGCGTGCGTCCGGGTCGAGGACCAGGACGGCCTCCCGCTGGTCGGGACGCTGCCGAAAGACACCCTCGGAGATGTCGGTGGGGTGGGCGTGCGCGGGCGGGCGCGCCGGCTCGTCGAGGACCGTCAGCTCGTCGATCCGGTCGAGCCGGAACAACCGGACGTCCTCGGCGCGGCGGCACCAGGCCTCGAGGTAGCCCACCGCCTGGACGATCAGCAGCCGCATCGGGTCGACCGTGCGCTCGGTGATCTGGTCCTTCGAGGCGGTGTAGTAGCGGATCCGCAGCGCCCGCCCGCCCTGCAGCGCGCGGGCGACCTCCTCGCGGGTCCGGGCGGTCTTCTTGCCTTCGCGGACTCCCCCGCCGACGATCACGCCGGCCGGCTGGGCCTGCCCGGCGGCGGCTTCGATCTTGGCGATGGAGCGGCGGACGGCGTCGCCGTCGACCACGCCCGGGGTCTCGGCCAGCGCGCGCAGCGCCACCAGCAGTGCGGTCGCCTCGCCGCCGGTCAGGCGCAGCGGGCGGCTCATCCCGGCGTCGTGGGTGACGATGATCGTGTCACCCTCGAAGGACAGGTCGATCAGGTCGCCGGGGCCGTAGCCGGGCAGCCCGCACATCCACAGCAGCTCGAGGTCCTTGCGCAGCTGCTTCGGCGAGACGTCGAAGTCGTGCGCGGCCTCGTCGATGCGGACGCCCGGGCGCGCGAGCAGGTACGGCACGAGCGCGAGCAGTCTCGGCATCCGGTCGGTGGACCCGCTCACAACGCGCTCCCCTGCCGGGCGACGACGGCTTCCAGCCGGTCCTGGACGCTCTTGGCCAGCACGTCGGGTTCGTAGACGACGACGTCCGGGCCCTGCGCGCTGATCCAATCGGCGGCCGATTCCGGGTACAGCAGCCCGATCTCCACGAGATCGCCCTCTTCGCCGTCGACGGTGGCGCGGCCGACCACGGTGCCGCGGCGGCGGACACCGGCCGCACGGCCGTCGGCGACCCAGACCCGGGCGGTGGTGACCGGCGCCGGTTCGCTCTCGACGGTGGCCGTGACGAGCTTGAGCAGGTTGACGCCCTCGGGGCGCCGGACCTCGCCGGGCTTGCCGACCGGGCGGACCTGGCCGGTGACGCGGGAGAGCCGGAAGCAGCGGGTGGCGCCGCGGTCGCGGTCGTGCCCGACGACGTACCAGCGGGCCCGCCACGACACCACGCCCCACGGTTCGAGGGTGCGCATGATCCGCTCCGGGGAGCCGCTGCGGCGGTACTCGAAGCGGACGGCCTGGCCGTTCTGGACCGCGGCCAGCAGCGGCCCGAACGCCGGTTCGGCGCGCACGCGCGGCTCGACCACGGTGGGCGCCTGGTCGTCGACCTCCAGGCCGGCGGCGCGCAGCTTCACGAGCGCCCCCTGCGCCTGGCCGGTCAGCTCCGGGGAGTCCCACAGCCGGGACGCCAGCGCGACCGCGGCGGCTTCGTCGGGAGCGAGGTCGATTTCGCCGAGTTCGTAGTCGCGGCGGGCGATGCGGTAGCCCTCGATCGCGTCGAACGCGGAGTTGCGGCCGGTCTCCAGGGGGATGCCGAGCTCGCGCAGCTCGGTCTTGTCCCGTTCGAACGTCCGGAAGTAGGCCTCGTCGCTGGCCGCGTCGCCGTAGCCGGGCACGATGCCGCGGATCTTTTCGGCCGTGAGGTACTGCCGGGTGGACAACAGGGCCAGTACCAGGTTGACCAGTCGTTCGGCGCGGGCGGTGGACACCCGGTAGAGCCTAGCCCGCGCCGCCCGGCCCGATCGTGAGGTCCGGGGTACGCGCGTCGTAATCGGTCCGGGCGGCGTCGACGGCTTCGAAGTTGGCCTCGGCCCACGCCTTGAACCCGGCCATCAGCGCGCGCAGCGATTCCCCCAGTGGCGTAAGGGAATAGTCGACGCGGACGGGCACCGCCGGCGTCACTTCGCGGCGGACGAGACCGTCCCGTTCGAGCACCCGCAGGGTCTGGGTGAGCATCTTCTGGCTGACCCCGGCGATGCGCCGCGAAAGGTCGCTGTAGCGCTGCGGGCCGTCACCGAGCGCGACCAGGATCAGGCTGACCCACTTGCCGGCGATCTCGTCGAGCAGCTTCCGGGTCGGGCACGCCGCCAGATAGGCGTCGTAGGCGGCTTTTTCGGCTTGCCGCCGCTGTTCCGCCGTGCGCGTGGGCACCGGGCGAACCTCCTGGTGAGCAGGGAACCTGTAGGTGCGTACTTCCCATCGGAGAGTAGCTCCCCATACGTTCGTGGGGGAAGGTGCCCGATCGAGAGGAGCAGGCGATGCGTGCGGTGGTGGTCCGGCGGTTCGGGGGGCCGGAGGTGCTGGAGTTCGCCGAGGTGCCCGTGCCCGAACCGGGTCCGGGGCAGGTGCGGATCCGGGTGGCGGCGGCCGCGGTGAACCCGGTGGACCTGGCGACCAGGAGCGGGGTGCTGAGTGCGGCCGGGGTGGTTCCGGCACGGGCGGTGCTCGGGCTGGGGTGGGACGTCGCCGGGTCGATCGACGACGCCGGGGACACCGGGTTCCGGGTGGGCGGGGCGGTGATCGGCCTGCGTGACCGGATCGCCACGCCGCTCGGCGCCTACGCCGAGCGGATCGTCCTGGACGCGTCGGCGGTCGCGCCGGCTCCGGCGGGTGTTTCGGCGGTCGAAGCCGCGACCCTGCCGCTGAACGCCCTGACCGCCGCGCAGGCGCTCGACCTGGTCGAAACCACCGGCACGGTCCTGGTCACCGGGGCGGCCGGCGCGGTCGGCGGGTACGCCGTCGCGCTGGCGCACGCGCGGAAGCTGCGGGTCGTCGCCGTGGCCGCCGAAGCCGACGAAGCCCAGGTGCGGGCCTTCGGCGCCGACGAGTTCGTGCCGCGCGGGCCGTCGCTGGGCGACCGGGTGCGCGCGGTGGTCCCGGGCGGGGTGGACGCCGCCCTCGACACGGCCCTGCTCGGCTTGGACGCCCTCGACGCGGTCCGCGGCGGCGGCGAGTTCGTGGCCTTCGCCGCGGGCGCCGCCCCGATCCCCCTGCGCGGGATCCGCGTCCGCACCGTCTGGATCCGCGCGGACGGCGAACGCCTCGCCGAGCTGGCCCGCTTGGCGGAGAACGGCACGCTCCCCCTGCGCGTCGCCGGCACCCTGCCGCTGACCGAGGCGGCGGCCGCGCACGAACGGCTGGCCGCGGGCGGCCTGCGCGGGCGGCTCGTCCTGCTGCCGTGAGAACCCGGCCGGGGTCCCATAACCTGGAGCACATGGATGATCGCGTTCTCCTCGTCACCGGCGCCTCGCGCGGCCTCGGCGCCGCGACCGCGCGCCTGGCCGCCGCCTCGGGCTTCAGGGTCGCCCTCGTCGCCCGCAAGGCCGAGTCCGTCACGCCCCTGGCCACCGAACTCGGCGACGACCGGGCCATCGCCCTCGCCGCCGACGTGGCGGACTGGCCGAGTATCTCCGGGGCCGTCGCCGAAACCGTCGAACGGTTCGGCCGGCTCGACGCCGCCTTCGCCAACGCCGGCATCGGCGTCGGGACGTCGTTCTTCGGCACCGACGACCCCGACCCGCGGGCGTGGGAGGAGATGGTCCGCACCAACGTCCTCGGCGCCGCCTACACCGCCCGCGCCGCGCTGCCCGCGCTCCGGGAAACCGCGGGCCACCTGCTGATCACCGGGTCCGTCGCCGGCCGCTACATCCGCAACGCGAGCCTCTACTCCGCCACGAAGTGGGCCGTGACCGGGATGGCCGGAGCCATCCGCGAGGAGGCCGTCGGCACCGGCGTCCGGGTCACGCTGATCAACCCGGGCATCACCGACACCGACATCCTCACCGACGAACAGCGCGAGAAGCCGAAGCTGGCCGCGGACGACATCGCTCGCGCGGTCCTCTACGCCCTCCAGCAGCCGCCCACGGTCGACGTCAACGAGATCATGGTCCGGCCGACCGGCCAGGTGCTCTAGCGAAGCCGGGCGACCCGGCCTCCGGCGCCGCTGGCCCAGCAGGCCGGCCCGGCGCAGTCGACGCTGTCGAAGCTGCCCGTGCCGAACGACGTCCAGTGCCGGCCGCCGTCGGGGCTGTAGTCGCTGCCGCCGGGGCCGACCGCCAGCACCGTCCCGCCGCGCCAGGCCAGCCCCGAGCGGTAGCCGGCGGGGTACTGGGGCGGGGTCGTCCAGGTGCGGCCGCGGTCCCGGGTCAGCGCGACGGCCGGGCCGGGCGCGCCCGGGTTCGCGAAGTCGCCACCGATCGCGATGCCCTGGGACGGCGAGCGGAAGGCCAGGGCGAACACGCCCGCCGACGAGCTGCTGGGCAACGGCGTGTCCGACGCCGTCCAGTGCCGGCCGCCGTCGCCGGAGTGCAGGACGCGGGCGGTCGCGCCGCCGCCGGTGGCGAGCCAGGCGTCGAACGGCCCGGCCGTCGTGACGCACTGGCCGCTGGCCGCGAACCCGGCCTCCCCGGGCAGCGCGGGCGGGAAGCCGCTGTCGGGCACCGGGCGCCAGCTGCGGCCGCCGTCGAAGGTGGCCTGCACCCGGAAGCGGCCGTCGACGGGGTCGCTCATCGCCAGGCCGCGCCACGGGTCGAAGAAGGCGAGGCAGTCGTAGAACGCCGCCGCGTCGGTGTTCTGGAACGTCTGGCGCCAATGCGCGCCGCCGTCGTCGGTCCGGTAGACGCGGGAGTCGGTCCCCGGCCCGATGGAGAGGACCACGGCGTGGTCGGCGTCGAAGGCCTCGATGTCGCGGAACTGGAGCGCCTCGGTCCCGGGCGGCCCGACCGGCGCCCAGGTGCGGCCGCCGTCGACCGTGCGCAGGACGGTGCCCTGCGTACCACTGACCCACGCGACCCGGGCGCTGACCGCGGCCAGGCCGCGGAACTGGGCGGTGACGCCGGTCGCCTTCAGCTCCCAGGCGGGCAGGTGCTCCCCCGCCGACGCCGGAACCGCGAGCGAAACCAGCAGGGCGAGCACGATCAGCACGACACGCATGCGGCGATCCTGCCGCACCCGTCACGCGACTTTCGTCGGAAACACCCGGCAGGGGGGGGGGGGGGTTTGGGGGGGGGTGACACCCCAATCACGCACCACCACGGGGGGGTGGGGGGGGTGGGGGGAGGGTAGCGGGCGGACACCCCCGCGGCCCGCCCGGGCC
>NZ_JBFAZA010000011.1:133914-138612 GCF_040681595.1 Amycolatopsis sp. NPDC051716 | reverse complement strand
CCCACGCGCACCTGCTTCTCCCCCTCAACCGCGTCGATGGTTGTGTGGTCCGGGGGGGCCTACCCCCCGCCACCCCCCCCCCCACCGCGGGGTGTGCGGGCTAGAGCGAGCTGATCAGGCGTTCCACCCGCTCGTCGACCGAACGGAACGGGTCCTTGCACAGGACCGTGCGCTGGGCCTGGTCGTTCAGCTTCAGGTGCACCCAGTCGACGGTGAAATCGCGGCCCGCGGCCTGGGCGGCGGCGATGAAGTCGCCGCGCAGCTTCGCGCGGGTCGTCTGGGGCGGGGTGTCCTTGGCGGCTTCGATCTCGCCGTCGTCGGTGACCCGGCGGACCAGGCCCTTGCGCTGGAGCAGGTCGAAGATGCCCCGGCCCCGGCGGATGTCGTGGTAAGCGAGGTCAAGCTGGGCGATGCGCGGGCTGGACAGGTCCAGGTCGTGCTTGTGCCGGTAGCGCTCGACCAGCCGGTGCTTGATCGCCCAGTCGATCTCGGTGTCGATCTTGCCGAAGTCTTGCTGCTCGACCGCGTCCAGCGCCCGGCCCCACAGCTCGATGACCCGCTCGTTCGCCGCGGTCGTGCCGTTGTCCTTGATGTGCTGGACCGCGCGGGCGTAGTACTCGCGCTGGATGTCCAGCGCCGAGGCCTCGCGCCCGCCGGCCAGCCGCACCTGGCGGCGGCCGGTGAGGTCGTGGCTGATCTCGCGGATGGCCCGGATCGGGTTGTCCAGGGTGAAGTCGCGGAACTGGACGCCGGCCTCGATCATCTCGAGCACCAGGTTCGCCGAGCCGACCTTCAGCATGGTCGTCGGCTCGGCCATGTTCGAGTCGCCCACGATGACGTGCAGGCGCCGGTAGCGCTCGGCGTCGGCGTGCGGCTCGTCCCGGGTGTTGATGATCGGCCGCGAGCGGGTCGTGGCGCTGGAGACGCCCTCCCAGATGTGCTCCGCGCGCTGGGACAGGCAGTAGACCGCGCCCCGCGGGGTCTGCAGCACCTTGCCGGCGCCGCAGATGAGCTGGCGGGTCACCAGGAACGGGAGCAGCACGTCCGCGATCCGGGAGAACTCCCCCGCCCGGGTCACCAGGTAGTTCTCGTGACAACCGTAGGAGTTGCCCGCCGAGTCGGTGTTGTTCTTGAACAGGAAGATGTCGCCGCCGATGCCTTCGTCGGCGAGCCGTCGTTCGGCGTCGACCAGCAGGTCCTCGAGGATCCGCTCCCCGGCCTTGTCGTGCGTGACGAGCTGGACCAGATCGTCACATTCGGCCGTCGCGTACTCGGGGTGCGAGCCGACGTCGAGGTAGAGCCGCGAGCCGTTCGACAGGAACACGTTGGAGGAGCGTCCCCACGACACGACCCGCCTGAACAGGTAGCGCGCCACCTCGTCGGGCGAGAGCCTGCGCTGTCCGTGGAAGGTGCACGTGACCCCGAACTCGGTCTCGATGCCAAAGATCCGCCGCTGCATTCCACCAGAGTAGGCGCTGCACCCCCGTCGACGGTGCGCCGTTCGGGCGTCGACACGCCCCCAGTACGCCACAGACGGTGAAATCTCCCCGAATCAGGCACGATTGGAGCACAGCTCTTGACGACGTGCGGAAGGCGGACTCCTTGTCACACCAGCTCATCCGGGCCTTCCGGCGGGTCGGCCGGACCGACCGCGCCCTGATGCGCCGCAGTGCCGCGCTCCCCGCCTCGAAGGTCGACGACGCGCTGATGACGCTGTCGAAATCGGCGAACAAGTCGCGCCTGTGGTGGGGGGTCGCCGCGCTGCTGGCCACCCGCCAGGGGGCGACCCGCCGGGGCGCCCTGCGCGGGGTCGTGGCGATCGCCGGGGCCAGTGCCGCGGCCAACCTGATCGGCAAGCCGCTCTTCCCGCGCCGGCGCCCGGCCGAAGAAGAGACGCCGATGCGCCGCCGCCTGCGGAAACGGCCGACGTCCTCGTCCTTCCCCTCCGGTCACTCCGCGTCCGCGGCCGCGTTCGCGACGGCGGTGGCGATGGAGTCGCCGCGGGCCGGGCTCGTGGTGGCGCCGCTCGCGCTGGCCGTGGCCTACTCGCGGGTCCACACCGGCGTGCACTGGCCGTCCGACGTCGGTGTCGGCCTGGGCATCGGTGTCGGCGTGGGACTGGCCACCCGGCACTGGTGGCCGCTGCACGACGACGTCCCGGGCCGCACCGCCCACGACGCCGACGCGCCGGAGATGGTCGACGGCGAGGACATGCTCGCCGTCGTCAACCCGAACTCCGGCGTGGCGGGCCAGGACCCGACCGAGGACGTCAAGTTCGCCTGGCCGAAGGCCACGCTGCTCTACCCGGACCCCGAGCGGGGCCTGCGCGCCCAGCTCGAAGCCGAGATCGACGCCCGTGGCACGGTCCGCGCGCTGGCCGTCGCGGGCGGCGACGGCACCGTGGCGGCAGTGGCCTCGGTCGCCGCCGAACGCGACCTGCCGCTCGCGCTGGTCCCGGCAGGGACGCTCAACCACTTCGCCCGCGACGTCGGCGTCAGCTCCATGCCCGAAGCCGACGCGGCGACCGAGGTCGGCAACGCGGTCCGCGTCGACCTGGGCGAAGTCGAGATCGACGGCGCCGGCGACCCGGACCACCGCTGGTTCGTCAACACCGCCAGCCTCGGCGGCTACCCGGAGATGGTCCGGCTGCGGGAGAAGCTGCAGGAGAAGCACCCGAAGTGGCCTTCGGCGGCGATCGCCCTGGCCAGGACGCTGCGGCACGCCAAGCCGCTGACCGTCCGGCTCAACGGCAAGCGGGCGCAGGTCTGGCTGCTGTTCGTCGGCAACGGCACGTACGCGCCGAAGGGTTTCGCCCCGAGCCGGCGCCCGGCGCTCGACACCGGCCTGCTCGACATCCGCTACCTGCGCGCCGACCTGCCCTACTCCCGGGCCCGGTTCCTGCTCGCGATGATCACCCGCAGCCTCGCCGCCAGCCACGTCTACCAGGAGCTGGACCTGCCCGAACTGGACGTCGAGCTGCTCGACGGCAACCGCCGCGTCGCCACCGACGGCGAGGTCGGCCCGCTCGGCAACCGGTTCCGCTTCCGGTCCCGTCCCCGCGCCCTGACGCTCTACCGGCTGTGAGGTTGCTTTACCTTCTCTCAACGAACCCACAGGGAGTCCCCGCTAGCTTCGTGATCGAGTTGCGGGCCCTCCTGCCCGCGGCCAGCGGACGGGCGGGGAATCGATGGACGGGCAGGGCCTGGCGAGCGCCATCCACCGGGCCGCGAGCGACCCGGTGCTGCCGGGTGACGTCACCGCCCGCGCCCGCGACCTGGGCCCGCTCGAGTCACCGCTCATCTGGCTCGGCTTCGCCTCGGCCGCCGTCGCCGTCCTCGCCGTCGTGGTCACGCTGTGGTACCGCCGCCGCGTCCGGCGCTGGGGGTTCACCGCCTTCGGCGTGCTCCTCCTGCTGGCGTCGGTCACCGCCGTCAACAGCTACGTCGGGTACGTCCGCACCTCCGACGACCTCGCCCGGCTCCTCCAGCGCGGCCCCGGCGTCGTCAACCTGGCCGGCCGCCTGCTCGACGACGGCAAGGAGGCCCCCGAACCGTCGTCGGGCTCGTTTCCGGATTCCTCGTCGGACTCGTCGTCGCCCGCGCCGCACCCCGGCGCCGGTGCGGCGGCCGCCGGGCAGCGGATCGACGTCGTCAACCTCCCCGACCCCGCCCACGGGATCCCGTCGGGCAGCAACTACGTCATCCTCCCGCCCGGGTACGACAGCGACCCCACCCGCCGCTACCCGGTCGTCTACCTGATCCACGGCTACCCCTTCGGCGGCCCCCGCGACTGGCTCACCTCCGGCGACGCCCCCGGCTCGCTCCTGGCGCTCCAGCAGGCCAACGTCATCGCGCCGATGATCGTGGTCAGCGTCGACCTGACCGCCGGCAACCCCAGCACCGACTGGGAGTGCCTGAACGTGCCCGGCGGCCCGCAGCTGGAGAGCTACCTGGCCGGCACCGTGGTCCCGGGCGTCGACCAGCGCTACCGCACGCTCGCCGACCGCACCCACCGGGCGCTGGGCGGCATGTCCGGCGGCGGCTTCGGCGCGCTCAACATCGGCCTCCACCACGTCGACGAGTTCGCCACCCTGGTGATCGCCCTGCCCTACGACGACCTCAACGACTCGGTCGGCATCCTCGACGGCAACCGGGCGGCCATCGCGGCCAACACGCCCCGCCGGTACCTGGCGACGATGAAGTTCCCGGCGCCGATTTCGGTGATGCTCGCGGTCGGCACCGGTGCGCCGACCGACGTCTCGACGGCGCGCCGGATTGCTGATGCTCTGCATGCCCGGGGGCAGGAGGCTGTGGTGCATGCTGAGCGGGGGTTCAACCACACCTGGCATACGGCTCGGGCCACGTTGCCTTATCTGCTCGCTTTTGCTGATCAGAATTTTCGGACTTCTCCGGCTACGTCCTGAGGGCTTTCTGCCGGGGGTTGCTCTGCGGGAGGTTCTCTGCCGGATTTCTCCCGCCGGCCCGAACGCCGGATTGTTCAGCGGCTGCGTATCGGTCGGCAGGGGGGTGTGGCCGAGGGCGGGCGTTGGTCGCCTCCTTGCCCCTTGGCGGTGAGCTTTTCGCGCTGTTCCTCGGCTCTGGCCTGGCCCTCACCGCAACACGAAAGAAGCGGGGGGGGGGGGCGCGGGCGCCCCCCCCCTATTTTGGTGGGGGTTGGGTATTAAAAGGCCTAGGGGGT
>NZ_JBFAZA010000011.1:0-133904 GCF_040681595.1 Amycolatopsis sp. NPDC051716 | reverse complement strand
GGGGGGGGGTGTGGGCCCCCCCTGCGCCGGTGGGGGTTTCTTTTTGGGAGTTGTCGCGGGCCTCGGCCCCCCCCCCCCCCCCACCCCGGGGGGGGGGGGGGGGCCCCCCCCCCCCCCCCCCCGCTTCTTTCGTCTGTGTTGCGAAATTACTCGCCTTCGGGCTTGCCCTCTGGCTCCTCGCCCTTCGGGTCCGGGACTGGCAGCAGGGTGTCCAGTGCCGCGCCCGTCAGGCGGCGGAACGAGCGGCGGGGGCGTTCGCGGTCCAGGACCGCCACCTCCAGCTTGATCGGGTCCGCGTCGCTGTTGCCGTTCGCCGATGCGTTCGCCGATGAAGCCGATGAGCCCGCCGATGACGTAGACGGGGCCGGCTGGGTCGGTGTCCGCAGTGCCGCCACCGCCACGCCCAGGGCCGCCTGCAGGTCCAGGCCGTCCTCGAACGTCTCCTTCAGCTTGGCCGCGATCTTCTCGTTCTGGCCGCCCATCACGATGTACTGCGGCTCGTCGAAGATCGAGCCGTCGTAGGTCAGGCGGTACAGCTGGTCCTCCGCCGCGGTCGCCGCTACCTCCGCCACGCAGACCTCGACCTCGAACGGCTTGAGCTGCTCGGTGAAGATGCTGCCCAGCGTCGCCGCGTACGCGTTCGCCAGCGCCCGCGCGCTCACGTCACGGCGGTCGTACTGGTAGCCCTTCAGGTCCGCGTGGCGGATGCCCGCCACGCGCAGGTTCTCGAACTCGCTGTAGCGGCCGACCGCGGCGAACCCGATCCGGTCGTAGATCTCGGAGACCTTGTGCAGCGTCGCCGACGGGTTCTCCGCCACGAACAGCACGCCACCCGAATACTTCAGCACCACCACGCTCCGGCCGCGCGCGATGCCCTTGCGCGCCAGCTCGGAACGCTCCCGCATCAGCTGCTCGGGAGAGGCATACAACGGCATCGTCACGGTGTGCGCTCCAGGTCTTTCGGTGTTCCAACGTTCACTGGTTCAGCTCCGGAGTCAGGCGAGCCGGCGCTGCTGGCGCTCGATCCGCCCCGCCACCACGGCCTCCGCGACCGCCGCGGTCTCGGACTCGGGCAGCTGGACGGCGCCGCGCTCCGCGGTGATCGTCACGACGCTCGGGAAGATCCGCCGGACCAGATCCGGGCCGCCCGATGCGGTGTCGTCGTCCGCCGCGTCGTACAGGGCCTCCACCGCGACACGGATCGCGCCTTCGACGTCGGCGTCCGGGTCGTGCAGCTTCTTCAGCGCGGATTTCGCGAACAGCGAACCCGAACCGATGCCGGCGTACCCGCCGTTCTCCTCGTAGCGGCCGCCCGCGGCGTCGTACGACACGATCCGCCCGGCGTGCTTGGCGTCCTCGGCCTCCAGGTCGTACCCCACGAACAGCGGGATCGCCGCCAGCCCGGCCATCGCCATCTCGAGGTTCGCCTTGACCATCCCGGCCAGCTTGTTCGTCTTGCCGTCCAGTGACAGCGAAACGCCCTCGATCTTCTCGTAGTGCGCCAGCTCGACCGCGTACAGCCGCACCATCTCCACGGCCAGCCCCGCCGTGCCCGCGATGCCGACCGCCGAATACTCGTCGGTGACGTGCACCTTTTCGATGTCGCGGCTCGCGATCAGGTTGCCCGACGTCGCCCGCCGGTCACCCGCGATCAGCACACCGCCCGCGAACGTGCACGCGACGATCGTCGTCCCGTGCGGGATGCCCAGCTCGGCCACGCCCGGCGCCACGCGCCGCTCGGGCAGCAGCTCCGGCGCCTGCACGCGCAGGAAGTCCGAAAACGACGACGTCGCCGAGGAGAAGTACGCCGCAGGCAGCGCGGGACCCGAGATGCCCCTGGTGTTGTCCATACGTGCTCAAAAATCCCATCTGTGCGGGCCGGAGCCCCGCGCGCAGGACGCCACGCGGAACCCCGGCCGGCCGGCTGAACGGTCGGCAAGGGCGCAGTGCGCCCGAGCGGCTATTCGCCGCCCTTCTGCACGTAGGCCCGGACGAAGTCCTCGGCGTTCTCTTCGAGCACGTCGTCGATCTCGTCGAGGATGGTGTCCACGTCCTCGCCGAGCTTCTCGCGCCGCTCCTGACCCGCCGCGCCGGTGTCGTCGAACTCCTCGTCGGAGTCACCACCGCCGTGCTTTTCGATCTTTTCCTGGGCCATCTCGCCTCCCGGTGTGGCTGATGTTTCCTAGCCTACCCAGCGGCCCCGACATTCGGGGTCACGCCGCGATCGCTGGTGCGTCCCCGCCTAGTCCGAACCGGTGAGCGCCTCCACGAGCTCTTCCGCGGTCGCCGCGTTGTCCAGCAACTTGCCGACGTGCGCCTTCGTCCCCCGCAGCGGCTCCAGGGTCGGGATCCGCACCAGCGACTCCTTGCCCACGTCGAAGATGACCGAATCCCACGAAGCCGCCGCGATCGACGTCGCGTACTTCTCCAGCGCCCGGCCGCGGAAGTAGGCCCGCGTGTCCGACGGAGGCGTGGTCACCGCGGCCAGCACCTCCTCCTCCGAGACCAGCCGCTTCATCGAGCCGCGGGTGACGAGCCGGTTGTACAGGCCCTTCGCCAGGCGCACGTCCGAATACTGCAGGTCGACCAGCCGCAGCCGCGGCGCGCCCCAGGCCAGGTTGTCCCGCTGGCGGTAGCCCTCCAGCAGCCGCAGCTTCGCCGGCCAGTCCAGCCGGTCCGCGCACTCCTGCGGGTCGCGCGCCAGGGCGTCCAGGATTTCGCCCCAGACCCGCAGGACCTCCTTCGAGGACTGGTCTGCGCCGGTGCGCTCCAGGTTCTGCGAGGCGATCTCGTGGTAGGCGAACTGCAGGTCCAGCCCGGTGTACTTCTTGCCGTTGGCCAGCGCGACCTGCGTCTTCAGCGTCGGGTCGTGGCTGATCTGGTGCACCGCCTTGACCGGCTCGTCGAGCTTCAGGTCGTCGAACCGGATGCCCGACTCGATCAGGTCCAGCACCAGCGCCGTCGTCCCGACCTTCAGGTACGTCGAGTACTCCGACATGTTCGCGTCGCCGATGATGACGTGCAACCGGCGGTACTTGTCCGCGTCCGCGTGCGGCTCGTCGCGGGTGTTGATGATCCCGCGCTTGAGCGTGGTCTCCAGGCCGACCTCGACCTCGATGTAGTCCGCGCGCTGGGAGAGCTGGAACCCGGCCTCTTCACTCTGCTGGCCGATCCCGAGCCGGCCCGAGCCGGTCACCACCTGCCGCGACACGAAGAACGGGGTCAGCCCGGCGATGATCGCGGTGAACGGCGTCGACCGCGCGCACAGGTAGTTCTCGTGGGTGCCGTAGCTGGCGCCCTTGCCGTCGACGTTGTTCTTGTACAGCTGCAGCTGCGGCTGACCCGGCACGGAGGCGGCCTTCATCGCCGCCTCTTCCATCACCCGCTCGCCGGCCTTGTCCCAGATGACCGCGTCGCGCGCGTTCGTCACCTCGGGCGCCGAGTACTCCGGGTGCGCGTGGTCGACGTACAGCCGCGCCCCGTTGGTGAGGATGACGTTCGCCGCCCCCAGGTCCTCGACGTCCGGGTCGTGCCCCGGGCCGCCCGGGCCGGTCAGGTCGAACCCGCGGGCGTCCCGCAGCGGGCTCTCCACCTCGTAGTCCCACCGCGCCCGCCGGGCGCGCGGGATGTCGGCCGCGGCCGCGTAGGCCAGCACGACCTGGGTGGAGGTGAGTACCGGGTTCGCCGTCGCGTCGCCCGGCACGGAGATGCCGTACTCGACTTCGGTTCCCATGATCCGCCGCATGTCACCACCCTACGGGGTCGTCCTAGTGGAACGATGCACCCATGCCAGGCAGTGACGAACTCGTTGCCCTCTATGACCAGGCCGGCCGGGTGGTTGGCAGCACCGTCCGCACCCGCCTCCGCCGCGAGGGCCTGTGGCACGCCGCCGGCGTGGTCCTGGTCCGTTCGGGTGACGGAAGCGCGGTCTACGTGCACCTCCGCACCCCCGGGAAGGACGTCTTCCCCTCCACCTGGGACTGCTGGGCCGGCGGTGTGGTGGCCGCCGGCGAAACCCCGGCCGAGTGCGCGCGCCGCGAACTCGCCGAGGAACTCGGCGTCCAGGGAGTGGAACCCGTGCCCCTGTTCACCAAGGTTTACGACGACGGCCGCAACCGCTGCCACAACTTCGCCTTCGAAGTCCGCTGGGACGGCCCGATCCGCCACCAGGCCGAGGAGATCGTCGAAGGCCGCTGGATCACCCTGGCGGAGCTGCGGGCCTGGGTCGACGACCCGGCTCCGGAGCTGCCCTTCATCCCCGACGGCCGCGAAGGCGTCCAGGAGTGGTTCCGCCGCTACGGCTGAGCGGCGAGCTTCGCCGTCATCGCGGGCAGCAGGCGCTTCGCCGCGTCCACCGCCCGGGTCTCCGTGCTCGCCGAGACCGTCAGCTCGGACACGAGCATTCCCTTGGCCAGCAGCACCGTGCAGGTCTTGCCCTCGCACCAGGCCTGCTGCCGCTCGACCCCGGGCTGGACGGGAACGCTCACCGGCTTGCCCGCGCACTCGTTTTCCGCGACGGCTCGGGCGGCCGACCGGTCCGGGAACACCACGACACGGTGGCTCAGCACCGACCCGCTGGGGTAGCGCCAGGTCGCGGTCCGGCCGGCCGCCGACGGCCCGTCCGCCAGGCAGCCCGAAGCCTCACCCGAGCCCGGCTGCACGCCTTCCCCGGCGACGTCGGCGTCGGAAAGCAGCGCCCGCTGCGCGAGGCCACCGGGATCAGGCTGCACCGGGGTCGCCTTCGCCGGGCTCACCGGGACTTCCGACGTCTTCGGTGCCGCCGCCGGCGCCGCGGAGGACGTGGGGACCGGATCGTCGTAGTACGTCTCGAGGTCGTTCGGATCGGGCCCGTCGCAGCCCGTGAGACCCACCAACGCGACCGCGGCCAACGCGATCGCCTGCCGATGACGCACCTGCTCCGGCCTCCTGTTGTCCGTGGCGTGCCTGCGAAGGGTAATGCAGCCCCTCAGTCCCACTCCAACGAGGACCGGTGTCGCCAGTACGCCCCGGGCTCCTCGGCGAGCGCGGTCAGTGATTCCCGTTCCACCGCGGTCAGGTCCAGCGCCGTCGCCCGCAGGTTCGCCGCGAGCTGAGCCGGGCTCGCCGGGCCGATGACCGCCCGGTCCGCCCAGTCGTTCGCCAGCACCGCGGCCACCGCGACCGCGTCCGGCCCGGTCCCGTGCGCGGCGGCGATCTCCCGGACCACGGCCGGGGCTTCGACCGCCAGCCGGCCGTTGGCCAGGGTTTCCTTGATCAGCACCCGGTTCCCGGCCGCGTGCGCCGCGGCCAGCGCCGGCCCCGCGGACGGTTCCAGGACGTTCCACGTCGACTGCACCGCCGAGAACACCGGACGCCCGGCCACTTCCAGCGCGAACGCCCGCTCGATCGCGTCCGCCTGGGCCGGCCCGGACGTCGAAAACCCGACCGCGACACCGTTCGCGGACAGCTCCGCGAGTGCTTCGAGCAACGGCTCGTCGGTGAAGAGCGGACTGTCCACAGTGAGCGAATGCACCTGGTAGAGCCCGACCCGATCCCCCAGCAGCGCCAGGGTTTCCGCCCACTGCGTGGCGAACCGCGCCGCCGAGTGCTCCTTCACCTCGTGCACGCCGGCGTCGAGCCGCCACTCCCCGACGTAGGCGTAGCCCCACTTGCTGGAGATCTCGACCCCGGTGTGCCCGCGCTCGGCGAGCCAGCCGGCCAGGAACTCCTCGGAGCGCCCGTAGGAGCGGGCGACGTCGACGTGCCGGACGCCCGCGGCGTAGGCGTCGTCGAGCACCGCGAAGGTCGCCGCGCGCATCGAAGCGACGTCCCGCACCGGCGGCAGCGCCCCGTCCCGCCCCAGGTTGATGTACGCGGGACGGCCGAGCGCCGCCAGGCCGAGGGCGACGCGGTCCACGCGCGCGCTCACGCGGTCTGCTTGTGCCGCAGGATGGCCAGCCACTGCCCCGAGGTCTGGGCTTGGCGGTGGAGCTTCTCCAGGCGCGCGGCCGGGGCCCGGACGTAGCCCTTGCCGAAGACGGGGGCGATCTGCCGCAGGCTGGCGCCGCCTTCACGGGCCGCGAGCAGCAGCCAGTCCGAGGCGTCGGCGCAGGCCGCGGACGCGCGGCGCAGCTCGCCGAGCATGTCGATGAGTTCCTGGGCGCTCACCTCTCCCGCCTCGACGGCGGCGGCCGTCGTCTCCAGCCAGGCCAGGACGGCGGCTTCGGTGATGGGCGCGTGGGGCCGGGGTTCTTCGGTCACGCCGGTGAGTATAGGTCGTTATACGCCGATATACTCGCAGCGACACCATGACGACGCGCACCGGATCCGAGGCCGAGGTCGAGCAGTTGCTCGACGTCTTCAAGGCGCTCGCGAACCCGGTGCGGCTGCGGGTGCTGCGGTGGTTGCGGGACCCTGAGCGGCACTTCCCGGTGGACCGGGCGATCGCCGATCCGGTCGAGGTCGGGGTGTGCGTGAGCCACATCCAGGAGAAGCTGGGGCTCGCGCAGTCGACGGTGTCGGCGTACATGGCTTCGCTGCAGCGTGCCGGGCTGGTGCGGGCGACGCGGGTCGGCAAGTGGACGCACTACAAGCGGGACGAGGCGCGGATCGCCGAGCTCGTCGCCATCCTCGGCCGCTCTCTCTGACCTCACCCTCCCCCGGGTTCGCCACCCCACCGGCCGCTCATATCGTAAATCTGCGATACTTCGATTTATGGGTACGATCGAGAACATGCGGCTCGGCCGCTACGGGATCTGGACGTTCGACTTCGAGGACCAGCCGGCCGGCCTGATCCGGGATTCGGTGCGGGAACTGGAAGAACTCGGCTGGCCGGCGGTCTGGATCCCGGAGAGCGAGGGCCGGGAAGCGCTGACGCACGCCGGGTTCCTGCTGTCGGCCACCGAACGCCTCACCGTCGTCAACGGCATCGCGCAGATCTGGTCCCGCGAGCCGCAGTGGACCCGCGGCGCGGCCCTGCTGCTGGCGGACGCCTACCCGGACCGCCACCTGCTCGGCCTCGGCTTCGGCGCCGGAAAGCCCGGCGTGAAGCCGCTTCGGGCGATGAACGACTACCTCGACGCGCTGGACGCCGGCAAGGACGTCAACCCCGCCCCGCGCTCCCCGATGCGCCGGATCCTCGCGGCGTACGGCCCGAAGATGCTGGAGCTGGCCCGCGACCGGTCGGCGGGCGCGCACACCTACCACGTCACACCGGAACACACGGCCCGGGCGCGGGAGATCCTCGGCGCCGGCCCGTTCCTCGGCGTCGAGCACGCCGTGCTCTTCGAAACCGACCCGGCCAAGGCGCGGGAGATCGCCCGCGCCCACCTCCACCTGTACCTCACCTCCGAGTACAACGTCGCCAAGTTCCGGCGGCTCGGCTACACCGATGAGGACATCGACGGCGGCCGCGGCAGCGATCGCCTCGTCGACGACCTCGTGTTCTGGGGCGACCTCGAGACGATCACCGCGAAGCTCGGCGGGCACCTCGAAGCGGGCGCCGACCACGTCGGCGTCCAGGTCATCGGGGTCGAGCCGGGGACCTCGGCCATGCCGCACTGGCGGCGGCTGGCCGAGGCACTGCTACCCGCGTAGGCCGAACCGCGCGGTGCAGTGCCACACGCGCTTGAGCACCTGGGGATCGTGCCGGCCGGCGCGGACGGCGTCGCCGATGACGCGGGCGTCCAGCCACCCGTCCTCGGCGATGTCTTCGCCGGCCCGCACGGCTTCCTCGCCGCGGTAGTCCGCGTGCCGGGCGAGCTCCGCCACCGAGAGCCGGAACCCGTGGTGCCAGTACGTCGGGAACCGGAAGCCGGCGGCCGCCGCCTCGACGTCGGTGCCCCGGAAGGACGGGTCCAGCACCAGGGCCGCGACGTCGTCCGGCAGTCGCAGGGGGCCGTGGACGTGGGCTTCGATGTAGTCGTCGAGCTCGTCGGGGGCGGCCGCCTCGACGAGCTCGATCAGCGGCATGTGCGTGCACGTGCCGAAGTGCGCCGGTTCGTGGAAGCTGTCCGGGTAGCAGAACGTCGTGCGCGTCAGCACGTCCCGCTTGAGCCGGAAGTGCGCCGAACCGAACCGCACCGAGCCGCCGGCCCGGCGGCGGCGATGGTTGAGCGAGCCGTACTTCGGCCGCAGCGACGGCGGCAGCTCGTCGTAGACGCCGCCGAACATCCGGTGCTCCCAGTGCCACCGGTCCCCGCCGGGGTGCGCGGTCAGGCCGCCGTTGCCCGTGCCGGTCTCGAACTGCGAGCGGTAGACCCCGTCGGTCAGCCAGTGCCGCAGCAGCGGCACCGCCCCCACCAGCCGGTCCGGGTGGAAGTGGATCGTGACGTCCAGGTCCTCCGGCAGCGGCGGCCCGGCGACCCGGTTCGCGACGTGGATGACGGCTTCCTGCCACCGCCGTCCGGTTCTCCCCGCCATGGCGCCCATCCTACGCCGGGCGGTATAGGTCGTTATACACACGTGAGGTCGGAAAACCGCTGGCTTCGGGGTGGGTTCGCCGGTTTGACTGCGGCCATGAGGCGGGTGGAGTTCGGGGTCACGGTGCGGTTCGCGCTGCTGGCGGTGGTGTGGGGTGCGAGTTTCCTCTTCATCAAGGTGGGTCTCGGCGGGCTCTCCCCCGGCCAGGTCGCGCTGGCCCGGGTCGCGCTGGGCGCCTCGGCGCTGGCGGCCGTCCTGGTGGTGCGCCGGCGGCCACTCCCCCGCGATCCCGTGCTGTGGGGTCACCTGGTGGCCGTGTCGGTGCTGCTGTGCGTGGTGCCGTTCCTGCTCTTCTCGTGGGCGGAGCAGTACATTTCCTCCGGCTTGGCCAGCATCTTCAACGCGACGACGCCGCTGGTCACGATGCTGCTGGCGGCCGCGGCGCTGCCGGAGGAGCGGTTCACCCCGCCGCGGGTGCTCGGCCTGCTGCTCGGATTCGCCGGGGTGCTCACCATCGTCGGGGTGTGGCACGGGATCGACGTGTCGCACGAGCTGACGGCCCAGCTCGCCTGCCTCGGCGCGACGGCGTGTTACGGCGCGTGTTTCGTCTACCTGCGCCGGTTCCTCTCACCTCGTGGGACGGACCCGGTGGTCGTCGCGTTCGGGCAGACGGCGTCGGCGACGGTGATCCTGGGCCTGCTGACCCCGGTGGTCGCGGCGGCGCCGGTGCACCTGAGCCTGCCGGTGGTGGCGAGCATGGTGGCGCTCGGCGTCTTCGGCACGGGTCTCGCGTACGTCTGGAACACCCGGATCGTCGCCGCCTGGGGCGCGGCCAACGCTTCCGCCGTGACGTACCTGACGCCGGTGGTGGGCGTGCTGCTCGGCGTGCTGGTGCTGGGGGAACCGGTGAGCTGGAACCAGCCGGCCGGGGCGCTGCTCGTCGTGCTGGGGATCCTTGCCGCCCACGGAAAGTTGCGCGTGCGACGCTCAACCCGAGCCGAGACCGAACTGGTCCGCCGCTAGACACGCCGATGGGGCGGTTGCCGCGGCAACCGCCCCATCGCGCATCGGAACTACAGGTACTGACCGGTGTTCGTGGCGGTGTCGATCGCCCGCCCCGAGTCCTGGTTCTTGCCGGTGACGAGCGTGCGGATGTAGACGATCCGCTCGCCCTTCTTGCCGGAGATCCGGGCCCAGTCGTCCGGGTTGGTGGTGTTGGGCAGGTCCTCGTTCTCCGCGAACTCGTCGACGATCGCGTCGAGCAGGTGCTGCACGCGGAGACCGGGCTGCTTGGTCTCCAGCACCGACTTGATCGCCGACTTCTTCGCCCGGTCCACGATGTTCTGGATCATCGCGCCCGAGTTGAAGTCGCGGAAGTACAGGACTTCCTTGTCCCCGTTGGCGTAGGTCACCTCGAGGAACCGGTTCTCGTCGCTCTCCTCGTACATCCGCTCGACGGTGTGCTGGATCATCGCGTCGAACGTCGCCTTCGGGTCCCCGCCGAACTCGGCGAGGTCGTCGGCGTGGATGGGCAGGCCTTCGGCCAGGTACTTGGAGAAGATGTCCTTCGCGCCTTCGGCGTCCGGACGCTCGATCTTGATCTTGACGTCGAGCCGGCCCGGCCGCAGGATCGCCGGGTCGATCATGTCTTCGCGGTTGGAGGCGCCGATGACGATGACGTTCTCCAGGCCTTCGACACCGTCGATCTCCGACAGCAGCTGCGGCACGATCGTGGTCTCGACGTCGGACGAAACGCCCGACCCACGGGTCCGGAAGATCGAGTCCATCTCGTCGAAGAACACGATCACCGGGGTGCCCTCGGAGGCCTTCTCCCGCGCCCGCTGGAAGATCAGGCGGATGTGCCGCTCGGTCTCCCCGACGAACTTGTTGAGCAGCTCGGGACCCTTGATGTTCAGGAAGTAGGACTTCCCGTCCTCGTTGTCGCCCCGCGCCGCCGCCACCTTCTTGGCCAGCGAGTTCGCCACCGCCTTGGCGATGAGCGTCTTGCCGCAGCCCGGCGGGCCGTAGAGCAGGACACCCTTGGGCGGCCGCAGCTGGTACTCCTGGTAGAGGTCGGCGTGCAGGAACGGCAGCTCGACCGCGTCCCTGATCTGCTCGATCTGCCGGGTGAGGCCACCGATGTCCTCGTAGCGGACGTCGGGCACCTCCTCCAGCACCAGGTCCTCGACCTCCGCCTTCGGCACGCGCTCGTACGCGTAGCCGGCCTTGGAGTCGACCAGCAGCGAGTCGCCCGGCTTGAGCGGCTGCTCGGCCAGCAGGTCGGAGAGCAGGACCACCCGCTCTTCGTCAGCGTGCCCGACCACCAGCGCGCGAAGGCTGCCGCCCTCGACGTCGGCGGCGAGCACCTCACGCAACGCGCAGACCTCGCCGGTGCGTTCGAAGCCGCCGGCCTCGACCACGGTGAGCGCCTCGTTGAGCCGCAGCGCCTGGCCGCGCCGCAACGAAGAGAGCTCGACCGCGGGCGACACCGACACCCGCATCTTCCGGCCGGCCGTGAAGACGTCCACCGTGTTGTCCTCGTACGCCTCGACGAAGACGCCGTACCCGGACGGTGGCTGGGCCAGCCTGTCGACCTCTTCGCGGAGGGCGAGGAGCTGTCCTCGCGCTTCGCGCAGGGTTTCGACCAGTTTGGTGTTGCGCTCGGTGAGCTGGCTCACCCTTTCCGAGGCCTCGGCGAGCCGCTGTTCGAGAACGCGGTTCTGCCGTGGCGAGTCCGTCAGTTTGCGGCGCAGCAGCGCCACTTCTTCCTCGAGAAAACGGATCTGCCGAGCCTGCTCGTCCGCCGTCGTCCCAGCTCCGGATGTTGCTGAAGGGTCGGCCTCCTCGCGCCGACCTCCGGGAAGGTCATGATGCATCGGGCACCTCCTCGGAGTGCTTTTCATTCCACGGTACCGGCGATCACCGACAAGAAAAGGCCTTTCCGCATCACAAGATCGGCGCGTCGCGGTTTGCCGGCCACCCCCAGCACGGACATTCCCGCAGCGCAAGCGGCCATTTCGGTGCCGTGACGCCGGTGTGTGACGAGTCCGTCCGGGCCGGGATGAAGCAAGCACGTCGGGAGTACCCCGCCCGCCCCACCCCCAACCGCGCCCGGGATCCGGGCAATTCCGGCCAGTTCCGCCCTAACCGCGCGGCGGGACGGCCCGGTGGCTAGCATCGGGCGACGCCGTGCCGGCCCCGATGGCCGGGCGCTATCGAAGGAACGCTAGGGGGCACCTGTCATGACCTACCCGCCGCAGCAACCGGGCGGCTACGGCCAGCAGCCCGACGGCTACGGGCAGCAGCCCGGGCCGTACGGCCAGCCGCAGCAGGGCGGCTACCCCCAGAGCGGCCCCCAGGCCCAGCCCGGCTACGGCGGCACCCAGCAGTTCGGCCAGCCCGGCCCGTACGACGGCACGCAGCAGTACGGGCAGCCCGGGCCGTACGAGCAGCCCGGCCAGGGCGGTTACCAGCCGCAGACGGGCCCTCAGCCCCAGCAGGGCTACCCGCAGTACGGCCAGCAGGACCAGCAGGGCTACCCGCAATACGGCCAGCAGGACCAGTGGGGCCAGCCGCCGCAGTCCTTCGGCGGTCATGACCCGTACGGCGGCGGCTTCGGCGAAGCGCCCCCGCCCAAGAAGAAGACCGGCCTGATCGTCGGCATCGCGGCGGCCGCGGTGGTGCTCGTCGGCGGCGGCGTGACCGCGTTCGTGCTCATGAACGGCAACGACCAGCAGACCGCCGCACCGCCCGCGAGCAGCAGCTCGTCCGCGCCGATCCCGCCCTCGACGGCGCCGAAGGCGTCCACCCCGAAGCCCAAGAGCACCGCGCCGACCAGCCCGACGTCGAAAAGCAGCAAGCCGGCGGGTGGCCCGGCGCCGAGCGGCAAGCCCAGCTCCCAGGAGCTGTTCGACACCACCCTCTCGGCCTACAACGCGGGCGACGAGAAGGCGCTCGGCGACACTATCTGCCGCAGCGTCTTCGAGGGCACCACGGGCGAGATCCCCAAGGTCACGGTGAAGCTGACCGGAACTCCGGAGGAGACCGGCGACAAGGCCACGGTCCGCTACTCGGCCACCGACGGCAGCAAGACCAAGGTCGGCACGATGTCGGCGCAGAAGGAATCCGGGCTCTGGTGCCTGTCCAACGTCCACGCGGACGGCTCGTGAGCACCCGGCGGCGGTGAACCGCGCGTTGACCGCCGGGCTGGTGCTGCTCGGCGTGGCCGGGGCGGGCGTCGTGCTCGGGCTGCTGCTGGTCGCCCCGGCCGGTTCCCCACCCGCGGCGCCGGACACGCCGCTGCCCTCGCCCCGCCCGTCGGTCCCGCCACCGGCCCCCGACGAGGCCGACACCGCGGCGGTGGCGGTACTGGCCCGCGCGATCGTCGACGCGATCGCCCGCCACGACTCGGCGGCGTTCGGGAAGCTCACCTGCCGCCCGCAGACCGCCGAGGCGCTCGCCGGCCTCCAGCGAACCTGGGACGCGGCGGGCCCGGTCACGGCGAGGCTGGCCGCACCGCCCGAGCTGCGCGGCGAGTCCGCGACGGCGAAGGTGCACGTCGAAGCGGCGGGCGGCACCAAGGACACGCCCTTCCCGCTGCACAAGGAGAACGGCCGCTGGTGCGTGCCGGGCTAGGCCGGCGGCACGGACACCCGGCCGCGGTCAGGGCCGCGGCCGCTGATGCGGGCCGGGCGGCGTGAACCCGTCGGGCCAGCGGGTGGTCGCGTCCGCGAGGACGCCGGTCAGGTCCGCGTCCGCCAGGCCGGCCGCGCTGAGGTCGGCCCCGCGCAGATCCGCGTCCCGCAGGAGCGCGCCGGTCGGGGTCGCGCCGGTGAGGGTGGCGTTCCGCAACACCGTGCCCTCCAGGTTCGCCCCCGCGAAACAGATCCGCGGGATCGCGAGGCCGGTCAGGTCGGCGTCCCGCAGGTCGACCCGTTCCAGCTCGGACCACGCGCCCGGTTCGATCATCCCGCCGCGGCGCAGCGCGCCGATCGCGGCGGCAACGTCGTCGGCCGGACCGCCTTCGCGGCGCGGCGTCCCCGGCACCCATGGCGCCCTGGCGCGGATGAACGACGTGAGCAGCGCGTGGACGTGCCCGCGGTACCGGGAGTCGAGCTCCGCCGGCTGCTCCAGCGCGTAGACCGCGCCCTGCCGGGTCGGCGCCTGCCCGGCACCGAGCTGGTCGATCGCCTTGGTGAACAGGTCGATCGACCGGCTCTCGCGGTTGAGCAGCAGCGAAGCCCACGCAAAGCACCACCAGCACGGCGACCACGGCCACGCGAACCCGGCCTTCCGGCGCGGGGGCACTTCCCTCAGCCCTTGCCCTTGCTGGGCCGGCGCGAGACCCGCGGGGACACCGTGCCGTCCGCCAGCCGGCGTGCCGTGAGCAGGAACGCCGTGTGCGCCACCATCCGGTGGTCCGGGCGGACCGCCAGGCCCACCACGTGCCACGGGCGCATCAGCGTCTCCCACGACTCGGGCTCGGTCCAGCACTGCTGCTCGCGCAGCGACTCCGTGACGCGCGAAAGCTGCGTCACCGTCGCGACGTAGACCGTCAGCACGCCGCCCGGCACGAGGTGGGCGGCCACGTTCGGCAGCTGGTCCCACGGCGCCAGCATGTCCAGCACGACGCGGTCGACCTCGCCCTCGTGCGTGGCCAGGTCGGCCACCGTGAGCGACCAGTTGGCCGGCTTCTCGCCGAAGAACTTCACCACGTTGCGCTCGGCGTGCTCGGCGTGGTCGTCGCGGATCTCGTAGGAGTGCACCTGCCCGGCCGGGCCGACCGCGCGCAGCAGGGAGCACGTCAGCGCGCCGGAACCGGCGCCCGCCTCCAGCACGCGCGCGCCGGGGAAGATGTCGCCCCACATCACGATCTGCGCCGCGTCCTTCGGGTAGATCACCTGCGCGCCGCGGGGCATCGAGAGGACGTAGTCCGGCAGCAGGGGGCGCAGCGCGAGGTAGGTCGACCCGCCCGCGGACGTGACCACCGACCCTTCGGGCCGGCCGATCAGGTCGTCGTGGGCCAGGGCGCCGCGGTGAGTGTGGTACTCACCACCGGCGGCCAGCGTCAGGGTGTAGTGCCGCCCCTTCGAGTCGGTCAACTGCACCCGATCACCCGCGCTAAACGGTCCGCTGACCGACAACACTTCCTCCTGCTGTACTGCGTTGTTCGTTACCCATCCGGCCACAGTCACGGCCGGATGGCTTTCGTGGCGACGGTTGCTTACCGCTCGGGGGACCGGCCTGCTTTTGGCCGGCTGGGTAACCCGTTTGGCCGACGCCAGATCTTCGCAGGCCGCGCGGGCGCCGAGCTCAGCGGGTACGGCGGTTCAGCGCGGCCCGCAGGTCGTCCCGGCGCAGCACGCCCGCCGGGCGGCCCTCGTCGTCGACCACGAGGAACTGCCACGCCGCGGTTTCGCGGACCCGCTCGACGACGTCCTCCCCCGGCTCCGACGCCAGCAGCACGGTCTCGGCCCGGATCGGTTCGGCCGCGAACTCGGCCGGGGCGTGCGGCGAGGAGCTCGCGAGCCGCTCCGCCGCGCCCACGTCCAGGAGCCCGGCCGCCACGCCGTCGGCGCGGACCAGGACCACGCCCCGGCCGGCCGACGCGGCCAGCGCGTCCGACACCGGGCTTTCGGCGGGCAGCTGGAGCACCGGCCGGACCAGCTCGTCCAGGACCAGGCCTTCCGGCCAGGTGCGGCGGGCTTCGGCGGCCAGCTCCGAACGCGCGCCGAGGATCACGAACCACGCCGTCACGACGCAGACGCCCAGCCGCAGCCAGCGGTCCGGGCTCGCGGTCGCCAGGCCCCACAGGGCCCAGACCAGCAGCCCCGCGGCGACGACCGCCCCACCGGCGACCGCAGCGCGCGTGCCCTTGGCGCGGATGCCGGTGGCCGCCCAGACGCCCGCGCGGACCAGCCGGCCGCCGTCGAGAGGCAGGCCGGGCAGCAGGTTGAACACGCCGACGGCGAGGTTCGCCACCGCGCACTCGGCCACGAGCATCCACACCGCGCCGTCCGGCGGCACGGCGAACATCAGCAGCCCGCAGAAGCCGCCGAGCAGCAGCGACACGGCGGGACCGGCCGCGGCGACCAGGCCTTCGTCACCCGGGCGTTTCGGGGTGCGGGCCACTTCGGACAGACCGCCGAGCAGGAACAGCCGCAGCCGCCGCACGGGGATTCCCAGCCGCAGCGCGACCAGGCAGTGCCCGAGCTCGTGCGCGAGCACGGACAGGCCCAGCAGCAGCGCGAACGCGCCGGCCAGCAGCCACGACGTCGTCGCCGAAGCGTCCGGGAGCAGCCGCCCGACCAGCGGCGCGTAGAGCACGACGACGACCAGCGAGCCGACCCACCAGGACGGCGCGAGCAGCACCGGCACCCCGGCGACCCGGAACAGCACGAGGCCACCGTCCGAGCGGACGGCCTGCCGGGTCCCCCCGGTGCCCTGCTCACTGGTCGCGGCCATGCGGAGAGCCTAGAGCCCCGGGTGTGGGTAACGGGTGATCCGGCCCCCACCGGTGTCGCGACCGGACGACCCGCGTACCCGGACGGACGACTCGCGTACCCACAGGGTCGGCTCGCGTACCTGGACAGTCGGTTGGCGTACCTGGACGGTCGGCTCGCGTACACGGGCGGTCGGTTCGTCGGCGGAGCGAGCCGACCCTCCGGGTACGCGGACCGACCCTTGGGGCACGCGAGCCGACGCTCGGGGCACGCGAGCCGACCCTCGGGGTACGGGGGTCGTCCGGGCCGGTACGCGGTGGCGGGCGTTGCGGTCGCCGGAACTGTCGGACCCCGGCGTTACGCTCTGCCCATGCCCGACGCCGACACCGTGACCACCGACACCCCAGCCACCGCCGTCGCCACCGAGGTGCGGCGGCGGCCCGCGTTGTCGCCGTCACGGGCCAGCGACTTCAAGCAGTGCCCGCTGCTCTACCGGTTCCGCGCGGTCGACCGGCTGCCGGAGGTCCCGACCAAGGCCCAGCTGCGCGGCACGCTCGTCCACTCGGTCCTGGAGCGGCTCTTCGCCCTCCCGGCCGCCGAACGGGTCCCCGCCCAGGCGCGGGAACTGCTCGGCCCGGCGTGGACGGACCTGTCCGCGGACCGTCCGGAGTGGACCGAACTGTTCGACGGCGGAAAACCCGACGACCACGCGGACTGGCTCCGGTCGGCGGAAAAGCTGCTGGACGCCTACTTCGAGCTGGAGGACCCGCGGCGGCTGGAACCCGAGGCCTGCGAGCTGCACGTCGAGATCGAGCTCGGCTCCGGTGTCCTGCTGCGCGGCTACATCGACCGGCTCGACGTCGCGCCGACCGGCGAGATCCGGGTCGTCGACTACAAGACCGGTGCCGCGCCGCGCGAGATCGGCGAGGCCAAGGCCATGTTCCAGATGAAGTTCTACGCCGTGGTCCTGTGGCGGCTGCGCGGGATCGTGCCCCGCCAGCTCAAGCTCATGTACCTCACCGACGGCCAATCGCTCGCCTACACCCCGGACGAAGCCGAGCTGCTGCGCTTCGAACGCACGCTGGAAGCCATCTGGCAGGCCATCCTCAAGGCGGGCAAGACCGGCGACTTCCGGGCGAACAAGAGCAAGCTGTGCAACTGGTGCGACCACCAGGCGCACTGCCCCGAGTACGGCGGCACCCCGCCCGAGTACCCCGGCTGGCCGGAGCCCGACGCGGGCGACGAGACACCGCTGGACCGGGCCGACTGATGGCCGACGCCTTCTACGTCCCGCTGGGCGACGGCCGGTTCGCCGCGACCGGGCACACGGCCGGGCCGTGGACGCCGGACGCCCAGCACTTCGGCCCGCCGTCGGCGTTGCTCGTCCGGGCTCTCGAAACCGTCGAACCCGCCCATCCGGCCGAACTCGCCCGCGTGACCGTCGAGATCCTCGGCCCGGCACCGGTCGCCGAGCTCACCGTGCGGGCCCGGATCGAGCGGCCCGGGCGGTCGGTCGAACTGCTGCAGGCCGAGCTGGCGAGCGCCGGGCGCGTCGTCGCGCGGGCGTCGGCGTGGCGCATCGCGACGTCCGACACGGCGGAGATCGGCACCGACGCCGGCCCGCTGCTGCCCGGAGCCGGCAGTGTCGAAGAGTCACCGTGGCCGGAGGGCTGGCAGGCCGGCTACCTCGACGCGGTCGAGTGGCGCGCGGTGCGCGGCGGCATGGACGTGCCCGGGCCGGCCGCCGTGTGGGCCCGCCAGCGCGTCCCGCTGGTCGACGGCGAGGAACCGAGCGGCCTGCAGCGGCTGTTCGCCGTCGCCGACTCCGGCAACGGCGTGTCCAACTACCTCGACCCGCGGCAGTGGTGGTTCATCAACTCGGAACTCACCGTGCACCTGCGGCGGACACCGGCCGGCGAGTGGATCGGCCTCGACGCGGTCACACTGGTCGGCAAGCACGGCATCGGCACGGCGACCAGCATCCTGCACGACGCCGACGGCCCGGTGGCCACCGGCGCGCAGGCGCTGATGGTCCGGCCGCGACAGGCCGGGGGCGGATAGCCACCCACAACGGGCCCGCATCCAATAACCTTCGCGGAACGACCGACTTGAGGAGCGCTCCGGCATGCAGATCACCTCGGTGGTCAACCAGAAAGGCGGGGTCGGCAAGACCTCACTGAGCGTCGGCACCGCGGCCGCACTGGCTGAGAAGGGCCGCCGGGTGCTCCTGGTCGACCTCGACCCGCAGGGCCACGCGACGACCGAGATGCTCGGGCTGTCCGAAGTCCCCGCGGACCGGCCGAGCCTGGCGAAGGCGCTGGCCAAGACGTGGAAGGGCCCGATCGAGGACCTCGTCGTCCCGCACCCGCGCAGCAACCTCGGCAAGGGTGGCGCGCTCGACGTCGTGCCGACGTCCCCGGGAATGTTCGACCTGATCCGGCGGCTGGACTCTTTCCGCGTTCCCGGCTGGCAGCTCGCGCGGGTCATCCAGTTCGCCAACTACGACCACTGCATCATCGACTGCCCGCCCGCACTGGACGTGCTGACGAACAACGCGCTGGCGGCGTCGCACGGCATCCTGGTCCCGGTCCAGCCGGACAAGACCAGCATCCGCGCCCTGCGGCTGCTGGCCGACCAGGTCCGGTACGTCGAGCAGACCGTCGGGCGGCAGCCGCTGTCGTGGTTCGGCCTGGTACCGAGCCTGTACCGGCGGCCGATCTCGCACTACGCGGCCGCGGCGCTGCAGGAAATGTACGACTTCGGCATCCCGATGCTGTCGCACCTGCCGCTGGGCGTGGTGATGAACGAGGCGGCGGCGCACGGCGTCCCGGTGACGACGTACGCGCCGGAGACGCTGCAGGCGCTGTCCTTCCGCGAGATCGCGGAAACGCTGGACAGCCACCTGGAGCACAACGCCGCGCCGGCGGTGGTCCCGGCCGACGAGGAGTTCGTCTTCGAGGACTTCATCTCGGAGGTCGCGGTGGCCCGCAACGTCAACGACAACGGCGCCCGCAAGGGTCTCTACGACCTGCTGCCGAAGAAGCCGAACCGCCCGCGCTGAGTTTTCCCGGCCGCGAAGGTCGCGAATGACTCATTCGGGACCTCGGAGGTCCCGAATGAGTCATTCGCGGCAGTACGGGAGCCGGGTCAGAGGCGGCAGGAGCGGATGTCCGACGCCAGGATCGCCTTGGCGCCCACCTCGGCGAGCTCGTCCATGACGAGGTTGACCTTCTTGCGCGAAACCATCGCGCGCACGGCCACCCAGTCTTCGTCGGCCAGCGGCGCCACCGTCGGCGACTCCAGGCCGGGCGTGATCGCGATCGCGCGCTCCACCAGCGTCCGCGGGCAGTCGTAGTCGAGCATCAGGTACTGCTGCGCGAACACGACCCCGCGCAGGCGCGCGGCCAGCTGCGATTTCGCCTTGCTTTCCTCGGTGCCCCGGCGCTGCAGCAGCACGGCTTCCGACACGCAGATCGGGTCGCCGAACGCCACCAGGTTGTTCTGCCGCAGCGACCGGCCCGACTCGACGACGTCCGCGATCGCGTCCGCCACGCCGAGCTGGATCGAGATCTCCACCGCGCCGTCGAGGCGGATCACCTCGGCCTCGACGCCGTGGCGGGCGAGGTCGTCGCGGACCAGCCGCGGGTACGACGTCGCCAGCCGCTTGCCGTGCAGGTCCGCCGGCTTCCAGTCCCGGCCGGCCGGGGCGGCGTAGCGGAACGTCGAGCCGCCGAAGCCGAGCGCCTGGACCTCTTCGACCGGGGCGCCGGAGTCGAGCGCGAGGTCGCGGCCGGTGATGCCGAGGTCGAGCTCGCCGGAGCCGACGTAGATGGCGATGTCCTTGGGCCGGAGGAAGAAGAACTCGACCTCGTTCACCGGGTCGAGCACCGTCAGGTCGCGCTGCTCATGCCGCTTGCGGTAGCCCGCTTCGCCGAGCATCTCCGTCGCCGCGGCGGCGAGGGCTCCCTTGTTCGGCACGGCAACACGCAGCATTTCGCTTCTCTCCTCGTTCCTCGCCCGGTCCAGCACCGGGCGTCCCGTCACAGGTAGCGGTAGACGTCCTCGGTCGACAGCCCGCGGCCGAGCATCAGCACCTGCACCCGGTACAGCAGCTGGGAGATCTCCTCGGCGAGGCGGTCATCGGACTCGTGCTCGGCGGCGATCCACACCTCGCCGGCTTCCTCGAGCACCTTCTTGCCCTGGGCGTGCACCCCGGCGTCGAGGGCGACGACGGTGCCGGACCCGTCGGGACGGGTACGCGCGCGCTCGGCAAGCTCCGCGAACAGCTCATCGAAGGTCTTCACGGTCCGGAATCCTTCCATCCCGGACCCCGCGGCGCCGCCCCGCCCCGCCGCGGGTGCCGCCCATCTCACACTGCCGTGGACGCCGGCTCCCACAGGCTGGGACTCAGCACGGGCCGGAACTCAGAACAGCACGCCCTGCTCGAAGTCCAGCAGGTACCGCTTGCGCTCGAGACCGCCGCCGTAGCCGGTGAGCGAGCCGGTCGAGCCGACCACGCGGTGGCACGGGACGATGATGCCGATCGGGTTCTTGCCGTTGGCCAGGCCCACGGCACGCGACGCCGCCGGGTTGCCCAGCCGGTCCGCCAGCTGCCCGTAGGAAATCGTCGTGCCGTACGGGATCTTGCGCAGCTCCGCCCAGACCAGCCGCTGGAACGGCGTGCCCACGAAGGCCAGCGGCACCTCGAACTCGTGGCGCTGCCCGGCGAAGTACTCCTTCAGCTCCGTTTCGGCGCGGTCGAAGACCTCCGCGCCGGGGTCGTGCGAGCCGAAGGTCAGCTCGTCCGGGCGGTGGCGCTGGTCGACCATGTAGAGGCCGCAGAGCGCGGCGTCCTCGGCGACCAGCGTCAACGGGCCGCACGGGCTGTCGACGACGGCGTGGGTGCGCATGGGTTCTCCTGTCGGTTTCATGCCGCGGGCATCCGGTTGATCGCGTGGTCTCCGGTGGCCCACAGGTGCTGGGTGGCGTAGGCGCGCCAGGGGCGCCAGGCCGCGGAGCGGGCGACGACGGCGGCTTGGCCGCCGAGGCCGAGGGTTTCCGCCGCGTACTTGATGCCGAGGTCGGTGGGGAGGAAGGCGTCCGGGTCGCCCAGCGCCCGCATCGCGATGCTTTCGACCGTCCACGGCCCGAAGCCGGGCAACGCGCCCAGCGCGGCCCGGGCCGCTTCCCAGTCGCTGCCCGCGCCGAGGTCCAGGCCGTCGGTCAGCGCCGAGACCAGCCCGAGCAGCGTGCGACGGCGGCTGCGCGGCATGGCCAGGGTTTCGGGGTCCAGCGAGGCGAGCGCCTCGGGCGAGGGGAACAGGTGGGTCAGGCCGCCTTCGGGGTCGTCGACCGGTTCGCCGTGCGCGACCACGAGCCGCGCCGCGTGGGTCCGCGCCGCCGCCGTCGAAACCTGCTGGCCCAGCACGGCCCGCACGGCGAACTCGGCGCCGTCGGCCGTGCGCGGGACCCGGCGGCCGGGGGCGGCGGCGACCAGCGGGGCGAGGAGCGGGTCGGTGGCGAGCTGGTCGTCGACGGCGACCGGGTCGGCGTCGAGGTCGAGCAGGCGGCGGCAGCGGCTGGTGGCGGCCGGGAGGTCCCGCAGGTCGGCCAGGGTGAGCCGGCAGGCGATGTGGCCGTCTTCGGGCCGCAGCGCGACGACGCCGTGGCCGTGCGGCAGCCGCAGCGTCCGCCGGTAGGCGCCGTCCCGCCACTCCTCCACGCCCGGCACGCCGGTCGCGACGAGGTGCCCGAAGAGGTTGTCCGGGCACAGCGGCTTCCGGTAGGGCAGCCGCAGGACCAGTGCCCCGGCCGCCGAGGGCCGGCCCTTCGCGCGCTGCCGCAGTTCGGTCGGCGAGAGGGCGAACACCTCGCGGACGGTGTCGTTGAACGTCCGGATGCTGCCGAACCCGGCGGCCAGGGCCAGCTCGGTCATCGGCAGCGCGGTCGTCTCGATCAGGGTGCGCGCCGTCTGCGCGCGCTGGGCGCGGGCCAGCGCCAGCGGTCCGGCGCCGAGTTCGGCGAACACCTGCCGTTCGACCTGCCGGACGCTGTAGCCGAGCCGGGCGGCGAGGCCGCTGACGCCTTCGGTGTCGACGACGCCGTCCGCGATCAGCCGCATCGTGCGCGCCACCAGGTCGGCGCGCTCGTTCCACAGCGGCGAGCCGGGACTGGCGTCCGGCCGGCAGCGCTTGCACGCCCGGAACCCGGCCTGCTGAGCGGCCGCGGCGCTCGGGTAGAAGCTCATGTTCTGCCGCTTGGGCGGCACGACCGGGCAGCTGGGCCGGCAGTAGATCCGGGTCGTCAGCACCGCGCAGTAGAACCACCCGTCGAACCGGGCGTCCTTCGCCTGCACGATCCGCACGCACTGCTCGAAGTCCTCATGCACCACGTCAGCATCGCGGACCCGGGCCACCCCGGGCTAGCGGAAAAGCGACATGGTCGTGGTCAGCCGAGCAGGGCCGCCAGCGCCGGTACGTCGATGCCCACCAGGGAGTCGCGGAACACGCGCCGCTCCCCCGCCTCGACCGGGACGTCGTTCGGGATCACCAGCACCGTGCAGCCCGCCGCGACCGCCGACGCCGTGCCCGGCGGCGAGTCCTCCACCGCGACGCAGCGCTCAGGCGACACCCCGAGCAGCTCGGCCGCCTTGACGTACGGGCGCGGGTGCGGCTTGTTCAGACCTTCGACCTCGTCGCCGCAGACGGTCACGTCGAAGAAGTCCCGCCCGATCGTGTTCAGCGCGAGTTCGGTCAGGTCGCGTTCGGTGGAGGTGACCAGTGCCGACCGCAACCCGGCTTCGCGCACCGCCGTCAGCGCTTCGCGGGCGCCGGGGCGCCACGGCAGCTCGTCGTCGAACAGCCCGGCCGTGCGACGGCGGATCTCCTCGCCGGTCGACGCGATCGCCTCGGGAGTGACCGGGAGGCCGACCACTTCGAGGAGGTACGCCGAGGTGTCATCCATATTGGACCCGACGAGCGTCATCCGCTGCTCTTCGGAGAGCTTGCCGCCGAGCCATTCCGCCGTCTCGTAGAGGGCGATGTCCCACAGCTTCTCGGAATCGACGAGCGTGCCGTCCATGTCCCACAGCACGGCGACGAGTCCGTCCACAGTGGATCTCCCTCAGGTGTTGAAGTACTTGGCTTCCGGGTGGTGGCAGACGATCGCGTCGGTCGACTGCTCGGGATGCAGCTGGTACTCCTCGGACAGCTTCACGCCGATCCGGCCCGGTTCGAGGAGGGCGACGATCTTCGCCCGGTCTTCGAGGTCGGGACAGGCGCCATAGCCCAGGGAGAACCTCGCCCCACGGTAGCCGAGCTTGAAGAAGTCCTCGACGTCGTCGGGGTCCTCTGAGGCGACCGCCACACCGCCGGGGAGGGTCAGCTCCTGGCGGATGCGGCAGTGCCAGTACTCGGCCAGTGCCTCGGTCAGCTGGACGCCGAGGCCGTGGACCTCCAGGTAGTCGCGGTAGGCGTCGGCCGCGAAGAGCTCGTTCGCGTAGTCGGCGATCGGCTGGCCCATGGTCACGACGGTGAACGGCACTACGTCCACTTCACCGGCTTCGCGTGGCCGGTAGAAGTCGGCCAGGCAGAGCCGCCGGTCGCGGCGCTGGCGCGGGAAGGTGAACCGCACTCGCTCCGGCGCGTCGAGGGACGGCTCGGTGAGCACGACGAGGTCGTCGCCCTCGGCGACGCACGGGAAGTAGCCGTAGACGACGGCCGCGTGGGCGAGGACGCCGTCGGCGGTCAGCCGGTCGAGCCAGTACCGCAGCCGCGGCCGGCCTTCGGACTCGACGAGTTCGTCGTACGTCGGCCCGGCGCCGCCGCGGGCGCCCTTGAGCCCCCACTGCCCCATGAAGGTCGCGCGCTCGTCGAGCAGGGCGGCGTAGTCGGCGAGCGCGACGCCCTTGACCACCCGCGAACCCCAGAACGGCGGGACCGGCAGCGGGACGTCGGTGGCGACGTCCGAGCGCGCGGGCGGCGGCCCTTCGAGGGCTTCCTCGTCGGCCTTGCGGGCTTTGCGCGCCTCGGCGATCCGCAGCGAACGTTCGCGGCGTTCCTTGCGCTCCTGACGCTTCTTCTCCGCGTCGGCGTCCACCAGCGGCGATTCCCCGCGCTTGGCGGCCATGATCGCGTCCATCAGCCGCAGGCCTTCGAAGGCGTCCCGCGCGTAGCGGACGTCGCCGAGGTACAGCTCGCTCAGGTCGTTCTCCACGTAGGACCGGGTCAGCGCCGCGCCGCCGAGCAGCACCGGCCAGCGCGCCCCGACGCCCCGGGAGTTCATCTCCTGGAGGTTCTCCTTCATGATCACCGTGGACTTCACCAGCAGCCCGGACATCCCGATGGCGTCGGCGCCGTGCTCGTCGGCCGCGTCGAGAATGGTCGTGATCGGCTGCTTGATGCCGAGGTTGACGACCTCGTAGCCGTTGTTGGAGAGGATGATGTCGACGAGGTTCTTGCCGATGTCGTGCACGTCGCCGCGCACGGTGGCGAGCACGATCCGGCCCTTGCCGGAGTCGTCGCCGGTCTCCATGTGCGGCTCGAGGTGGGCGACGGCTGCCTTCATCACCTCGGCGGACTGCAGCACGAACGGCAGCTGCATCTGCCCGGAGCCGAACAGCTCGCCGACGGTCTTCATGCCGGACAGCAGCGTGTCGTTGATGATCTGGAGGGCCGGCCGCTGCTCCAGGGCCGCGTCGAGGTCGTCGGTGAGGCCGGTGCGTTCGCCGTCGACGATCCGGCGTTCCAGGCGTTCGAACAGCGGCAGCGCGGCCAGCTCTTCGGCGCGCGACGCCTTCGACGACGCCGCGCTGACGCCCTCGAACAGGGCCATCAGCTCCTGCAGAGGGTCGTAGCCCTCGCGGCGGCGGTCGTAGACGAGGTCCAGGGCGACCGCGCGCCGGTCGTCCGGGATCCGCGCCATCGGGAGGATCTTCGACGCGTGCACGATGGCGGTGTCGAGCCCGGCTTGGACGCACTCGTGCAGGAACACCGAGTTGAGCACCTGCCGCGCGGCGGGGTTGAGGCCGAAGGAGATGTTGGACAGGCCGAGTGTGGTCTGCACCTCGGGGTGGCGGCGCTTGATCTCGCGGATGGCTTCGATCGTTTCGATGCCGTCGCGGCGCGACTCTTCCTGGCCGGTGGCGATGGTGAAGGTGAGCGCGTCGATGATGACGTCGGAGGTGCGCAGGCCCCACTTGCCGGTGATGTCCGCGATCAGCCGCGACGCGATGTCGGCCTTCTTCGCGGCGGTGCGCGCCTGGCCTTCTTCGTCGATGGTCAGGGCGACGACGGCGGCGCCGTATTCCCCGACCAGGTCCATGACCTGGGTGAAGCGGGATTCCGGGCCGTCGCCGTCCTCGTAGTTGACGGAGTTGACCGCGCACCGGCCGCCGAGCCGCTGCAGGCCCGCGCGCAGCACGGGCGCCTCGGTGGAGTCGAGCATGATCGGCAACGTCGAGGCGGTGGCCAGGCGCCCGGCGAGCTCGGCCATGTCCGCGGTGCCGTCGCGGCCGACGTAGTCGACGCACAGGTCGAGCAGGTGGGCGCCGTCGCGGGTCTGCTCGCGGGCGATCTCGACGCAGTCGTCCCAGCGGCCCTCCAGCATCGCGGTGCGGAAGGCCTTCGAGCCGTTGGCGTTGGTCCGCTCGCCGATCATCAGCACGCTGGCGTCCTGCTTGAACGGCACCGCCTGGTACAGCGACGACACGCCCGGCTCGGGCCGCGGCCGCCGCGGGACCGGCGCGGTGCCGGCGACCGCCGCGGCGAGCTGCCGGATGTGCTCGCCGGTCGTGCCGCAGCAGCCGCCCACCAGGCCGGCGCCGAACTCGCGCACGAACCCGGTCAGGGCCGCCACCAGCGCTTCCGGGCCGAGCGGGTAGACCGCGCCGTCCGGGCCCAGTTCCGGCAGGCCGGCGTTGGGCATCACCGACAGCGGCACCCGGGCGTGCTTGGCCAGCTGCCGCAGGTGCTCGCTCATCTCGGCGGGCCCGGTGGCGCAGTTGAGCCCGATGACGTCGATGCCGAGCGGCTCCAGGGCGGCCAGCGCGGCACCGACCTCGGTGCCGAGCAGCATCGTGCCGGTCGTTTCGACGGTGATCGAAACGAGGATCGGCACGGATCGGCCCTCGGCGGCCATCGCCCGCTTCGCGCCGATGACCGACGCCTTCGTCTGGAGGATGTCCTGGGTGGTCTCGACGATCACCGCGTCGGCGCCGCCGGCCAGCAGGCCCCGGACTTCCTCGCGGTAGGCGTCACGCAGCGTGGTGAACGGTGCGTGGCCGAGCGTCGGGAGCTTCGTGCCCGGCCCGATCGAGCCCAGCACGAACCGCGGGCGGTCCGGCGTCGCGAACTCGTCGGCGGTCTCGCGGGCCAATCGGGCGCCGGCCTCGGCGAGTTCGAAGATCCGCCCGGTGATGCCGTACTCGGCGAAGTTGGCGAAATTGGCCCCGAAAGTGTTCGTTTCGACGGCGTCCGCGCCCGCCTCCAGGTAGCCCCGGTGCACCGAGCGGACCACGTCCGGCCGGGTGACGTTGAGGATCTCGTTGCAGCCTTCGAGGCCGTCGAAGTCGGCCAGGCTGAGGTCGTGGGCCTGCAGGGCGGTGCCCATCGCGCCGTCCGCCACCAGAACGCGCGAGCGAAGGGCGTCGAGGAAGGGCGACGACAGGCGGTCGGACATGCTGAACAGGGTAAGGCCGGTGGTCGTAGGCTGGTCCGGTGAGTGAGCCCGTCGACGAGACCCCGCGGCCGCCCGGCGACCGCACCGAACCCACCCGGCCTTTGATGGTGGTCGCCTTCGAAGGCTGGAACGACGCAGGTGACGCGGCCAGCCGGGCGGTCGAGCACCTGCAGCTGAACTGGGACGCCACGCCGCTGGCCGAGCTGGAGCCCGACGACTACTACGACTTCCAGGTCAGCCGCCCGACCGTCCGGATGGTGGACGGCGTCACTCGACGGGTGGACTGGCCGACGACAACGCTGTCGGTGTGCCGCCCCGACGGGTTCGACCGCGACGTCGTCCTCGTGCAGGGTCCCGAGCCGAACATGCGCTGGCGCGCCTTCTGCGCCGAGCTGCTCGACCACATCAAGCAGCTGGACGTCGCGACGGTGGTGACGCTGGGCGCGCTGCTGGCCGACACCGCGCACACCCGGCCGGTCCCGGTGACCGGGACGGCCTACGACAAGGACACCGCGTCCCTGTACGGCCTCGACCTGAACAACTACCAAGGCCCGAGCGGCATCGTCGGCATCCTGCAGGACTACTGCGTGCAGGCGGGCATCCCGGCC
Source organism: Amycolatopsis sp. NPDC051716 (assembly GCF_040681595.1). Taxonomy (NCBI): domain Bacteria; kingdom Bacillati; phylum Actinomycetota; class Actinomycetes; order Pseudonocardiales; family Pseudonocardiaceae; genus Amycolatopsis; species Amycolatopsis sp. NPDC051716. The sequence goes on along the minus strand of NZ_JBFAZA010000011.1, from coordinate 106,777 downwards.
GTCTCGATCTGGGCCGCGGTGCCGCACTACGTGTCGCACCCGCCGTCCCCCAAGGCGACGCTGGCGCTGCTGCACAAGCTGGAGGACATCCTCGACGTCGAGATCCCGCTGGGCGCGCTGCCGGAGCAGTCCGAGGAGTGGCAGCGCACGGTCAGCGAGATGGCCGACGAGGACGAAGAGATCAGCGAGTACGTCCGCAGCCTCGAAGAGCGCGGCGACGCGCAGAGCGAGGTCGCCGAGCAGGACGTCAGCGGCGACAAGATCGCCGCCGAGTTCGAGCGCTACCTGCGCCGCCGCGGCCGTGGCGGCGGGCAGGAAGGCTTCGGCCTGCGCTGAGTCACCACGCTTGAACGTCACCGCCAGCTGGTGGCGAACGCCCGCGCGGGGTTCGCCACCAGCATGGCCGTGACGACGTCGCCGCCGAGCCGCTCGGTCAGCCGCGGGGCCAGGGTCGTGAGCAGGTAGGACGCGCCCGGCTGGTCGCGGGCGGCGGCGGTGGTCGTGTCGCCGCCGAGCAGGAGCTGCCCGCCGTGGCCGGCCTCGACGAGCGCTTCGAGGCCGTCGAAGAGCCGCCAGTCGGTGGCGTGGTTGGCCCGCGACGGGCCGTCGAACCCGAGGAACACGCCGGTCCCGGCGATCTCCCGCTGCAGCCGCGGGTCCGGGTTCCGGTTGACGTGCCCGAGGATCACCTTGTCCGGCGGAACGTCCAGCTTCCCGCAGAGCAGTTCGACCGTCTCCAGGCCCGCCGTGCCGAGTTCGAGGTGCACGGCGATCGGCGCGCCGGTCTCCTGGTGGGCGACCGCGGCGGCGGTCATCGTCAGCCGGGCGTGGGAGTCGATCGTGTGGAACGCGCCGGCCACCTTGACCAGCCCGGCCCGCGGGCCGGTCCGCGGCTCGCCGGGCAGGTCGGCGGGCTGGGTCCCCTCGGTGAGGTCGGCGACGAACTCCTTGACCAGGCCGTCGATGACGCGGCCGAGGATCACCGGGGCGTAGTGCTCCACGCGGTGCAGGCCGGTGGCCGCGACCACGTGCACGCCGACCTCCTCCGACATCCAGGCGAGGTCGCGGGTGCGCCGGGTCAGGCCGTACGGCGTCCACTGGACGAGCGCCGCCCCGCCCCGCACCTTGAACTCGAGCAGCGCGTGGGCGGCGGCGGTCGGGTCGTCCAGCTCCTGGCCCGGCAGCAGCTTCGAGGCGAAGAAGAGGTGGTCGTGCGCGTCGGTCACGCCGAGTTCGGCCGGATCGATGTCGCCCAGCACCGTGCGGACCTTGAGTTCCCCAGTCACGAGCGCGAGTGTAACGTCTCAACCGTTACGATGGCGAGGTGTCCGAAGACTTCCGCCTCGACATGGGCGCCCCTTGGCTGAACCTGCTCGCCACCCGCGGCCGCCACTTCGGGTCCCAGCCGGTCGAGCGCCTGCCGGCCGTGGACCGGCTGCGCGACTGGCTGGCCCGCTCCGAGCTGACCCCGCTCGCGCCGGTCACGCACGCCGACCTGCGCGAGGCCCATCGGCTGCGCGAGGTCCTGCGCGAACTCGCCTTGGTCGCGGTCGGCGGAATTCCGCCGAAAGCCGGCCAGGTCAGCCCGCTGACGGCGTTCCTCACGACCGAGCCGGTGCACCTGGCCGCACTCGACCGGCTGCACCGCAGCGCCCCGCCGACCGCGCAGGCCGCCTTCGCACGGCTGGCGCACCAGGCCGCGGACTGGCTCACCGGCCCCTTGCGGCACGACTTGCGGGCCTGCCCCGAGCAGGACTGCCGCGGCGTGTTCGCCGACCCGGGCGGACGGCGGCGCTGGTGCCCGTCGCCGGCCTGCGCCAGCCGGGGCCGGGTCCGCGCGCTCAGGGAACGGCGGCGCGCGGAATCATGACGGCAAGAGGCGCCCGAGCCGTCAGCAGCGGCTCAGGCGGCGAGCTGGGCGTGTTCGGCCGTCCGCGGCCAACCGGATCGACGCCGGCAACTACGGCGCACCCCGCGGGATCAGGACGGCCAGAGGATCCGGCGCATCGGCACCGCACCCCGCGCCCGCTTCCGCCACTCGCGCGGGTAGCCCAGCGAGACCTCTTCGAACCGGACGCCGTCGGCCTCGGTGCTGCGCGGGATGTGCAGGTGGCCGTAGACGGCGATCTCCGCGCGGTAGCGGACGTGCCAGTCCTCGGTCTTCGTCGTGCCGCACCACATCGCGAACTCCGGCCAGTACAGCGGCGCCGTCGGGTGGCGGTGCAGCGGCCAGTGCGACATCAGGATCGTGCCGTGGTCGCCGGGGATCGTGTCGAGGCGCTCGGTGCTGATCTTCAGCCGGTCCTCGCACCACGCCTGGCGGCTGGGGTACGGGTCCGGGTGCAGGAAGTACTCGTCCGTGCAGACCACCCCGGCCTCGCGTGCCTGGCGCAGGGCCTCCTCCAGGGGCTTGCCCTCCGCGTCCGGGGTCCGCCAGCTGTAGTCGTAGAGCAGGAACAGCGGCGCGATCGTCAGCGGCCGCGGGCCGTGCCGCCAGACCGGGAACTCGTCCTCCGGCGTCAGCACGCCGATCTCGCGGCACCGTTCGACCAGGTGCTCGTACCGGGCCTGGCCCCGCAGCTGGCACTCGTCGTTCTTCGTCGTCCACAGTTCGTGGTTGCCCGGCACCCACACGACCTTCGCGAACCGGCTGCGCAGCGTCTTCAGCGTCCCGATGGTGACTTCGGCCAGCTCGGCGACGTCGCCGGCGACGAGCAGCCAGTCTTCGGGGGTTTCCGGCACGACCGAGTCGAGGATCGGGCCATTGCCCTCGTGGGTCACGTGGAGGTCGCTGGTGGCGAAGAGGTGCGGCACCCCTCCACCGTAGCCACCGCGGCCGGGAAATCCGCGCGAAACCGGTTGATCCCTTCGCGCTGGGCCGGGCTCAGGCGATCCGGCCTCGCCGTGACGGTGACCGTCCCGGTGCCTGCGTCGTGCAGGGCGAGGGGATCGGCGAGGGCCGGACGGTGACGGAGCGCGTCCAGCCCGGCCGCCGCACGGTCCTCTGACCAGCCCAACGCGGTGGCGAGCTCGGCCACGGTCAGCGGACGGCGGGCGTGCACCAGGGCGGCGACCACGGTCAAGGCGTCGTGGCCGGCGGCCTCCGCGACGGTGCTGCCGCCCATCTGCTCGCTGAGCTGCCCGAAGAACTGCCCCATCCGGGCGAGCCGGGCGCCGGCGGTCGTGTCCGGGCCGAAGAGCTCGCTGCCCTGGTGCGCGGCGGCGGCCAGCCGGCCGTGGGCGCCGGTGTCGGCCTGCCACGCCCGGAGCCACACGTCGTCGTCGACGCGGTAGCGCTCGCGCCGGCCGCCGGGGTCCGGCCGGCGCGCGACCAGCTCCATCGCTTCGAGGGCACCGATGGATTTCGACACCGAAGCCGGGCTGACCTGCAGCAGCCGCACCAGCTCGGCCGAGGTGAGGCCGCCGGCCTCGGCGGTGAGCAGGCAGGTGAACACCCGGGCGGTCATCCGCGGCAGGCCGGTGGCGGCCAGCAGGGCCGCGAACCCGTCCACGAAGCCGCGCACGACCTCGGCCGGCTCGCCGCCCGGCCGGCGCCGGCATCGCCGGGCGCGCTGGCCGGCGGCCTCCTGCGCGCGGGCGGGCCGGTACTCGCCCGACGTGCTGTTGCGGGCCACCTCCCGGCTGACGGTGGAGGTCGGGCGGCCGAGCCGCCGTCCGATTTCGGCGTACCCGAGCCCGTCGGCGAGCCAGCCCGCGATGTGGCGGCGGTCGTCGAGCGTCAGCCTGCCTCCGGGCACGGACTCCTCCTCGCGGTGCGTTCACGGACAATACAGTGCAACGACGGTTGCGTTCATGGACAGTCCGGTTGCAATGATTCGCTGGTTGAACCGGCATCTTCTTTGAACCGTGGCGAAACGCAACGTAGCTTTTCCGCATGACGAAAGCCAAGACACACGTTCTCGCCATCTCGGCCGTCTCGGACGGAAGCAAGTTCTGGACCGGCTTGAAGAAGGCCCACGGCCGGCTTCCGCCGGGCGCGGTGTGGCAGCTGGCGGTCGCGAGCACGGACGGCACCCGCGCGGTGAACGTCATCGCCCACGACTCCGCCGACGTCATCCGCGAGTTCTTCGAGACCCACGCCGGTGCGCACGCCACGACGGAGTGCTTCGAAGCGGACGCCGCGAACGCGGTGGGGCTCGCCCGATGACGATCCGGGACCGGGTGTCGGCGCTGCTGGCCGAGTACGGCATCCCGAGCGCCGCGGTCGGCGTGCTCCGCGACGGCGAGATCTCCGAGTTCGCCGTCGGCATCAAGGACGTCGAAACCGCCGAACCGGCGACGCCGGACACGGTCTACCAGTGCGGTTCGATGACGAAGACGTGGACCGCCCTGGCCTTCCTGCAGCTGGTCGACGAGGGCAAGGCCGATCTGGACGAGCCCGTGCGGACCTACCTCCCGGAGTTCAAGGTGGCCGATCCGGAAACGACCGCGAAGGTCACCGCGCGGCACCTGCTCAACCACACGAACGGCATCGAAGAAGCCTTCGGCGACCCCGGCGAAGGCGACGACATCCACGAGCGCATGGTCGCGAACATCGCCGACGCACCGCAGGTCTTCCCGCTGGGCCACACCCACGGCTACAGCGCGGCGCTCGGTTACGCGGTCCTCGCGCGGATCATGGAGGTCCTCGACGGCAAGCGCTGGGACGACGTCCTGCGGGACCGGCTCTTCACGCCTCTGGGCCTGACCGGCACGAACAGCCGCCGCGAGCAGGTGGACGAGACGCGGGCCGCGACCGGGCACCTCCTCCGTTCCCTGGCCGAGGGTCCCATCGTCACGCCGATGGCCTATCTGCCCCGGGAGTTCGGCCCCGGCGGGGGCATCACCTCGACGGTCCGCGACGTGCTGACGATGGCCCACGTCCTGCTCAACGCGGGCACCGCGCCGGACGGCAGGCGGATCGTGTCGGCCGCGAGCACCCGGGAGATGCTGCGATCGCGGGTGCCGGTCCCGGATCCCTATCTGTTCGGGCCGGAGTGGGCCCTTGGCCTGATCGTCTGCGACTGGCAAGGGGAAACCGTCTACGCCACCGACGGCAACACGATCGGCCAGAACGCCCGGCTGCGGATCCTGCCGGACTCGGACACCGCCGTGGCCGTGCTGACCAACGGTGGCCCGCGCGAAAGCTTCGCGCGCCAGGTGTTCACCGAGATCCTGGGCGACCTCGGCGCCGTCGTCCCGCCGGAACTACCGAAGCCGGACCGGGCCCTGCGGCTCGATCTGCCGAGGTACGAGGGGGTCTACGAGCGGCCCGGCGCCCGGTACGAGGTGTCCGCCGAGGGCGGCGTTCTGCACGTGACGCTGGACCTCGACCCGATGCGCGCGGAGTTCCTGGGCAAGCCCGCCCGCCTGACCGACGAGCTGCTTCCGGTGAGCCGGACGCACTTCCTGATGCCCTCGGCCGATCCCCTGGAGGACACCCGGACGGTGGCGATCTACGACTTCACCGAGGGGGCGGCCCGGTTCCTCCACACCAACTGCCGGGTCCACCCCCGGCGCGGGAGCAGCATCAGCAGCCCGGCGACGACGTAGACACCGGCCTGGACGTCCAGCAGCACCGCCGCCCCGGTCGTCGCCACCAGCGCCCCGGCGAGCAGCGCACCGACCGTCGTGAACGTCGCCATCGCGGCGAACGTCGTGCTCAGCACGCGCCCAGCCCGCTCGGGGGCGACCGCCCGCTGGACCTCAGAGAGCGTCCCGGCGCCGACGGCCACGCCCGGGGCCCCCGCCAGGGCGAACAGCCCGGCGTACACCCCCAGCGCCGTCGTCACCGGGGCCAGGTTCCAGATCACCGCGGACAGCAGGCCCAGCCCGAGCGCACCCCAGCCGAGCAGGGCGACCGGCGCGACCCGCCGGGCCACGGTGGCGACGGCGAACCCGGCGGCCAGCCCGCCGATCGCCTGCACCCCGCGCAGCAGGCCCGCGTCGGCTTCGCTGCCGCCCAGGACGTCCAGCACGTACACCACGAACAGCACCAGGAACATGCCCTGGGCCAAGGAGGTGAGCACGAGCGCGAGGCCGGGCCGCGCGAGCCGCCGGTTGTGCGTCAGTTCGCGCAGGCCGTCCAGCCAGGCCCGCACCACCGGTTCCCGCGGGGCCGCCGGCGCGGGCGCGGCGACCCGGCGGAACGGCTTGGCCAGCAGGGCCGCGGCGACCACGAGGACGGCCAGGTAGCCGGTGATGACGTCGGTGAGCCCGCCGAAGCCCAGCAGGGCACCGCCGGCCCAGCCGCCGGCCAGCCGGGCGACGCTGCCGTTCACGCTCATCAGCCCGTTCGCCGCGGTCACCTCCGCGACACCGACGAGCTCCGGCACCAGCGCGTTGCGCGCGGGTTCGAACACCGACGCGCACGCCGCCTGGGCGGCCATCACCGCGTACACCACGGTGACGCCGGGCTCGGCCAGGAGCGGAAGCGCCACGACGGCGAGCCCGCAGCAGACGCCGAACAGCACCGCGCGGCGGTTCCACCGGTCGGCGACGACGCCGGCCACCGGGCTCAGCAGCACCGTGGGCAGCAGGCCGAGCACGATGCTCAGCGCCGTCGTCGCGGCGGAGCCGGTGCGCTGGAAGACGTAGATCGGCAACGCCACCTGCAGCATCCACTCGGCCGTCTCGCCGAAGAACGCGGCCACCCACAGCCGCGCGAACGCCGGTACCCCCAGCAGCTGCTTCATTCCTCCGCCTTCCCCGAGTGTTCGATGCGCGGGAACGCCCGCAGGCCGACGTGCACCGAACGCGCACCGGCGGGTGCGTCGGTCCGGATCGCGCCGACGTACGGGCGGATCAGCGCGTCGATCGCTTCGGTCAGCCGCGTCAGCTCCGCCGGGGTGACGCGCAGCGCGTAGGTGCTCAGCCCGGTCGCCGCGCGCCAGGCCGGGTCGAGGTCCTCGAGGGAGTCCAGGTACCGCTGGGTCAGCTCCTGCTCGTGGCTCAGCGTCGCGCCGACCACCCCCAGCTGCGCGGCCCGGTGTGCCGGGTCGTCCGCGAGCGCCCCCATCTCCAGCCCGACCTGCCGGGCGCGCCACGGGCGTTCGCGGCCGTCCTCGGCGTCGGCCCGCTCGACCAGGCCGTACTGGGCGAGCTGCCGCAGGTGCCAGCTGCAGTTGGACGCCGTCGAGCCGACCGCCTCGGCGCACTCGCTCGCGGTGCGCGGGCCGACGGCGGTGAGGTGGTTCAGCAGCGCCGAGCGGAGCGGGTGCGCCAGCGCGCGCAGCAGCTCGACGTCTTCGATCCGCTTGCGCGGCGGCAGCTCGGCCATCGGCCGTCCTATCTGAAAGAAGCATTTCGAAAGTGTTCTTTCATAGTTGGTCCCGCCTGCGGGTTTGTCAACCGGCTCCGCTATCGTTCGCGACGCAGTGACTGCACGAAGCAGTGACTGCGTCGTGACCCGACCTTGGATGGACGTTGCCCGACCAGCGCGAACTCGCCACCGCCGCCGCTCTCGCCCTGCCCCGCTTCGTGGGCTCGACCGCGCTCTTCCACGCGGCGGTCGCCGAGCGGATGACCGTCACCCCGACCGAGCTGCACTGCCTGCACCTGCTCCACGGCCGGGTCAGCGACTCCCCGACCGAGCTCGCCCGGCTGCTGAGGATGAGCACGGGCGCGTTCACCCGGCTGCTCGACCGGATGGAACAGCACCGGCTCGCCGAGCGCGCCCCCGATCCCGCCGACCGGCGCCGGCTCGTCGTGCGGCCACTCCCCGACCGGATGGCCGAGCTCGCCGAGCTGTACGCGCCGATGGCCCGGTTCGTCGGCGAACGCCTCGCCCGCTTCGACCGCCGCCAGCTGACCGCGTTGCTGGAGTTCCTCACCGACGGCACCGCCGCGGCCGAACGGTTGACGACCGGACTACCGGGTGTGACCCAGGCCATAACCGGTTGACTAACTCTACTGCTGTTGCGTTAACCTGGTTCCACTATGAGGAACTGAACCGCGCCCATCCCGCCTGAGGCGGCACCGGTCGAGCCGACGCTCCCGCGTGCCACGACGCCCGGCCGGGATCTCCGCTTTCTTCCCCCAGGGCTCGGTGAACGCACATGTCCACCCTTTTTCCGGTGCAGGCCAAGGACGTCGTCTTCGGCTACGGCACCCGCCTCGTCCTCGACGGCGTTTCCCTCACCGCGTCGGCCGGGCAGCGGCTCGGCCTGGTCGGCGAGAACGGCACCGGCAAGTCCACCCTGCTGCGCCTGCTCGCCGGGCTCGAAGAACCGCGCTCCGGCGAGGTGCTGCGCGGCCCGGACGTCGGGTTCCTGCTGCAGGAACTGCCGTATCCGCTGGACGCGACCTTCGCCGACGTGCTCGACGGCGCGCTCGCCGAGATCCGGGCCGCCGCGGCCCGCCTCGACGACCTGACCGCGGCCATGACCGACCGGCCCGACGACGGTGGCGTGCTCGAGGAGTACGGCCGGGTGCTGGAGTGGGCCCAGACCCACGACCTCTGGGACGCCGACCGCCGCGCCAAGCTCGTCTGCGACGGGCTCGGCCTCGGCGGCGTCGCCCCGGACCGGCGGCTCGGCACGCTGTCGGGCGGACAGCGCTCGCGGCTCGGCCTGGCCGCGCTGCTGATCCGGCAACCGGAGACGCTCCTGCTCGACGAGCCGACCAACCACCTCGACGACTCCGCGATGGCGTTCCTGGAACGGCACCTCACCGAGCTCACCGGGATCGTGGTGCTGTCCTCGCACGACCGGGTGTTCCTCGACGCCGTCTGCACCGACATCGTCGACCTCGACCCGGCCGCCGCCGACCGGCAGGCCGGCGGCGCCGTCCGCTACGGCGGCAGCTACCGCGACTACCTCGGCCACAAGAAGGCCGAGCGGGCGCGGTGGGAGCAGCGCTACGCGGAGGAACAGGAGGAACTGAAGGAGCTGCGGGAAACCGTCGCGGTCACGGCGCGCAACGTCGCCTACGGCCGCGCCCCGCGCGACAACGACAAGTTCATCCACGCCTTCAAGGGCGCCCGCGTCCAGAAGACGATCTCGCGGCGGGTGCGCGACGCCGAGCAGCGCCTGGAGCACCTGGAACGCGACCAGGTGCGCAAACCCCCGGCGCCGTTGCGGTTCAAGGCGGAACTCACCGGGCGCGCGACCGGCGACGGCCCGGCGATCTCGGTGCGCTCGCTCGAAGTGCCGGGCCGGTTGGCGCTGCCACGGCTGGACGTCGGCGGTTCGGCCCGGCTGCTCGTCACCGGCGGGAACGGCGCCGGGAAGTCGACGCTGCTGTCGGTACTGGCCGGCCGGCTCGCACCCGCGGCCGGGACGGTCCACTTCGGACACGGCGTGCGGGTCGGGTTGCTGGAGCAGGACGTCGTGTTCGCCGGGCCGGAGCGGAACGCGGCCCGGGTGTACCGGGACGCGCTCGGCGAGGACGCTCCCCCGCTGAGCCGGCTGGGCCTGCTGGCGTCGCGGGACCTGCGGCAGCCGGTGGGGGCGCTGTCGGTCGGTCAGCGGCGGCGGCTCGCGCTGGCGATCCTGCTCGCCGAACCGCCGGACGTCCTCCTGCTGGACGAGCCGACGAACCACATTTCGCTGACCCTGGCCGAAGAGCTGTTCGCGGCACTGGAGACCGCCCCGGGCGCCGTCGTCATCGCGTCCCACGACCGGTGGCTGCGCCGGGATTGGGCGGGTGCCCGGCTGGAGCTGGCCGCCGGCCGTCCCGTGGCCGAATAGGTCGTTATACGCGGCGAAGGGCCCGGCGCACTGCCGGGCCCTTCGCCGTGCTCAGAGCGCGATGCCGAGGAGGGCGTCGACGGCGTCGCGGATCAGGCCGGGGGCCGCCGGGTCGGTGCCGTCGCGGCGGAGGGCCTCGTTCGCCCACGCGTCGATCGCCGCCAGGGCCTTCGGCGTGTCGAGGTCGTCGGACAGGTGGTCGCGCAGCCGGGTGACGGTGTCCTCCGCGGCCGGGCCCGTGGCCAGCGAGACGGCCTCCCGCCAGCGCGCGAGCCGGGTTTCAGCGTCGGCCAGCAGGCGGTCCGTCCAGGGGCGGTCGTCGCGGTAGTGGCCGGTGAACAGCGCCAGCCGGATCGCGCCCGGGTCGACCTTGTCGGCGCGCAGCCGGGAGACGAACACGAGGTTCCCGCGCGACTTCGACATCTTCTCGCCGTCGAGGCCGATCATCCCGGCGTGCACGTAGTGCCGGGCGAACTGACCGTCCTTCGCGACGGCTTCGGCGTGCGCCGCGCTGTACTCGTGGTGCGGGAAGATCAGGTCCGAGCCGCCGCCCTGGAGGTCGAAGCCGAGGCCCAGCCGGTTGACCGCGATCGCGCTGCACTCGATGTGCCAGCCCGGGCGGCCCGCACCCAGCTCGGACTCCCACGACGGCTCGCCCTCGCGGGCCACGCGCCACAGCAGCGCGTCCAGCGGGTGGCGCTTGCCGGCCCGGTCGGGGTCGCCGCCGCGCTCGGCGAAGAACTTCGTCATCGTTTCGGCGTCGTAGTTCGACTCGTAGCCGAACTTCCCGGTCGCCGTGTGGTCGAAGTAGACGTCGGGGAACTCCGGGTCGTCCGCGCGGTAGGCGCTGCCGTTGGCCAGCAGCTTGGCGATGACCTCGACGATCTCCGGGATGCTCTCGACGGCGCCGACGAACTGCCGCGGGGGGACGACCCGCAGCGCGGTCATGTCCTCGCGGAACAGCGCCGTCTCCCGCATGCCCAGCACGACCCAGTCGTCCTGGTCGCGCTGCGCGCGCTCCAGCAGCGGCTCGTCGATGTCCGTGACGTTCTGCACGTAGTGGACGTCGTGCCCGTTGTCCCGCCAGACGCGGTTCACCAGGTCGAAGGCGAGGTACGTCGCGGCGTGCCCCAGATGCGTCGCGTCGTAGGGCGTGATGCCGCAGACGTACATCCGGGCGGTGGCGCCGGGCGCGGTCGGGCGGATCTGCCCGGTGGCCGTGTCGTGGAGCCGCAGCGGGCGGGGGGTGCCGGGGATGCGGGGCACGTCGACCGATGACCAAGTCTGCATACCCCGACTGTAATTGCCGGGCCGTCAGGCCTTCCCGAGCGGTGGGACGAGCCGTACTCGCGCGTAGGCTTCGATGGCGCGCGCGAGCCACGCCGGCAGCTCCGGATCGGCCCGCTCGGCCAGCTCCCGCTGCCGGGGATCGTTGAGGTACAGCCCGCCCATCGCGGCGTAGGCGGGGGCGGTCGGCTGCCAGAAGTGGCTCACGGACTCGTAGTGCTCGGCGACGGCGTCGAGGGCGGCGGGGTCTTCCGGCGCGGCGCCGGAGCGCATGACGGCGGCCAGCCGCCGGAACAGCGCGGCGCTGCGGGCGGCGGCGTGCTCGTAGCCCGCGGCGGTGAGCCCGGCCTGGGCGGCCTGGGCGGTGTCGAAGGCCACCGCGGCGCCTTCGCCGAACGTCTCGCGGTAGCTCTGCCGCATGGCGGCGCCGTCCTTGCGCAGCCCGGCGAAGAACCGGTCCGGGTCGTCGATCCGGGCGCGGGCGAGGTCGGCGATCGTCTCCTCGACGGTGGCGATGACGCGGTCGAGGCGGCGCCGCTCCTGCTCGAGCTGGCTCAGGTGCCCGCGCAGCGCGGCCGTCTCGTCGGCCTGGTCGCCCAGCACGGCCCCGATGTCGGCCAGGCCGAGACCGAGCCGCCGCAGCAGCAGGATGCGCTGCAGGCGCAGCAGTTCGGGCCGCCCGTACCAGCGGTAGCCGTTCGCCGCCACCGACGACGGCGTGAGCAGGCCGATCGCGTCGTAGTGGCGGAGCATCCGCGCCGAGACGCCGGACGCCTTCGCGACCTGGCTGATCGAGTACCGCATGCCTCCAGCTTAGAAGTTGACCTTCACACGGTGTCAACTTCTACCGTGACGCTCGTGACCACGACCATCACCGGCGCCCGCGTCTTCGACGGCGAGCGCCGCACCGACCACACCGCCGTCCGGCTCACCGGCGGCCGCATCGCCGCGATCGGTGACGACACCCTGCTCCGCCCCGGCGACGAGCACGTCGACGCCCGCGGCGGCACCCTGCTGCCCGGGCTGATCGACGCGCACGTGCACCTGCTGCCCGGCGCGCCCCGGCAGGCCCTCACCTTCGGCGTCACGACCCTGCTCGACATGTTCAGCAAGCCGGACACGGTCCGGGACGCCCTGGCCCGCGCCGCCGGGCCGGACTGCGCCGACGTGCGCTCCTCGAGCGTCGGGGCCACGGCACCCGGCGGGCACCCGAGCATGATGTACGCGCCGTTCCCGACCGTGACCGGACCGCGGGACGCCGGGCGGTTCGTCGCCGACCGCGTCGCCGAAGACGCGGCGCACCTGAAGGTGCTCTACGACGACGGCACCGGCGGCGGCCCGATGCCGATGCCGTCGCTGGACGTGCCGACGATCGCCGCGCTGACCGAAGCCGCGCACGCGGCCGGCCTGGTCGTCGCCGCGCACGTGTCGACCGCCCGCGCGGCGATGGACTTGCTGCCCACCGGGGTCGACGTGCTCGCGCACATCCCGTTCGACGCGCTCACCGGCCGGCAGGCCGACGCGATCGCCTCGGCGGGTGTCGCGGTGATCTCGACGCTGTCGGTGGCCGACGGCTTCCCCGGCGACGGCGGGCTGCTCGGCGAACCGGCCCTGGTGCCCAGGCTGGGACCGGCGTGGTGCACGGTCCTCGAACGGCAAGCGCAGCGGTGGCTGCCACCGCAGCTGCCGGACTTCACGGCCGCGCGGGCCAACGCCCGGCTGCTGCTCGAGGCCGGCGTACCGGTGCCGGCCGGAACGGACGCGCCCAACCCGGGCACCGTCCACGGCGCGAGCCTGCACCGGGAGCTGGGGCACCTGGTGAAGGCGGGGTTCTCGCCATCGGCGGCGCTCACCGCCGCGACCGCGCGCCCCGCCGACGTGTTCCGGCTGGCCGACCGCGGCCGGATCCGGCCGGGACTGCGCGCTGACCTCGTCCTGGTCGACGGGCGCCCGGACGAGGACATCACCGCGACTCAGCAGGTCACGGCCGTCTGGAAGCAGGGAGTCCGGGCGGACTTGAGCGGCTACGCCGGCTCGGCCGACGAGCAGGCGGGTCTGGCCGCCTTGCGGACCCAGACCGAACAGGTCATCGCCGCCGTCCGCGACCGCCTGGGCGTGGAGCTGTGAGCCCGATCGAGGTCCGGCGTGAGGAGGACGGCGAGCTCCTCGGCCACCTCCGGCGGGTGGAGGCGGGCTGGGAGCCGGGCACGGTGTTCCACGGAGTGCTGGCCGAACCGTCCGGGCGTGACGAAGCCGAGGAGGTGGTCCGCCGCGACGGCCTGTCCAGCCTGGCCGAACCGTGGTGGGCCGAGGAGAGGCCGGGCCGGTGGACGGAGGTGCGCATCCAGGAAGCGCACCCGGACCGGCTGCGGGTGCGGTGGGCGGACCCCCTGGCCGAGCAGCCCGCGCACGGCCGGTGGATTGACCCGCGGGAGGTGCGCCTCCGGCGGTACCACCCCGGACGCCGGTGAGCGGGTGCTCCCGCGGGAGCACCCGCTCACGTCACCGCCGCATGCGCAGGTAGTCGCCCACCACCGCGGCGCCGAGACCGTCGAGGTCCGGGGCGATCACCCGGCCGCCCGAGCGCCGGGCGATCAGGTCCACGAACGACGTCAGCCGCGGGTCGTCGCCGAGGCGGAACACCGAAATCGAGGCACCCAGCTTCGCCAGTCGGTCCACTTCGGACAGTGTCTTGAGGAGGGTCCGGGGCTGGGGCGGGTAGTCGAAGACCGCCTCGCCGTCGGGTTCCAGGTGGGCCGTCGGCTCGCCATCGGTGACCATCAGGACCACCGGCTGGGCGTCCGGGTGCCGCCGCAGGTGCTGCCCGGCGAGCAGCAGCCCGTGGTGGGCGTTGGTGCCCTGCTCCCACGCACCTTCCAGGCCGACCAGCTCCGGCAGCTCCACCGACTGCGCGTAGCGGCCGAACGTGATCAGCTGCAGGGCGTCGTTGCGGAAGCGGGTGCTGATCAGCTGGTGCAGGGCCAGCGCGGTGCGCTTCATCGGCAGCCAGCGGTCTTCCTGCACCATCGACCACGACGTGTCGACCAGCAGCGCCACCGCCGCGCGGGACCGGTGCTCGGTCTCGACCACTTCGACGTCCTCGACGTCGAGGCGGACCTGCCGCTCCCCCACCGACACCGAACGCAGCACGGCGTTGCGGATGGTCCGCGGCACGTCCCAGGGCTGCATGTCCCCGAACCGCCACGGCCGCGACGCGCCGGTGGGCTCGCCGGCCGCGCCCGCCGACTCGGTCTCGCGCTCGCCGGTCTTGCCGCGCAGCGCGTTCACGATGTCGGACAGCGCTGTCTCGCCGAGGCGCCGCAACGCCTTGGGCGACAACCGGAGCGAGCCGTCGGCGGCCCGCTCGAACAGGCCCTGGCGGCGCAGTTCACGCTCCAGTTCGGCCAGCCGGCGGGCATCGACGCCCGCGTCCTTGCCGAGCTGGGCTTCCAGGGCCTCCAGGTCGATGTCCTCCAGCCGCGCGCCGGGATAGGACTGGCCCAGCTGCTCGGCCAGCGCGTCCAGTTCGGCGAGATCCTGCATGGCCTGGGCGCCTTCGCCCATGCCCAGCGGGTTGTTGCCGCGGAAGCGCGCCGAGCCGGTCCAGTCCTCGCCCGGGCGCGCCGCCCGCAGCTGACTGTCCAATTGGGACAGCTGCTGCGCCAGCCGCGGGTCGCCGAACGCCTGCTGGGTCAGCTCGGCGAGTTCCGCGCGCTGCTCGGCCGACATCGAGTTGAGCATGCGCTGCGCGGCCGCCGACCGCTCGGCCAGCGCGTCGATCAGCTCCTCGACGTTCCGCGGGTTCTCGGGGAAGAACTCGCCGTGCTTGCCCATGAAGTCTTCGAAGCGCTGCTGGATGTCCTCGGCGCCGCGGGCGTGTGCCGCGAGGAGGTCGTTGAGGTCGGAGAGCATCTCGTTGATCCGCTCGACGTCCTCGGGCCCGGCGTTCTGCAGCGCCTGCTTCATGCCCTGGAACCGGGACTCCATCAGCTCCTGGCCGAGCAGGTCCCGGATCTGCTGGTAGTTCTCCCGGCCCTGTTCGGAGCGCCAGTCGTAGTCCGCCAGCTCGTTGACGGCCGCGGCCGTGCCCGGCGGCAGTGCGTCGAGCTGGGCCTCCCGGAACCGGGCGTCGTCGTCCGGGTCCGGGAACAGCTCGCGCCGCTCGGCGTCGAGGGCCTCCTGCAGCAGGCGCTGGACCTCCTGGAGGGTGCCGTCGAGGTTGTTGCGCCGCTGGATCTGCGAACGGCGCTGCCAGAGCCGCCGGGTCAGCTCGTCGAGGCCCGCGGTGCGCTCGGTGCCGCGCCGGAGCATCTCCTCCAGCGCGGCCCGCGGCGAGGCCCCGGCCATGACGTCGCGACCGATCTCGTCGAGCGCGTCGCGCAGGTCGGCCGGCGGCGCCAAGGGGTCCGGACCGTCGTGCCACGGGCCGTAGGAGTAGCCGTCGGGAAGCGGGACCGCGGTCATCGGCCGTAGACGGTCGTCGTGTCGTCGGAGTCCTTGGCGAGCCTTCGCGACAGGAACAGCGATTCGAGGGCCAGTTCGACGGCGGCCGCGATCCGGCCGGCGGGCTCGTCGGCGGAGACCCCGGCGCGCCGGGCGACCTCGTGCAGCACCGGCAGCTCCGGCAGGGCTTCGAGGACGTCCTTGCCCGGCACCCGCTCGCCGGTGGACACCAGGTGGCCGTCGGCGACCGCGTCGGCCAGCGGCCGCAGGTCGAGACCGGCGAACCGGTCGCGCGCGGTCTCGGCGATCGCCAGGCGCAGCAGGTGCACGAGGTGCTCGATCTCGCGGCCCTCTTCGCCGGGCTCGAACTCGATCTTGCCGCGCAGCACCGACGGCACGGCGTCGAGGTCGACCGGGCGGGCCACCGCGGGCTCCTCCCCCGTCAGCGCCGAGCGCCGCAGGGCCGCGGCCGCCACGGTCTCCGCCGCGGCGACGGCGAACCGGGCCGACACGCCGGAGCGCTGGTCGATCACCGTCGACTCGCGGAGGTTCCGGACGAACCGGGCGAGCACCTCCAGCAGCGGCTCGCCGACTTCGGCGACGAGGTTCGCCTCCTGCTTGACGACGGCGACCTCGGACTCGACGTCCAGCGGGTAGTGGGTGCGGATCTCGGCGCCGAAGCGGTCCTTCAGCGGGGTGATGATCCGGCCGCGGTTGGTGTAGTCCTCGGGGTTCGCGGTGGCGACGAGCAGGACGTCCAAGGGCAGCCGCAGCGTGTAGCCACGGACCTGGATGTCGCGCTCCTCCATCACGTTGAGCAGCGCGACCTGGATGCGTTCGGCCAGGTCGGGCAGCTCGTTGATGGCGACGATCCCGCGGTGGGCGCGCGGGACGAGCCCGAAGTGGATCGTCTCCGGGTCACCGAGGCTGCGGCCTTCGGCGACCTTCACCGGGTCGACGTCGCCGATCAGGTCGCCGACGGAGGTGTCCGGCGTGGCGAGCTTTTCGGTGTAGCGCTCGGAGCGGTGGCGCCAGGCCACCGGCAGGTCGTCGCCGAGCTCGGCGGCCCGCCGGATCGACGCGGGCGTGATCGGCTGCAGCGGGTGTTCGCCCAGCTCGGCGCCCTCGATGACGGGCGTCCACTCGTCGAGCAGGCCGGCGAGGGTGCGCAGCAGGCGGGTCTTGCCCTGGCCGCGTTCGCCGAGCAGGACGACGTCGTGGCCGGCCAGCAGCGCGCGTTCGAGCTGCGGCAGCACGGTGCGGGAGAACCCGACGATGCCGGGCCAGGGGTCCTCGCCGTTCTTGAGGGCGCTCAGCAGGTTGTCGTGGATCTCTTGCGCGATGGGGCGCGGCTCGTACCCCGCCGCGCGCAGGGCCCCGGCGGTGCGGGGAAGAGCGTCTGGAACAGCGTTCACCCGTTCGACGCTACTGCCGGATCGGCGGCCCGTCGATGTGGAGCGGCTCCAGCGTGGGCGCGCTGCTGTGTTGTCCGCCGACCGGGTAAAATAGGGCGTCGTGTGCCGTCCCAGTGCGACTTTCGCCGTCTGGTCGAGCGCGTGGCTCAACGGGGCCGCCGCGTCCGACGATGTCCTCGATGCCCTGCTCGCGTGGGGTGAGGCCCACGACGTCGTGGCCGCCGACACCGCCGCGGCCGACGCTTTCGCGCTCCCGCTGGCGTTCAACCGGGCGGCCACGCCGGTGCAGCTGCTGATGGCGCTGCGTTCGCAAGGAGCGAAATCGCTGCACCTGGTGCTGCCCGTCCCCGGCGACGTGCGCGGCCTCGGCGGCGGCGGCCCGTTCACCGAAGCGGCGTTGCGCGCGGGCGACGCGCTGGTGCTCCCCGACCTCGGGTTCGGCCTGGTGCCGGAGCCGATCGCCGAGGGCCTGGTGCGCTGGACCGTCTATTCGCTGCCTTCGCCTACCACCCCCGAGTACGTACCGCTGGGCGAGGCCGAGCACGGGCTGACGGACGCGATCCGGGCCAGCGCGGGGGCGTTGCAGACCCTGGACGTGGCCTCCGACCGGCCGGGCGTGCGCGCGGAGCTGTCGGCTCACCTGCGGTCGCGCCCGGACGTCGACTGGCCGGCCGGGACACCCGGGCGCGCGTTGCGAGTGCTCCAGCGGGCCGAGGAGATCGCGGCGATCCTGGCGATCGCGTCTTCGGACGAGCCGGGCGGGGCGTTGTCGGCTTCGGCTTCGACGTTGCGGGCCCAGGCGTTGCGGCCGCTGTCGGACGCGGTCCGGACGGCCCGCTGCGCGGCGGTCGACGAGGCGGTGCGCGCGTTCGCGGAGCAGACGGCCCGCGAAGGCTGAGGTCCCGCGCGATGAGCGAGGACACCTGGGCCGCGGTGGCCGGCGATTTCGCCGACGGCGCCTACGCGTCCGTGAAGGGGCGCGTGCGCACTTACGTGATGCACCGGCAGCTGCTGGAGCACCTGCCCGCCCCGCCGGCTTCGGTGCTCGACGTCGGCGGCGGCGCCGGCCACCAGTCGTTCCCGCTGGCCCGCGCCGGCTACGACGTCACCCTGCTCGACTCGTCGGCGGCGATGCTGGCCAAAGCCCGGCAGCGGCTGCCGGCGGCCGTGCGGGACCGGTTGACCTTCGTGGAAGCCGACGGCGCGGACGCCGAAGAGGCGGTCGGCGGCCGTCGCTTCGACGCCGTCCTGTGCCACGGCGTGCTCGGGTACCTGGAGCGGCCGGAGCCCGTCCTCGACCAGCTGTGCCGGTGCGCCGCGCCCGGCGGCCTCGTCTCGATCATGACGGGCAACGCCGACGCGGCGGCGGTGCGCCCGGCGATGGAGGGACGCTGGGAGGACGCCCTGGCGGCGTTCGGCGCCCGGACCGAAATCGGGGTGCTGGGCCTGCCGACGCGCGCCGACACGGTGGCGGAACTGAGCGAGGCCCTCCGCGGCCGCGGCGTGGAACCCCTTGCGTGGTACGGAGTCTGGCTGTTCGTCGACTGGCTCGACCTCAGCGGCGCCGGACCGGACCCGGCCGAAGCCGAGCGCGTGGCGGCCGTCGAGTTCGAAGCCGGCCGGCGGGATCCCTACCGCCGGCTCAGCCGCGTTTTCCACCTGGTGGGGCGCAGGACCTAACGGGCGGGGCGCTTCGCCGGTTCGCAGCAGCCGATCGCGCAGGGCGCGCCGTTGACCGTGCAGCCCGCCGCCGGGAACGACGACAGCTTCCGCGGCTCGACCCCGTGCGTGTGCTCGCGGATCAGCTCCACGACCAGCTCCGCGAACCTCGGGTCCGCACCGGCGGTCGCCGCGCGGGCGAAGGCCATCCCGTGCTCCGCCGCGCGTTCCGCGGCCTCGTTGTCCAGGTCCCAGATCACCTCGAGGTGGTCCGACACGAACCCGATCGGCGACACGACCACGCCCCGCACCCCATCCGCGTGCAGCGCGTCGAGGTGGTCGACGATGTCCGGCTCCAGCCACGGCACCTGCGGCGGCCCGGACCGCGACTGCCACACGACGTCGTACTCCGCGATGCCCGCCTCGGCCGCCACCAGGCGCGCCGCCTCCGCGATCTGCCGCGAGTAGCGGCGGCCGCCCTCCGACGGCGGCCCCGAAGCGCGATCCGCGCTCTCCGGCACCGAGTGGGCCGTGAACACCGTGCGGATCCCCGGCTCGTTCCCCAGCGACGCGTGGGCGGCGCGCACGGCGTCGGCGACCGCCGAGACGAACAGCGGGTGATCGAAGAACTGGCGGATCTTCGCCAGTTCGGGAGCGCCCTCGCCGACCGCCGCGCGGGCGCGCTCGATGTCCTCGTCGTACTGGCGGCACGCCGAGTAGCCGCCGTACGCGCTCGTGGGGAACACCAGGACCCGCTTCGCGCCGTCCGACGTCAGCGTGGCCAAGGTTTCCTCGACCATCGGGTGCCAGTTGCGGTTGCCGAAGCGCACCGGCAGCTCCATGCCGGCCGCCGCGAGCTGCTTCTCGACCGCGGCCATCGCGTCGCGGTTCAGCTTGTTGATCGGCGAGACGCCACCGAAGTGCTGGTAGTGCTCGGCGACCTCCAGGAGCCGCTCGCGCGGCACCCCCCGGCCCCTGGTGACGTTCTCGAGGAACGGCATGACCTCGTCGGGCCCTTCCGGGCCGCCGAACGAAAGCCACAGCAACGCGTCGTATCCCACCCCGCCATCTTGCCGATGTGGCGGTCCGCACGCTGAGCCGGGCCGGTTATGAATCGATCAGTACAAAACTCTGGTACGGTACCTTCATGGCCAGGCCACGGGAGTTCGACGAAGCCGCCGCCGTCGAGAAGGCGATGCACGCGTTCTGGGCACACGGCTACGAAGCGACGACGACGCAGGATCTGTGCGAAGCGACCGGGCTCGGCCGCAGCAGCGTCTACAACACGTTCACCAGCAAGCGGGCCCTCTTCCGGCGTTCGCTGGCGCACTACACCAGCACCCAGCTGGACAAGCGGCAAGCGATCCTCGACGGCCCGGGCACCGCGGCCGAGCGGCTCGCCGCGGTGCTCGACAGCGCCATCGAGGCCGACCTCGAGGACCGCCGCCGCGGCTGCTTCGTGGTCAACACCCTGGCCGAACTCGGCCTGCCCGAAGACGAGGTGGGCGCCGCGCTGCGCCACGACACCGACCGGAACCTGACCATGTTCGCCGAATGCGTCCGGGAAGGCGCGCTCGACGGCAGCCTCCGGGACGGCCTGGACCCCGCCGAGGTGGCGGAGTTCCTGCTCAGCACCACCTCGGGGCTGCGCGTGATGGCCCGCCGCGGCACGAGCCCCGCCGGCATGCACGCCGTCGCCGACATCGCGCTTTCGGCGATCGTCGCCCGCTGACGAGCACGTCCGAAGCGGGCGCTCACGCCGCCGCAGTTTTGAACTGATCGATACACAATCCGGAGGAGATCTCATGCCCCTGGCCGTCTTCGTCCTCGGGCTCAGCGTGTTCGCGCTGGGCACGTCCGAGTTCATGATCACCGGCCTGCTCCCCGGCATGGCCGCCGACCTGCACGTGAGCATCCCCGACGCCGGGCTGCTGATCTCGGCGTTCGCCATCGGCATGGTCGTCGGCGCGCCACTGCTGGCGATCGGCACCCTCCGGCTCCCCCGCCGCCGGACGCTGCTGGCGCTGCTCGTCGTGTTCGTCGGGGCGCACGTCGTCGGCGCCCTCGCCGGGAGCTACGCGGTCCTCTTCGCCACGCGGGTGGTCGCGGCGTTCGCGTGCGCCGGGTTCTGGGCCGTCGCCCTGGCGACGACCATCGCGCTCGTGCCCGCCGCCCGGCGCGGCCGCGCGATGGCGGTCCTGGTCGGCGGCCTGACCGTGGCGAACATCGCCGGGGTGCCCGCGGGGACGTTCCTCGGCCAGCACGCCGGCTGGCGCACGGCGTTCTGGGCCGTGGCGGTGGTGACCGTGGTCGCCGTGGCGGGCGTGGCGCTGCTGGTGCCGGAGACGACCGGTGACGCGGTGAGCGTCCTCGGCGAACTGCGGCTGTACCGGCGCGGCCGGGTCTGGCTCGCCCTCGGCGTGATCGCGCTGGCGCAGGCCATGATCTTCGCCGCGTTCAGCTACCTCGCGCCCCTGCTGACCGAGACCGACGGCCTCTCCGAGGGCTGGGTGCCCGGTGTCCTGGCGCTGTTCGGCGTCGGCGCGCTGATCGGGATCAGCGTGGGCGGCCGGTTCGCCGACCGGCGGCCGTTCGCGACGCTCTACGGCTTTCTCGCGCTCGCGCTGGCCGCGTTGCTCGTGCTCGCCCTGACCACCGACGCGGTCGTCGCCGTCGGGGCCGTGCTCGTCTTCGGCGTGGCCGGGTTCGGCGTGAACCCGGCGTTGAACCTGCGTGCCTACCAGGTCGCCGGCGACGCGCCCACGCTCGTGGGCGCCAGCACGACCGCGGCGTTCAACGTCGGCAACACCGCCGGCCCGTGGCTGGGCGGTGTCGCGATCGGCGCCGGGCTCGGCTTCCCGAGCGTCGCCTGGACCGGGATCGCCCTCGGCGTGGCGACCCTGGCCGCGCTCACGGTCGCCGCCGCCGTCCAGCGCGGCGACGACCGTGAGCCGGCCTTCGTGTGAGGCTCAGATCCCGAGGAAGTGGACCCCGCCGTCGACCATGATCATCGAGCCGGTGGTGGCGGGGAGCCAGTCCGAGAGCACCGCGCAGACGCTCTTCGCCACCGGGTCCGGGTCCGTGCTGTCCCAGCCGAGCGGCGCGCGCTCGCCCCAGCCGTCCTCCAGGTCGACGAAGCCCGGGATGGACTTCGCCGCCATCGTCTTCATCGGGCCCGCGCTGACCAGGTTGACGCGGATGCCCTGCGGCCCCAGCTCCTTGGCCAGGTACCGGTTGACCGACTCGAGCCCGGCCTTCGCGACGCCCATCCAGTTGTAGACCGGCCACGCGACGCGCGCGTCGAAGTCCATGCCGACGTACGACGCGCCGCGCCCCATCAGCGGCAGGCACGCCTTGGCCAGCGACATGTACGAGTACGTCGAGATCTCGATCGCGGTCTTGACGTCTTCGGCGGGCGCGTCGAGGAACGGCGCACCGAGGCAGGTCTGCGGGGCGAAGCCGATCGAGTGCAGCACGCCGTCGAGGCCGTCGACGTGCTCGCGGACCTTGCCGGCCAGGCCGTCGAGGTGCTCCTGGTTGGTGACGTCGAGTTCGATCACCGGCGCCTCTTCGGGCAGCCGCTTCGCGATGCGCTCGACCAGCGACATGCGGCCGAAGCCGGTCAGCACCACCTTCGCCCCCTCCTGCTGCGCGATCTTGGCCGCGTGGAAGGCGAGCGAGGCGTCGGTGATGATGCCGGTGATCAGCAGGCGCTTGCCTTCGAGCAGTCCGGGCACGGGTCCTCCAGGTCTTGGTTCGGGGTGGTGGGGGGTCAGTGGCCGAGGCCGAGGCCGCCGTCGACGGGCAGCACCGCGCCGTTGACGTAGCCGGCCTCGTCGGAAGCCAGGTAGCGCACGGCGGCGGCGATCTCCGACGGCTCGGCGTACCGGCCGGAAGGCACCTGCGCGAGGATCTCCTTCTTGCGGTCCTCGGGCAGTTCGTCGGTCATGTCCGTGTGGACGAACCCGGGCGCGACGACGTTCGAAGTGATGTTGCGCGAGCCGAGCTCACGGGCCAGCGACCGCGCGAAGCCGACCAGCCCGGCCTTCGACGCGGCGTAGTTGGCCTGGCCGGCCGAGCCGGAGAGGCCGACGACCGAGGAGATGAAGACGAACCGGCCCCACTTGCCGCGCAGCATGCCGCGCGAGGCCCGCTTGGCGACGCGGAAAGCGCCGGTCAGGTTGGCGTTGACGACGCGCTCGAACTGCTCCTCGCTCATCCGCATCAGCAGCGTGTCGTCGGTCAGCCCGGCGTTGGACACCAGCACCTCGACCGGCCCCTGGTGCTCCTCGACGAGCTTGAAGGCGGCGTCGACCTGCTCGGTGTCGGTGACGTCCGCCTGGACCCCGAAGAGCCCTTCGGGCGCCCCCGAACCACGGTGCGTGACGGCGACCCGGTGCCCCTGCTCGGCGAGGTCCCGGGCGATCGCCAGACCGATGCCCCGGTTGCCCCCGGTGACCAGAACCGACCGTCCCACTGTGTTCTCCCTCTTCTTCGCTGTGCGCTGCTGCCGCGCACGAGGCTATCGGCAGCGCCTCCGGGTCGCGCACCCGCGCCCGGGCTCGCCGCGGCCGTCCTGAACGGCTGTCCGGACCTGCCTCCCGACCTTGCTGGTTACCCGCTGGTTGGTCACCGTGAGTCGCAACACAGCAGGTCGGGGCCGCCCTCCGGCGGGTCCCCCGATCGCGGCTGTCCGGCGAGGGACCGGCACCGTCCTAAGCCCGTGTTAGGAACTGCCTCCCGGCCTTGCCGGGCATCCGCCGGGTGGTCACCGTGAGTCGCAACACAGGAGGTCGACGATGACAACCCGGCTCAGCGGTGCCGCCCCGGCCGTCAGCGAAAAGCGCGTGATCGGCAACGTGCTGCGCGGCTCGATCGGCAACTTGATCGAGTGGTACGACTGGTACGCCTACGCGGCGTTCACCACCTACTTCGCCAAATCCTTCTTCCCGACGTCCGACACCACGGCCGCGTTCCTGGGGACCGCGGCCGTGTTCGCCGTCGGGTTCCTCATGCGGCCGCTGGGCGGGTGGATGCTGGGGCGGTTCGCCGACCGGTTCGGCCGCCGCCGCGCGCTGGTGCTCTCGGTGACGCTGATGGCGGGCGGCTCGCTGCTCATCGCCGTCACGCCGAGCTACCACAGCATCGGGATCGCCGCGCCGATCCTGCTGCTCACCGCCCGGCTGATCCAGGGCCTCTCGGTCGGCGGCGAGTACTCCACCTCGGCGACCTACCTGTCCGAAGTGGCCACTCCCGGCAAGCGCGGCTTCTACTCGAGCTTCCAGTACGTGACCCTCTACGGCGGCCAGCTGCTGGCGCTGGGTCTCCAGCTGATCCTGCAGGCGCTGCTCACCGAACAGCAGCTGACGTCCTGGGGCTGGCGGATCGCGTTCGGCGTCGGCACGGTCGCCGCGCTCACCGTGATGTGGCTGCGGCGCGGCATGGACGAGTCCGAGAGCTACCAGCGCGAGGCGGGCCAAACCCACGGCGAACGCGGCACGCTGCGCGCGCTGGCCAAGTACCCCAAGGAGATCGCGCTCGTCGTCGGCCTGACCCTCGGCGGCACGGTCGGCTTCTACACCTTCGCCACCTACAGCCAGAAGTTCCTGGAGAACACCGCGCACCTCCCCCGGCGGCAGGTCACCATCGTGCTGTTCTGCGCGATCCTGGTCGCCGCGGTCCTGCAGCCGGTGTTCGGGCGCCTGTCCGACCGGATCGGCCGCCGGCCGCTGCTGCTGTTCTTCGGCATCGGCGGCACGCTGCTCACCGTCCCGCTGATGACGATCATGGGCTCGACCCGCAACCCCGTCGGCGCGTTCTTCCTCGTGCTCGCCGGGCTGGTGGTCGTCGCCGGGTACACCTCGATCAACGCCATCGTGAAGGCCGAGCTGTTCCCGACGAAGATCCGCGCCCTCGGTGTCGGGCTGCCCTACGCGCTGACCGTGGCGATCTTCGGCGGCACCGCCGAGCTGATCGCGCAGGCGCTGAAGAGCGCCGGGCACGAACCGGTGTTCTTCTGGTACGTCGCGGGCTGTGTCCTGGTGTCCCTCATCGTCTACGGCACAATGCGGGAAACCTCGAAGACCTCCGAGCTGGAAGAGCGCCGGGAAGACGACCACTGACAGGGGGATGGCCGTGCGCGTACTCCTCGTCGAAGACGACGCGGGTGTCGCCGGCGCGCTCGCCGAGTCGCTTCACGCGCGCGGTCATCCCGTCACCAGCGTCGCCCGCGGGGCCGACGCGCTGCACCACCACCGCACGGCCGACCTCGTCCTGCTCGACCTGGGCCTGCCCGACCTGGACGGCCTCGACGTCCTCCGCAAGATCCGGGCCGTCTCGCCGGTCCCGGTGATCGTGCTGACCGCCCGCGGCGACGAGCGCTCGGTCGTCCGCGGGCTGCGGCTCGGCGCCGACGACTACCTCACCAAGCCGGTCCGGCTGGCCGAGCTGCTGGCGCGGATGGACGCCGTCGTGCGGCGGGCGGTGGCCCGCGCCGCCCCGGCCGGCAGTGCCGGTGACGTCATGCGCGTCGAAGACGTCGAGATCGACCTCGGCGCCCGCCGGGTCCTCGTCGCCGGGCACGACGTCGGGCTCACCACCAAGGAGTTCGAGATCCTGGCCGTGCTCGCCGTCCGCCCCGGCACCGCGGTCAGCCGCCAGCAGCTCATGGACGAGGTCTGGGGCGACGCCTACCTCGCGGTGTCGCGCTCGCTCGACGTCCACCTGACCGGGCTGCGCGCCAAGCTGGACCGGCCGGGCCTGCTCACCACCATCCGCGGCTTCGGCTACCGGCTCGGCCGGGGCTGACCCGTGCGCACCCGGCTGCTGGTGGTCCTGGTCGCCCTCGCCCTCGCGGTGGTCGCCGCGTTCGCCGGGCCGCTGCTGACCGCCACCGCCGAGCAGCGCACGCAGCAGCTGGTCATCTCCCGCACCGCCGACGTCGACCGGTTCGTCGTGCTCGCCCAGCAGGCCGTCGACGCCCACGACCCGGCGGCCCTCGAGGCCGATGCGGAGCGCTACGCCGGGCTGTACGGCGAAGGCGTCGTCATCGTCGACGGCCGGCGCCTGCCGCTGGTGCAGGCGGGCGGCCTGACCGCAGGCGAGCCGGCGGTGCGCGCGCTGGTGGAGGCGACCATGCGCAACGAACCGGCCCCGCGGGTGGACCGGCTGGACCCGTGGTCGGCCGAACCGGCCTACTTCGCCCGCCCGGTCGGCACCGGAACCCGCGTGTCGGGCGTGGTCGTGCTGCGTGCGTCGGTGACGGCGGCGGCCTCCGACGTCGCCACCCTGTGGGGCACCATCGGCGCCGGCGCGGTGCTGGTCGCGATGGTGTTCGTGCTGCTCGCCGTGGTGCTGGCCCGGTGGATGGTGCGGCCGCTGCACGAACTCGAGACCGGGGTGCTGGCCGTGGCGGGCGGCCACCGCGCGCACGTCCCCGAACGCACCGGGCCGCGCGAGCTGCGGTCGCTGGCCGCCGAGGTCAACCGGATGTCCGAGGCCGTGCTCGAAGCCGCCGAGCAGCAGCACCGGCTGGTCGCCGACGCCTCGCACCAGCTGCGGAACCCGATGGCGGCGCTGCGGCTGCGGGTCGACTCCCTGGCCGGGCGGATCGACGGCGACGACACCACCTACCGGGCGACCGTCGCCGAAGTCGAACGCCTGGAGAAGCTCCTGGACGGTTTGCTGGCACTCGCGCTGGCCGAGAGCACGGCCACCCGGGTCGCCGCCGGGGGTGCGGACGAGTCCTGCGACCTCGCGTCCGTGCTGGCCGAACGCGTCGACGCCTGGCGCCCGGCCGCCGAGGACGCCGGTTCGACGCTCGTTCCCCCGCCGGGCCACGACGAGCCGGTGACCGTGCGCTGCCCGGAAGGCGAGCTCGCGCAGATCCTCGATGTGCTGCTGGACAACGCCGTCCACTACGCCGGCCGGGGCGCGAAGATCACGACCGAGTGGGGAAGCGGCGGGGAAACCGCGACACTCGTCGTGGCCGACGACGGGCCGGGACTGTCCGAACAGGACAGAGCGCGGGCGACCGAACGGTTCTGGCGCGCCGGCGGCGAAGGCGCCCCGCGCGGCACCGGCCTCGGCCTGGCCATCGCCCACCAGCAGGTGCGCACCCGCGGCGGGGTCCTGGAGCTGCGGCAGGGCCGCCCCCACGGCCTCGAAGTCCGCGTCACGCTGCCGCTGCGGGAGGTGCCGGGATGACGCTCCCCCGCCGCACGGCCCTGCTCGGCGGCCTCGGCCTCGCGCTGGCCGGGTGTTCGACAGCCGGCTACCGCGGCCCGGAACGCCCCCTCACCATCGCCGCCGGCGAGCGCGGCGGCTTCTACCTGGCCTTCGCCGAGCTCCTCTCGGCCGAACTGAACCGGGCGGAACCGCTGCTGCACGCCACCGCCGTGCCGACCGAGGCAAGTGTGGCCAACGTCGGGCTCGTGCAGCGGGGGCAGGCCGACCTCGGGCTGGTGCTCGCCGACGTCGCCCAGACCGCGCTCGGCGGTGGGCCGCCGTTCGCCGGGACGGTCCCGCTGCTCGCGCTCGGCCGCGTCTACGAGAACTACCTGCAGCTCGTCGTGCGCGCGGACGGCCCGGTGCGCCGCCTGCCCGACCTCGCCGGGCGCGCGGTGTCCCTGGGCGCGGGCGGCTCCGGGGCGGCACAGCTCGGCGAGCGCCTGTTCGCCAAGGCGGGCGTCGCGGTGGACGCCCGGCACCTGCTGTTCGACGACGCGGTCCGCGCGCTGGCCGGCCGCCGCATCGACGCCATGCTGTGGTCGGGCGGGATCCCGACGCCGAAGCTCGCCGAGCTGACCCGGACGACCCCGATCGCGCTGCTGCCCCTGGACTCGGTGGTGCCCGCGCTGCGCACGGCGTACGGCCCGGTGTACGACCAGGTCCAGGTCCCGGACGGCGCGTACCGCGGCGTCGGGGCGCTGAGCACGATCGGGGTGGCGAACCTGCTGGTGTGCGCGCCTTCGCTGCCCGACGACGTCGCCGCGGCGGTGGTCCGGCTGCTCGTCGAGCGCGCCACCGCGCTGGTGCCCGCCGAAGCCGTGGGGACGCAGTTCCTCGACGTACGGACGCTGATCGGGACCCAGCCGGTCCCGCTGCAGCCGGGCGCGGCGGCCGCGTACCGGGCCTTACATGGCTGACTGTGCTGATCGTTCCCGATCCGACCTCGGCCACGGCCGATGGCTTGGCGGAAACGGGTTGCGTGCCGCGCGGGGGTCGGCCTGCCTCGAGCCGGATCGGGAACTAGATTAAGTGCGTGACCGCACCTCGCCGCCCGATCGCCGAGCTGCCGCTGCGCGTGCGCTACCACGAGTGCGACGGCCAGGGCATCGTCTTCAACGCCCACTACCTGGCCTATGTGGACATGTGCTCCTTCGAGGCGGAGAAGGCCCTGTTCGGCTCCCACGACGAGTTCTTGGCACACGGCACCGACGTCGTGGTCGCGGAGGCGAACCTGAAGTTCCGCGCGCCGGCCCGCTACGACGACGAACTGGTCGTTTCGCAGTACCCGAACCACCTCGGCACGACGTCGCTGATCTTCGACTTCGAGATCCGCCGCGGCGAGACCCTCGTGGCGGCGGCCACCGTCCGGTACGTCTTCATCGACCCGGCGAGCCTGCGGCCCACACCGCCGCCGGACGCGGTCCGCAAGGTCTACGCCGCCTTGCTCGGGGACTGAGCCCGTGTTCCGCGTTCTCTTCTACCAGCCGGAAATCCCGCCCAACACCGGCAACGCGATCCGGCTGGCCGCCAACACCGGCTGCGAACTGCACCTGGTCGAGCCGCTCGGCTTCACCTTGGAGGACAAGCAGCTGCGCCGGGCCGGGCTCGATTACCACGACCTGGCCCGCGTCCACGTCCACGCTTCGCTGGCCGCGGCTTGGGAAGTGCTGCTGCCGGCGAAGGTCTACGCCTTCAGCGCCTCGGCGACGCGGCTGTACACCGAGGTCGCCTACACACCGGGCGACGTCCTGATGTTCGGGCCGGAGTCGGTGGGATTGCCCGAGGCGGTGCAGGAAGCGCCGGAGGTGACCGACCGCGTGCGGCTGCCGATGCTGCCGACGAGCCGGTCGCTCAACCTCGCGAACACCGCGGCGATCACGGTCTACGAGGCCTGGCGCCAGAACGGCTTCGCGAGCACCCTCCGGTAGGTTCGCCGGATGCGACAGCAGTTTCTGGGGGCGCTCATCGGCGCCGCGTTCGGCACCGTCTTCGTCCTGGTCAACTCCGGTGCTCCCGTCCCCGCGGCACTCGGCTGGGTGCTGCGCGCCCTCGCCGTGCTCGCCCTGGTGGCGGTGGTGGTCCTCGGCGTCCGCGCGGGCGGGCGGCCGACGCTCGACGACCGGCCGGTGTTCGGGCCGAGCTACCGGATGATCGTCATCGGCGAAGTGGTGCTGCTCGTCGCCGGGTTCTTCGTGCTGAGCCTGCTGGACGCGCCGGTCCAGGCGAACGTCGCGTGGATCGCCACGGTCGTCGGCCTGCACTTCGTCGCCCTCGCGTCGGCGTGGCAGGCCCGCTCGATCCTCGTCGTCGGCGCGGTCCTGACCGTGCTCGGCGTCGCCGGCCTCGTCCTGCTCGGGAGCGCCGCGGAGTGGGTGCCGTTCGTCAGCGGCGTCCTGTCCGGGGTGACCCTGCTCGGCGGAAGCCTGTACGGCGTCCGCCGAGCCTGAGTCAGGGCAGCCGTTGCCCGAAGAACAGGCTGGCCGCCGCGCCCAGCATGAGGATCAACGTCCCCGCCACCAGCCACGGCTTGCTCGCGTCGGCGTCCTTGAGCTCGTAGCCGATCTGCTCGCCGAGGTCGGCGTAGACCTTCTTCAGCTCCTCGGCGCTGGCCGCCTTGTAGAAGTCGCCGCCCGAAAGCCGCGCGATTTCGCGCAGCGACTCGTCGTCCACGCTGACCGGCTGCGGTTTGTCGTCGATGGTGACCGAACCGTGGGTGGTGCCGAAGGAGATCGACGAGATCGGCACCCCGGCCTGCTTCGCCGCCTGCGCCGCGGTGTAGCCGCCGCGCGCCGCGTACAGGTCCTCGGGCACGGTCTGCTTCCCGTCGGACATCAGCACGATCCGCGCCGGCGGTGGCCCGTCCGCCCCGCCGACGACGCTCGAGAAGCTCTCCACCGACTGCAACGCCGCGAAGATGCCTTCCCCGGTCGCCGTCGACTGGGCCAGCTTCAGGTTTTCGATCGCCTTGATCACGCCGTTGCGGTCGGTGGTCGGGTTGACCAGCACCGTCGCCGTGCCCGCGAACGAGATCAGCCCCAGGTTGATCCCCGGCGTCATGTTCCGCGCGAAGCTCGTCGCCGCTTCCTGGGCGGCCTGCAGCCGCGTCGGAAGGACGTCGGTGGCTTCCATCGACAGCGACACGTCGATCACCAGCATCACGGTCGCCCGGTTGCGCGGCACCTTCTGCTCGGCGGTCGGGCCGGCCAGCGCCACCGTGAGCAGCAGCAGCGACAGCACGATCAGCACCGCCGGCAGGTGCCGCACCCAGCCCTGGCTCTTCGGCGCGACCTTTTCGAGCAGGTCCAGGTTCGCGAACCGCATGGTCCGCTTCCGGCGCGCCCGCTGCGCGAGCACGTACCCGATGGCCACCGCGGCGACCGCGATCAGCAGCAGGAACCACCAAGGCGCCGCGAACCCCGTCAAACTCATGCGCACACCTCGCTGACGCTCGGTGCCGCCTGAGTCGGCAGCGCTGTGTTGAATGGTTCGGTCGCCAGTTCCCTCATGCGACACCCCCCGACCAGCGGCGCTTCCGGGCGACGACGAACCGCACCATGTCGGCGATCCAGTCGGCGTCCGTGCGCAGCGTCAGGTGGGCCGCACCCGCGCGCCGCAGGCCCGCCGCCACCCGTTGCCGGTGGGCGTGGGCCGCGGCCCCGAACTCCTTGCGCAGCAAGGCCGAAGCGTGCACTTCGCGCTGTTTCCCTGTCTCCGGGTCGGCCAGCACGACGGTGCCCACCTCGGGCAGGTCGATGTCGCGCGGGTCGAGGACTTCGATCGCGATCAGTTCGTGGCGCCCGCCCAGTGCCCGCAGCGGCCGCTCCCAGGACGTGTCGCCCAGGAAGTCGGAGATCACCACGGCCAGGCCCCGCCGGCGCGGCGGGCGGCGCAGCGCTTCGAGAGCCTCGGCGAAGTCGCCCCGGGTGCCCTCGGCCGCGCGCGGTGTCTCGGCGAGCTTGCGCACCAGCCCGCGGGCGTGCGCCAGGCCGCCGCGCGCCGGGATGCGGGTCGTGGCGGCGCCGGTGGAGATCAGGCCGCCGATCCGGTTGCCGCCGCCGCCGGTGAGGTGGGCGACCGCCGCGACGGCGCAGACCACCAGATCGCGCTTCTCGCACAACGCGGTACCGAAGTCGAGGCTCGCCGAAAGGTCGGCGACGACCCACGTCTCCAGCTCGCGGTCGGCCACGGTCTCGCGGATGTGCGGGGTCGTGGTGCGGGCGGTGACCGCCCAGTCCATCCGGCGCACGTCGTCGCCGGGCTGGTACGGGCGCGCCTCGCCGGGCTCGGACCCCGGCCCCGGCACCAGGCCGAGGTGGTTGCCCTGCAGCAGCCCGTCGAGCCGGCGGCGGACGTCGAGCTCCAGCGTGCGGAGCCCGGCCTCCAGGCGGTCGCCGCGCAGGACCGGCGGCGCCCACGAAGGGCGCTGGCCCTTCTCGTTCTTCGCCATCGCCGGGTTACCTGACCGGCGCGCCCGCCGGGACCGGGCCGCCCTGGCCGGCCCCGCCCTGCGGCCGGGCCGAGACCTGCGGCAGCGGCACGGTCTGCAGCACGCGCGTGATGATGTGGTCGATCGGCACGCCGTCGGCCAGGGCGTCGTAGGACAGCACGAGCCGGTGGCGCAGCACGTCCGGGACGACGTCGACGACGTCCTGCGGCAGCACGTAGTCGCGGCCACGGACCAGGGCCAGCGCCCGCGCGGCGGCGATGATGCCGAGGCTCGCGCGCGGCGAAGCGCCGTAGGACACCCAGCCGGCGACGTCGGCGAGGCCGTGCTCGTTCGGCGTCCGGGTGGTCAGCACCAGCCGCACGACGTAGTCGACGAGGGCGTGGTGCACGAACACCTGCGACGCGACACCCTGCAGCCGGACGAGCTCGCCCGGGCTGAGCACTTCGTGCGGGGTCGGCGGGGTGACGCCCATCCGGTAGATGATCTCGCGCTCCTCCTCGGCGGAGGGGTACTCGACGAGGATCTTGAACAGGAACCGGTCGCGCTGCGCCTCCGGCAGCGGGTACACGCCCTCGTTCTCGATCGGGTTCTGCGTGGCGAGCACGAGGAACGGGTCCGGCATCGGGAACGTCTGGCCGCCGATCGACACGTGCCGCTCGGCCATCACCTCGAGCATCGCCGACTGGACCTTGGCGGGCGCGCGGTTGATCTCGTCGGCGAGCACGAAGTTCGCCACGACCGGGCCGAGCTCGACGTCGAAGCGCTCGGCGCCCTGGCGGTAGATGCGGGTGCCGAGGATGTCGGCGGGCACCAGGTCGGGAGTGAACTGCACGCGGGAGAACGAGCCGCCGACGACCCGGGCGAACGTCTCCACCGCGAGGGTCTTCGCCACGCCGGGCACGCCTTCGAGCAGCAGGTGGCCCTTGGCCAGCAGGCCGACCAGCATCCGCTCGACCAGGCGGTCCTGGCCGACGATGATCCGCTTGACCTCGAACACGGTCCGCTCCAGCAACTGGGCGTCCCGCGCCGGCGTTGCGGGCTGCTGCCCGTTCCCGCCCTCGGCGTAGCCGGGCTCGGTCACTCTGCCTCCTCGAAATCTCGTGCGCCGCCCCCGCGACGGTGATCACGCGGTGCGACCGTACTGCGCCCCCGGTCGGCCGTCTCATCCGGCACGCGGACGAACGCACCCGGCTCACGATCAGCCAACACGGTCAGTGGTGTGACACCTGTGAAGCACCTCTTCGACAGGACAGCGGGACCGGGCTGGGCGAGGATGCGAAGGTGACCCGTGTCAGGCTCGCGGAGCTGGTCGCCACCCTGTCGCTGGTGGCCGACCTCGGCATGGGCCGCCCCATGGAGCGGGTCCTGCGCCAGACGGTGATCACGCTCCGGCTGGCCGACGCGGCCGGTGTCGAGCCCGGGATCCGGGCCGCGGCCTACTACACGTCGTTGCTGACGTGGATCGGGTGCGCGGCGGACACCAGCGAACTGGCCGAGCTGTTCGGGGACGAGACGCAGCTCTACGCCGACACCCACGACGAGGACCTGGCCGGGGTCACGATGGCGCTGTTCATCGCGCGCCACCTGGGCGGCGGCGGCTCGCGGCTGCGGCGGGCCGGGCTGGTGTGCCGGTTCCTCGCCACGGCCGGGAAGTCGGTGCAGCGGGTGATGCAGGCGCACTGCCAGGGCGCCAGCGAACTCGCGGACCGGCTGCGGCTCGGCGACGACGTCTGCCGCCCCCTGCTGCAGGCTTTCGAGCGCTGGGACGGCCGCGGGGTGCCGGGGCTGGCCGGCGGCGACGAACTCGCCCTGGCGATGCGGCTGGTCCAGCTCGCCGACGCCGAAGCGGTCCAGGAGCACGCGGACTGCGGAGGCTTCCGGTGACCACGATCCGCGAGGTGGCGGCGGTCATCGACCCGGCCACCGGCGAGCCCGCCTGACCCGGCTCGGCTCCGCGCGGCGGCGCGACTCGGCGGCTCGGCCCGGCTCGGCGACGCAGCTCGGCGCGGCGGCACAACGCGGCGGCACAACGCGGCGCGCTGTGGCTGCCCGGCCCGGCTCGGCAGCTCGGCGCGGCGGCCTAATGCCGCGCACCTTGGCTGACCGGCGCGGCTCGGCGGCACAACGCGGCAGCTCAACGCCGCGCGCTGCGGCTGACCGGCGCGGCTCAGCGGGCGCAGCTCGGCCCGGCCCGCGGCGCGGCTCGCTGCGGCTGACCGGCATGGCTCGGCGGCGCAACTACGCTCGGCTGCGCAGCTCGGCTCGGAGCGCGGCGGCTGACCGGCGCGGCTCGGCGGCCTCGCCCGAGGTGCCCCGCTGAACCGCCGCCCGCCCCACCAGCGCGGCCCGAGCCCCTCGGTGGGCCGCTGCCGCCCACCCCACCCGACCGTCGCTCCCCGACGCAGCGCGGCCGGCGCAAGCACGCAGCCCGGCAGCGCGACCGCGGCCTCCACGATGGCCGCGTCGCTCAGCTCACCGATGCCGCTCGAGGTCCTCGGGCGTGTCGATGTCGTCGGCTTCGCCCCGCTCCGCCGGGACCTCGGCCACCGCCAGCCCGCCCAGGACCCGGCGCAGGGCCGCGTTCTCCGCCTGCTCCGGCACCGCCGCCCGCAGCGACGGCAACCGCCAGGCGCCCAGGAGCCACTGGCGCTCCCCCGCCGCGTCCACCAGGACCGCGCCGTCGCCGTCGCCGACGGCCGCCACCAGCCTGTCCACTGTGGAGCGGCGGACGCCCGGGAGGTCGGCGGCCAGCAGCACGACCGCCTCGACGTCGTCGGGCACGAAGACCAGGCCCGCCGCCAGCGCCGCCACCGGGCCGGTGCCCGGCACCGGTTCGCGCGTCCACACGACGTCGAAGCCCGGGCGGCGCGGGCCGACCGCGATCACCCGCTCGGCGCCGTCGAGGGCGTGGATCGCGCGGGCCAGCAACGGTTTCCCGCCCACCGACAGCGCCGGCTTGTCCACACCGGACAGCCGGCGGGCCGAGCCACCGGCCACCACGATCCCCGCGTAGCGCACCGAGGCACCCTAGCGGCCCAGCACGAGGTAGGTGAAGCCCAGCACCCCCCGGTAGTCCCGGACATACTGACGCAGCCGCCCGTCGAGCCACTCCCGCACCCGCTCCGCCCGCGGGTCGGCCGGGTGCGCCACCAGCCACTCCGCCCAGCCGGCCCGCGAGGTCGACTCGAAGTCGTCCCATTCCAGCTGGTCGGCGGTGCTGAAGTGCAGCACGCGCCAGCCGGCGCCGGCCGCGGCGTCGAGCAGGTCCGGCAGGGTCAGCAGGTCCGGGCCGAAGATCTCCCGCGCCGCCGGGCCGGGCGGCGCCGCCCAGAAGCCGTCGCCGTAGAGCAGCCGGCCGGACGGCCGCACCACCCGGGCGAGCGCTGCCAGCGCGGCCGTGGTCGAGCCGAAGATGTGGGCGGCCCCGACGCAGAACACCCGCTCGGCCGGATCGTCCCAGGTCGCGGCGTCCGCCTCGGCGAACTCCACCGCCAAGCCACGGGACGCGGCCGCCGCCCGGCCACGGTCGAGGCCGGTCACGTCGGTGTCGACACCGGTCGCGCGCAGGCCGGGGGCCCGGGCGGCCGCGCGGAGCAGCAGCTCACCCCAGCCGCAGCCGAGGTCGACGAGCCGGCCCTCGCCCAGGGCCATCCGGTCGAGCAGCAGTTCCGCGTGCGGCTCGGACAGCGGCGTGTTCCAGCGCATCCGGGTGCGCCGCAGCGCGTTCAGTTCGTCGTCCACGCGGCCGATCTTCGCGACGTCCCGGGCCGCCGTCGAGCGAGTTTTCAGCCGACCAGCCGCGTCGCGTACGGCATGATCCCGCCGTAGCGCACCGGGGCCACCCGGACCCGCAGGCCGGACTGCGGCGCCTCGACCATCTGCCCGCCGCCGAGGTAGAGCGCGACGTGGTGGATGCCGCCCGGGCCACCCCAGAACAGCAGGTCGCCGCGGCGCATCTGGGACAGCGGCACCTGCCGTCCCGACGAGTACTGGTAGCCGCTGTAGTGCGGCAGCGAGCGGACCCCGGCGAAGGCGTAGATCATCAGGCCGGAGCAGTCGAAGCCGATCTTGTTGTAGTCGCCGTAGCGGTCGGCGATGCCGCCGTCGCGGATGCCGCGGGTCGCGCCGCTCGCGTTGCCGCCGCCCCACGCGTAGGGCATCCCGAGCGTGGACATCGCCCGCGCGATCACCGCCTCGATCGACGAGCCGGCCGGGGCCGACGGCGCCGGTCCGCCCGACGGACGGCCACCCCCGGCCGCCGCAGCGGCGGCAGCGGCGGCGAGCGCGGCCTGACGCGCGCGTTCCTCGTCCTCGCGCTGCTTCTGGGCGAGCCAGTCCTGGTAGCGCTGCCGCTGTCCCTGCAGGCCGCTGACCTTGGCCTGGGCGGCGTAGAGCTGCTGCTCGACGTCGGTCTTGTTCTTCTCGAGCTGGGAGTTCTGGGCGGCCTGGCCGTCCTGGGCGCGCTCGGCGGTGGTCTGCGCGGCGTCGGCGCTGTTCTTCGCCCGGCGCGCCGCGTCCTGCTTCTGCTGGGCGATCTCGGCGGCCTTGCGGGCGGCGGCGTCCTTGTTGGACTTCTCGGTCTGCGCCTGCTGGAGCCGGTCGAGGGCGTTGAGCCGGTCGCCGCCCACGGCGTCGAGCAGCTGCGCGCGGGCGAGCATGTCCTTCGGGCTGTCCGCGCTCAGGTACGCCGAGAGGGAGCCGACCGTGCTGCCCTGCTGGAAGCTGGCGGCGGCGAAGGTCTTCAGGTCCGCCCGGGCCTGCTCGATGGCCGACGCGGCCGCGTCGGCTTCGGTGCGAGCGGCCTTCGCGTCGTTCTCCGCCTGCGCCGCGTCGTCCTGCGCGATCTGCAGGTCGACCAGCGCCTTGTTGGCTTGTTCCTGCTTGAGCTCGACGTCGTCCTGCAGCTGCGTGAGCTTCTGCTCGGCCTGGGCCAGCTGGTTGGTCAGCCGGCCGACCTCGCCGGCCTTCGCGTTCGCGTCGGCCTTGCCGGCCTGGATGTCGGAATCGCTGGGGTTCGGCGGCGGCGGGGGTGCCGCGAGCCCCGTGCCCCCGGCGCCGAACAAGATCACCAGCGTGAGCGTGCTCACGCTGAGTCCCCGGCGGACGCGCGGCACCCTCGGACCCCCGCACCGTCCTGACAAGACCGCCACCTCCGCTCACCAGCGCACACCCCGTGTCACTGCAGTCACACCACTATCACAAGCCTCAGCCGAAACTTACACAACGTAGGCACCAATTCCCCTCATTGAGGGACCCCGGCGTCGGATGGCGCAGCCCACACCGCGTGTCGTCTTGTCCGCTAAACAGGACAGGCGTACTGTTTGAACCACCGCGAGGTGTGCCATCCCGCATCCGGTCCTACGGTGGGGGTGCGCAAGACTCGCCCCACCGAACCGACCGAACTGACCCGGGACTCCTCTGCCGCGACGGAGCGGCGTCCCCGCCACTGGAGTTAGACGTGACCTCACCCGCCAGCAAGGACAGCTTCGGCGCCAAAGACACGCTGAAGGTCGGCGACGCCTCGTACGAGGTGTTCCGCCTGAACAAGGTCGAGGGCGCCGAGCTGCTGCCCTACAGCCTGAAGATCCTGCTCGAGAACCTGCTGCGCACCGAGGACGGCGCGAACATCACCGCCGACCACATCCGCGCGCTCGGCTCCTGGGACCCGAACGCCGACCCGTCGATCGAGATCCAGTTCACGCCGGCCCGCGTGATCATGCAGGACTTCACCGGCGTCCCCTGCGTCGTCGACCTCGCCACCATGCGCGAAGCGGTCACCGACCTGGGCGGCGACCCCGACAAGGTCAACCCGCTGGCCCCGGCCGAGCTGGTCATCGACCACTCGGTGATCATCGACGTCTTCGGCCGCCCGGACGCCTTCGAGCGCAACGTCGAGATCGAGTACGAGCGCAACCGCGAGCGCTACCAGTTCCTGCGCTGGGGCCAGGGCGCCTTCGACGAGTTCAAGGTCGTCCCGCCGGGCACCGGCATCGTGCACCAGGTCAACATCGAGCACCTCGCCCGCACGGTGATGTCCCGGGGCGGCCAGGCCTACCCCGACTCCTGCGTCGGCACCGACTCGCACACCACCATGGTCAACGGCCTCGGCGTGCTGGGCTGGGGCGTCGGCGGCATCGAGGCCGAGGCGGCCATGCTGGGCCAGCCGGTGTCGATGCTCATCCCGCGCGTCGTCGGCTTCAAGCTGACCGGCGAGATCCCGGCCGGCGTCACCGCCACCGACGTCGTGCTGACCATCACCGAGATGCTGCGCCGCCACGGCGTCGTCGGCAAGTTCGTCGAGTTCTACGGCGAGAGCGTCGCCGAGGTGCCGCTGGCCAACCGCGCCACCATCGGCAACATGAGCCCGGAATTCGGCTCCACCGCGGCGATCTTCCCGATCGACGAGGAGACCGTCCGCTACCTCAAGCTGACCGGGCGTTCGGCCGAGCAGGTCGCGCTGGTCGAGGCCTACGCCAAGGAGCAGGGCCTCTGGCACGACCCGTCGCGCGAGGCGGCCTACTCCGAGTACCTCGAGCTGGACCTGTCGACGGTCGTCCCGTCGATCGCCGGCCCGAAGCGCCCGCAGGACCGCATCGAGCTGACCGACGCGAAGTCGTCGTTCCGCAAGTCGATCCACGACTACGTGGACGGCGAGGACAACACCCCGCACACCAAGATGGACGAGGCTTCGGAGGAGTCCTTCCCGGCCAGCGACGCTCCCTCGCTGTCGTTCGCCGAGGACGACGCCGCCCCGGTCACCAGCTCGGCCGCGAACGGCGCGTCGGGCCGCCCGAGCAAGCCGGTCAAGGTCTCGACGGCGGACCGCGGCGAGTTCGTGCTCGACCACGGCGCCGTCGTGATCGCCTCGATCACCTCGTGCACCAACACCTCGAACCCGTCGGTCATGCTCGGCGCCGCGCTGCTCGCGCGCAACGCCGTGGACAAGGGCCTCGCGGTGAAGCCGTGGGTGAAGACGTCGATGGCGCCGGGCTCGCAGGTCGTCACCGACTACTACACCAAGGCCAACCTGTGGCCGTACCTGGAGAAGCTGGGCTACCACCTGGTCGGCTACGGCTGCACCACGTGCATCGGCAACTCCGGCCCGCTCTCGGACGAGATCTCCGCGGCGATCCAGGAGAACGACCTCACCGCGGTGTCGGTGCTCTCGGGCAACCGGAACTTCGAAGGCCGGATCAACCCCGACGTGAAGATGAACTACCTCGCGTCGCCGCCGCTGGTCATCGCCTACGCGCTGGCCGGCACGATGGACTTCGACTTCGCGAACCAGCCGCTGGGCCAGGACACGAACGGCGACGACGTCTTCCTGAAGGACATCTGGCCGACGGCCAAGGAAATCCAGGAGACCATCGACCACGCGATCACGCAGGAGATGTTCACCAAGGACTACGCGGACGTCTTCGACGGCGGCGAGCGCTGGAAGTCGCTGCCCACGCCGGAGGGCAAGACCTTCGAGTGGGACCTCGAGTCCACCTACGTCCGGAAGCCCCCGTACTTCGAGGGCATGACGCCGGAGCCGGCGGCGGTCACCGACATCACCGGCGCGCGCGTGCTGGCGAAGCTGGGCGACTCGGTCACCACCGACCACATCTCCCCCGCCGGCGCGATCAAGCCGGGCACCCCGGCCGCGCAGTACCTGACCGAGCACGGCGTGGAGAAGAAGGACTTCAACTCCTACGGCTCCCGGCGCGGCAACCACGAGGTGATGATCCGCGGCACGTTCGCGAACATCCGGCTGCGCAACCAGCTGCTGGACGACGTGCAGGGCGGCTACACCCGCGACTTCACCGTCGAGGGCGCCCCGCAGGCGTTCATCTACGACGCGGCGCAGAACTACGCGGCGGCGGGCACCCCGCTGGTCGTGCTGGGCGGCAAGGAGTACGGCTCGGGCTCGTCGCGTGACTGGGCGGCCAAGGGCACCTCGCTGCTGGGCGTCCGCGCGGTGATCACCGAGTCGTTCGAGCGCATCCACCGCTCGAACCTGATCGGCATGGGTGTCATCCCGCTGCAGTTCCCGGCGGGCGAGTCGGCCTCGTCGCTCGGCCTCGACGGCACCGAGACGTTCGACATCGCGGGCATCACGGCGCTGAACGACGGCGACACGCCCCGCACGGTGCACGTCACCGCCACCAAGAACGACGGCACCAAGGTGGAGTTCGACGCGGACGTCCGCATCGACACCCCGGGCGAGGCGGACTACTACCGCAACGGCGGCATCCTGCAGTACGTGCTGCGGAAGATGACGCAGGCGTAAGGGTTACTGCATTCGGAGGGCCTCCCCGTCGTTCGACGGGGAGGCCCTCTTTTTTCGCTACCGTGAAGGCCATGGGGGATCACACCGGCCGGGTCGACCTCGGCGACGAAGGCTTTCTGTCCTACGAAGAACGCGGCCGCGGCCGGCCACTCGTGTTCCTGCACGCGGGCGGTATGACCCGCGCGATGTGGAACGAGCAGTTCAGCCGCTTCGCGCGCGACCACCGGGTGATCCGCTACGACGCGCGCGGCAGCGGCGACTCCTCGAACCCGCCGACGCAGCCGGACCGGTACTCCCACTACGAGGACTTTGACGAAACTCCTCGACGCGCTCGAGGTGGAGCGCCCGGTGCTGGTCGGCTGCTCGTTCGGCAGCCGGGTGTTCCTGGACTTCGCGGTCGCCCATCCCGGCCGCGCCGCCGGGCTGTTCCTCAGCTCGCCCGGGATCAGCGGGATGGAGTTCCGCGACCCGTACATCGTGCAACTGATGGCGGAGCAGGCAGAAGCGGCTCAGGCCGGCGATGGCGAGCGGGTGCTGGAGTGCCTGCTGCGCATGTGGGTCGACGGCCCGCACCGCTCGCCGGCCGAGGTCGACCCCGAGGTCCGGAAGTTCTGCCGCGACATGGTGGTCGAGAACTTCGTGAAGCGCCACACCGCCCCCGACCTGGGCATCGAGCTGGGCGCGATCCGTCGCGTCACGGAGATCCGCGACCGCGCGCTGGCGGTGACGGGCGACCTCGACTTGGCCGACATCTTCACGGTCGCCGAGCTGGTCGACCGCAAGGCCCCGCACGCGCGCCGAGCCCGGGTGCCCGGCGCGGCCCACATGGTGAACCTCGAGCAGCCCGCCCGGTTCGACGGACTGCTTCGAGAGTTCCTCCACACCTGCTAAGCGGGCACGGCCAGCCAGCGGACGCTCGACACCGACGGCTCCAGCGACAACCGCGAAACCGCCGCTTCCATCTGGGCGTCGTCGCGCTGGTCGCCGATCAGCTCGGCGCGGACCTCGACCGTGCGGTCTTCCGGGCGGTCCGTGCTCAGCACCGACAGCAGCCGGAAGTCCGTGCGCGTCAACGCCTGCACCAGCAGCGCCCGCACGTGGGCCTCGGCCTCGTCGCGGGTCACCGCCTGGAACTCGTACCGCGCCGGGGTCTCCTCGCCCGCGTCGGGACGGCGGTCCACCACGCGGCCGAGCGGGCGCAGCACCACGTTCACCCCGACCACGACGGCGGTCCCGGCCGCCGCGACCGCGTACAGCCCGGCTCCGGCGAGGGCGCCGACCGCCGCCGAGCACCAGAGCGTCGCCGCGGTGTTGAGGCCCCGGACGTTGAGGCCGTCCCGCATGATGACCCCGGCGCCGAGGAACCCGATGCCCGAGACGATCTGCGCGGCCACCCGGGTCGGGTCGGCGTCGCCGCTCGAGGCCAGCCCGCCGAACCCGTGGGCGGACAGCAGCACGAACAGCGTCGCGCCGACGGCGACGAGGGCGTTGGTGCGCAGCCCGGCCATCCGAGCGCGGAACTGGCGCTCGACCCCGATGACGGCACCCAGGCCGACGCCGGCGCCGACGCGCAGCAGCATTTCGAAGATGGTCATTTCCGGCTCTTTTCCGGCGTGCGCGCACTGCCGGACAGGGGGCGACCGGACTCAGCCCCGCCGGAAACCCCCGGTGAGCGCGCGCCCGGCCGTCCGAAGACTGTCCGCTGGCATGTGCCGCTCACCTCGCTTCCGTTGCTCGGGGTTGATCAACTCTCCCACTGTAGCGCCAGGTCCCGGCCTCGGCACCTGTGATGAGCGCTACGCCCAGTGCCGGCGCAGGTGCGGCACGAGGTCTCCGGGCCGTTCGTCGGGGAAGAAGAGCTTCGCGCCGGGCACCTCGACGATCTCGGTGACGCCGGGGACCGCGTCCCGGAACCGGTACGCCCACTCGACACCGAAGTTCGGATCGCCGGTCCCCCAGACCAGCAGCGTCGGCACGCGGAACTCCTTGAGCAGCGGCTCGATCGCGTCCAGTTCCTCGCCGCGGACCGACGTCAGCAGGCGCTCGAACTGCCGCGCCGCGTCGAGCGTGGCGCCGATCGGCCGGGCGAACGCGGCCAGGACCTCATCGGACAGCTGTTCGGGGTGTTCGTAGCCCGCGCCCAGCGCACCGGTCCGCGCCTGCGCCGGGTCCGTGGCGAGCCGGACCAGCAGCGGCGCGAGCTTCCCGCGTTCGGCCAGCTCGACGACCGGGCGGAACGACTCCGGCGGCAGGTTGCCCTGCGTGTCGCAGTTGGTCAGGGTGAGCGTCCGGACCCGGTCGGGGTGGAGCGCGGCGAAGACCTGCGCGACCGCGCCGCCGGTGTCGTTGGCGACCAGGTCGACCGCGCCGAGTTCCAGCGACTCGCAGAAGTCTTCGAGCAGCCGGGCCAGCCCGTGCAGGCTGAGGTCCTGCTCGGGCGTCACCGGCGAGTCGCCGTGCCCGGGCAGGTCGGGCGCGACGCACCGCCGCTCCCCCGCCAGCTCGGCCATCACCTTGCGCCACAACAGGTTGTTCGTTCCCACGCCGTGCACGAAGAGCGCGACCGGCCCTTCGCCGACATCGACGTAGCTCACGTCGCCGGACGCAGCCGACACGCGTCCGCGCTGGTCCTCCCAGGTGCGCAAGTCCATGGTCTAAGGTCCCTCCAGAAGTAAACCGACTGACGGTCTAGTATCAACAGACCGACAGTCGGTTTGTCAACGACGGAGGCTGCCGACCCGCATGAACAAGAAGATCGACCGGGGTCAGGCGACCCGCGAGCACCTCGTCGCCATCGCGACCGGGCTGTTCACCGAGCACGGCTACGACGGCACGTCGATCGAGGCCGTCCTGCGGGCCGCCGACGTGAGCCGCGGCGCGCTCTACCACCACTTCCCCGGCAAGGACGCGCTGTTCGCGGCCGTCCTGGACACCGTCTACGACCGGGTCGGCGCCGAGGGGGCGCGGGCCGTCGAGGGCCTGACCGACCCGGTCGAAGCGCTGCGCGCCGCGTGTCTCGCGTGGATCCGGAGCACCCGGGACCCCGTGGTGCGGCAGGTGATGCTCATCGACGCGCCGGCGGTACTGGGCTGGCAGCGCTGGCGGGAGCTCGACGAGGTGCGCACCCTCGGCCGGATCAAGGCGGCGCTGCGGCGCGACGGCCGGATCCCCGCCGGGCGGGTGGACCTCTTCGCGCACGTCCTGCTCGCCGGCATGAACGAGATCGCGTTGCTGGTCGCCCGGGCGGACGACCACGAGAGCGCGTCCGCCGAAGCCGAGGCCGCGGCCGGGGACGTGCTGGACCGGCTGCTGGGGACGTAGCACGGGCCGGGGCGACAGTGCCGCCCCGGCCCGTTTTCCTTCCTGCCAAGCGATTCAGAAGGGCTGGACGTTCGGCTGGAACACCTGCCCGCTCGGCGGCACCTTCAGGTCGGTCAGGTAGTCCGCCACCGCTTGGTCGACGCCGAGGGCTTCACCCAGGATGCAGTGACCGAACGCGTCGACCGACAGCAGCCGGCTGTTGCCGAGCTCGGCCGCCATCCGCTGGGCGAACTGGTACCGCGTTGCCGGGTCGTAGTAGTTGCCGACCACGATCACCGGGACGTCGGTCTTGGCCCGCCACGGCCCGCGGTAGGCGTCCGGCTTCTTCGCCGGCCACACCGGGCAGGCCGCCGTGTCCGAGAAGGCCTGCGACCGGCCGAAGGTCCGCGACTCGCGCTCCCACTTCGCGGCGATGTCCGGCACCTGCTCCTGCCTGATCCGGAACGGCTTGTCCGAGCAGTTGACGGCGAAGTACGAGTCGTCGCTGGTGTACGGGCTGTCCGGCTTCAGGTCGGCCAGGCCCCGGTGCCCGATGGCGGGCGCCTTCAGCGGCCGGGCCTGCAGCGACTGTGCCTGCGCGGACGGGTGGATCGCGGTGTAGTACGTCTGCAGCCATTCGGCCAGGGCGGCGAACGCACCCGGGCT
Organism: Amycolatopsis sp. NPDC051716; assembly: GCF_040681595.1. Lineage (NCBI taxonomy): Bacteria > Bacillati > Actinomycetota > Actinomycetes > Pseudonocardiales > Pseudonocardiaceae > Amycolatopsis > Amycolatopsis sp. NPDC051716. The sequence continues at coordinate 63,370 of NZ_JBFAZA010000011.1, read as the reverse complement.
GTAGAGGATGCCGCCCACGGTGGCGGTGAACATGCTGATGTCGAGCGGGTCGGCGCCCGGCAGGGTGATCGGCTGCTTGCGCAGGTACTCGCGGAGCTCGTCGAACTTCGCCCGCGGGTCGCCGTCGCCGAACGCGCACTTCGCGCCCACCTGATCACAGCGCTTCAGGAACCCGTCCAGGGAGATCTCGAACCCCTGAGCTCGCTCGCGGTCGTATTCGACGCCGTCGTCGGTGCGCAGCGCCGGGTCGACGTTGCCGTCGATCACGATCGCCCGCGACTGCTTCGGGAACATCGCCGTGTACGTCGAGCCGATCAGCGTCCCGTACGAGAAGCCGACGTAGTTCAGCTTCCGGTCGCCGACCGCCGCGCGCAGGGTGTCGAGGTCGCGCACGACGTCCTTGGTGGACATGTGGTTCAGCAGCGAACCGGCGTTGTTCTTGCAGAACCGGCCGTAATCGCGGTAGCCGGCCAGGGTTCCCGAAATTTCGGCGCGCGACAGCGGCACCCCGACCTGGGCGCCGAACACCTCGTCCGCGTCCTCCTGCGTGGTGAAGCAGCGCAGCGGGTTGCTCTCGCCGACCCCGCGCGGGTCGAAGCCGATGAGGTCGAAGCGGTCGAGGACCTGCGGCCGGAAGTAGTACTGACCGGAGATCGGCATCGTCAGCCCGGGACCGCCGGGGCCGCCGGGGTTGAGGAACAGCGAGCCGACGCGGGTGCCGGGCGTGCGGGCGGCCCGTTTGAGCAAGGCGATGTCGATGGTGCCCAGCGATGCGTTGTCGTGGTCGATCGGGACGCGGTAGCGCGCGCAACTGTAGAACTGGACCTGGTCCGCGGGCACGCCGGCGAGGGTGTCGCTCGAGCAGGTCCCCCAGGCGACGGCCGGGGTCACGCCGACGACGGCGGGCTTGACCGCCGAGTCTTCGGTCGCGGCGGCGGTGCCGGCCGGCCCGGCCAGCCCCACGCCGGCCACGAGCGCCCCCACCAGCGCGAACGACCGCACCCGGCTCTGAGTTCTCGGCAAGACGGTTCCTCCCTAGGTGAGGCACTACGCCGCGAGATCACGCCGTCACGGCGCCTTACCCGGGGAGACTGGCACAAACCGGTGAATCCCGGCACCGGCCGAACGGATGGTCGGAACTTATCCGGCCACCCGCGTGAGGACGAACACCGGCAACGGCCGGGCCGCCTCGCGCTGCTCCATCGCATACCCCGGCCAGAACGCGAGCAGCTCACCCCACATCCGCTCGTACTCCTCGGCGTGCAGCTCCCGCGCGAGGACGTCGACCGGCCTTCCCGCCAGCGCGACCTCGCAGCGGGGGTGCGCCCGCAGGTTGAGCGCCCACGCCGGGTCGTTCGGACGGCCCCAGTTGGACGCCGTCAGCACGAAGTCGGCGCCGCGCGGGTAGTAGAGCAGGTTGGTGCTGCGGGGCAGCCCGCTCTTGCGGCCGGTGGTGGTCAGGCGCAGCGACGGCAGCCCGGCGAGCGCCACGAGGCTCACCCGGCCGCCGAACGCCTTGTGCAGTTTCTTGTCCGCCCACACGACGAAGCGAGCCGTGCGCATCAGCCACGGTCTCGTGCCGGCGGCCCGGGCGAGGGCCCGGAGAGGATTAGCCACGCACGGATCTTGCCAGGCTCACCCCGAACCGCTGCTGGGAGTCGGTCCACCAGTGCTCGAGGGCGAACCCGGCCGCGGCCAGCTCGGCCTCGACGCCGCTCGGGCGGAACTTGGCCGAGATCTCCGTCCGGATGTGCTCGCCGGCGGCGAAGGTCACCGTGCGGTCCGCGCCGGGGATCTCGACGATCAGCTCCCGGCGCGCCCGCAGGCGCATCTCGATCCACTCGTTCTCCGCGTCCCAGTGCGCGACGTGGTCGAACTCGTCGGGGTCGAAGTTCGCGCCGAGGCGGGCGTTGATCACCCGCAGCACGTTCTTGTCGAATTCCGCCGTGACGCCGGCCGCGTCGTCGTAGGCCCGTTCGAGAATGCCCGCGTCCTTGACCAGGTCGGTGCCGAGCAGCAGCCACTCCCCCTCGTCCAGGACCTCCCGGACCGAGCGGAGGAAGGCCGCGCGCTCGGCGGGCAGGAAGTTGCCGATCGTGCCGCCGAGGAAGGCCACCACCCGCGGCTGGCCGCCGGGCAGCAGGGCCAGGTGCTGGGTGAAGTCGCCGACGACCCCGCGGACGGTCAGTCCCGGGTAGTCCTTCGAGATCGCTTCGGCGGCCTCGGCCAGCGCGGATTCGGACACGTCGAGCGGGACGAACGCCTCCAGGGTGCCGTGCGCGGTGAGCGCGTCGAGCAGCAGCCGGGTCTTCTCGCTCGACCCCGAGCCGAGTTCGACGAGCGTGTGCGCATCGGTCAGCTCCGCGACGTCGCCGGCGTGCGCGGCCAGCACCTCGCGCTCGCTGCGGGTCGGGTAGTACTCCGGCAGCTGGGTGATCTTCTCGAACAGCTCGCTGCCGTCGGCGTCGTAGAACCACTTGGGCGGCAGCCATTTCTGCGCCGCGGTGAGCCCGGCGACGACGTCGGCGCGCAGTTCCGCGGTGACGGCGTCGCCGGAGCGGTGGTGGTCGAGATCGACTTCGGTCATGACAGCTCCTGGGTCAGGGGAAGCAGGTCGACGCCGGCCGCGGTGGCGCGCACGGCGTGGTGGTCGGGGACGGGCCGCCAGCGCGGGTCGCCGTCGAGGGGTTCGGACGCCAGCCACACGTTGCTTCCGGGGGTTCCGGGTGGCGGAGCCCCCGGCCCGGGGCGAAGCCCCGGCACAACACTGCCGGCCGGGGTCTCCAGCACGGACAGCGCGTGCGTCCAGGTCGTGCCGATCAGGGTTTCGCCGTCGGTGAGCAGGAAGTTGAGCCGGGAGCCGGGTGCGGCCGCCTCGACGGCGGCGGTCAGCGCCGCCACCGCCGTCAGCGGGTCCTCCCCCGTGGCCAGCCGGGCCCGCAGCAGGGCCCAGAGCACCACCGAGTCCGTCGGCGCCTCCAGCGTCAGGAGTTCGGTGACCGGCAGGGTCTTGGCCAGTTCGGCCAGCGACCCCGGGAAACCGCGGACGACGCCGTTGTGGCTGAACAGCCAGCGCCCGGCGGTGAACGGCGCCGCGGCCGCCTCGGTCACCGGCAGGCCGGTGGTGCCGTTGCGGACCGCGGCGACGAACGCGCCCGAAGTCACCGCCGCGGCCAGCGGCGGCAGCGTCTCGTCCGTCCACAGTGGAGTCGAGCGCCGGTGGCGCAGCGGCGGCGAGCCCGGGCCGGGGTACCAGCCCAGGCCGAACCCGTCGGCGTTCACCGAACCGCCGCCGCGCATGTCCGCCGGCGCGTACGACTGCACCAGCAGGGAATGCGGGGCACGGAAAAGCACCTCGGCGGGCGAAAGCGGCTCGCCGAGGTAGCCGATGTGGCGGCACATGCGCCTACCCCACCTCGCCGGGCGCCGCGGCACGGGCGGTGCGGAAGCCGGCGAAGATCTGCCGCCGGATCGGGTAGTCCCAGTTGCGGAACGTCCCCCGGATCGCCGCGGAGTCCGTGCCGAACGACCCGCCGCGCAGCACCTTGTGCTCGGGGCCGAAGAACACCTCCGAGTACTCCCGGTACGGGAAGGGCGCGAAGCCCGGGTAGCCGTGGAAGTCGGTGCTCGTCCACTCCCAGACGTCGCCGATCAGCTGGTGCACGCCGGTCGGCGACGCGCCGGCCGGGTACGCCCCCGCCGGCGCCGGGCGCAGGTGCCGCTGGCCGAGGTTGGCGTGCTCGGCGGACGGTTCCTCGTCGCCCCAGGGGAACCGGCGCGACCGGCCGGTCGCCGGGTCGAACCGGGCCGCCTTCTCCCACTCCGCCTCGGTCGGCAGCCGCCGCCCGGCCCAGGCCGCGTACGCCTCGGCTTCGTAGTAGGAGACGTGCACGACCGGTTCGTCCGCGGGCACCCGCTCGTAGACACCGAACCGGGTCCGCCACCAGCCGTCCTGCTCCCGCTTCCAGAACCGCGGCGCGGTGATCGAGTGCTCCGTGCGGTAGGCCCAGCCGGCCGGGCTCCACCAGCGCTCGTCGGCGTAGCCGCCGCCGTCGAGGAACTCGGCGTAAGCGCCGCCCGTCACGGGGACGGTGTCCATCCAGAACGCGTCGACGGCGATCTCGTGCGCCGGGCGTTCGTTGTCCAGCGCCCACGGCTCGGCCGACGTGCCCATCGTGAACGCGCCGCCCGGCACCAGCACCTCGGCCGGCAGGGTGCCCGACCGCGCCGGTGGCGGCTCCGGCGCGTGCAGCACCGGCTCGCCCCGGCGCAGCTGGTGGGTGGCCAGCATGGTCTCGTCGTGCTGCTGCTCGTGCTGGGTGATCATGCCGAAGGCGAACGCCTGCTCGGTCAGCCGCCGGCCTGTCATCGGCGCCCGCTCCAGCACGTCGAAGGCCTTTTCGCGGACCTGCTTGACGTACGCGCGCGCCTCGGCCGGCCCGAGCAGCGGCAGCTCCGGCCGGTCGGCGCGGGCGTGCTGGAACGCGTCGTAGATGTCGTCGATGTCCGGCCGCAGCGGTTCCCGGCCGCCGACGTCGCGGACCAGCCACAGCTCCTCCTGGACGCCGATGTGCGCCAGGTCCCAGACCAGCGGCGACATCAGCTTGGAGTGCTGGCGGACCAGGTCTTCGTCGTCGACCGCGTCGGTCAGCGCGACGCTGCGCGCCCGGGCCCGCGTCAGCGCCTCCGCCGCACGGGCGCGCAGGTCCTGCTCGCTCAGTTCACCCAGTGCCTCTGTGCTCATGCTTCGCTCCTCGATCGGTACGCGCGCCCCTGCACGCTCTCGCTGATCTCGGTGATCGACTCCTCCGCCAGCCCGGTCTCCCCCAGCTCGGCGCAGCCGAGGTCGGCCAGGGCCGCCGCGACGGCCGCCAGCGCCGGGTCGGCCAGGCCGCGCCGCGCCGCCGTGGTCCACCGGTCCGCGACCGGCGCGCAGACTTCGCGCACCTTGTCGACGGTGGCCGGCCGGGCGAGCAGCGCGGACACCAGCGCCACCGGAGCCAGCCACTCGTCCGGCCGTTGCGCGTCGAGGTACCGGATCTCCAGGTACCCCTGCGGGCGGACCGGCGTGAACATGGTCGTGAGGTGGTAGTCCAGGTCCGCCACCGTCGGCCTCGGCAGCATGGCGCCCGCGCCCCGGCCGTCGATCCAGTCGGCGAACGTCAGCCCCTCCGGCGCGTCCCACGGCCGCTCGCCGCGCGGCAGCACCATCAGGGGGACGTCCATCAGGCGCGCGGCCCACGCGCCGGCGGGATCATGGCCCGCCACGGCGGCCGTGCGCGTGCGCACCGCTTCCGTGTCGTGCACCGCCAGCCAGCGGGCGGAGGCGTGCCCGGTGTCGCGCCCGGCGTGGACGCGGGAATTGGCGAAGAGGGCGAGCAGCGGCGGGCCCATCGCGTGCGCGGCCGCCCACCGCGCGGCGTAGTGCTCGGGCTCCCCCGCGTCGAGGCAGACCTGCAGGCCGGCGGTGCTGCACATCATCGTGAGACCGCCGGGACCGATCGGCGCGAACCGGCGCTCCATGGCCGCGTACCGCGGTGTGTGCAGGAGCCGCCGCGGCGCGCGGTGCGCGTCGATGCCCGATTCGCCCAGCACGAGGCTGTGCCGGGCGAGGCGGTCACGCAGGTGGTGGAGGTCGGCCGTGACGACTGCGTCGAGCTCACGCAGCGAGGCCTGGGGAAGGGCGGAGATCTCGACCTGGCACCCGGGTTCGAGGCTCACGGGTGAGCCGGCCGGGAGCGGGGCGGCGGGACTGTCGGGGCGGAGCGTCCGCGGGGTGTGCGGACCCAGCGCCGTGGCGAGGGCGTCGGGATCGAGGGGTCTGGCCGGGTCGTCGGCATGGTGCACGGTGAACTCCAGCTCCACGCCGGTCAGGCGGGGTGGCCCGTGCTTGAAACACACCGATGCGACGTACGCCTCGCCGGCCGCGCGGTCCGCCAGGACCCGCGCGGTGCGGTTCGACGCACTACCCGACTTTTCGGGAAAATCGTGCACCGCTTGCATGTGTCGTTCCTGTTCCGTGTAGGGAACTTCTCGCCTTCGGACGCTACACGCGGGGTACGACAAATTCAGGGTGGATCCTGCGCACCGGGAGGCGGTCACCACTCCGTAAGAAGTGCCTGATCAGGGCAAAGCCGGTTCGGTGCCGAGTCCGAGTTCGGCCGCGGAAGCCCGCACGGCGTCAATCACGAGGTGCAGCGCGGGGCGCCGGAACGCGGTGCGCCGGTAGGCGATCGACACGGTCCGCAGCAGCGGCGTGGTGAGCGTGACGACGTCGATCCCGGGCGGCCGCAGCAGGCGCAGGCCGAGGTCGGACACGAGGGTGACGCCCAGCCCGGCGCCCACCATCGCCATCGCCGTCGACTGCTCTTCGACCTCGTGGTTGATCTTCGGCGCGAAGCCGTGCCGCCGGCAGGCGGTGCGCATCGCCCGGCCGAAGTGCGACTTGGCGCCGGCCAGGATCCACGGGTGCTCGGCGAGGTCGTCCAGCGCCGCCGCCCCCGACGGCACGGCGCCCCGCGGCACCGCCGCGTGCAGCCGCTCCACGGCGACGACCGCGCGTTCCAGCCCGGCGTCCCACGTCGTCGGCGCGTCGGAGTACTCGATCACGAACGAGAGGTCGAGCGTGCCGTCGCGGACCGCGTCGGCGGTGTCCTCCGGGGCCAGCTCGCGGGTGCGCACCTCGATGCCGGGATGCGTGCCGGCCAGTGCGGTCAGCGCCGTCGGCAGCAGCCCGGAGGCCACCGACGCCCACACCCCGGCGATCAACCGGACCTTGCGGGCTTCCTGGGCCTCCTCCAGCGCGAGGGTCGCGCGCTCCACCGAACCGAGGATCTCTTCGGCGTGCTCGGTCAGCAAGGTGCCCAGCTCGGTCAGCTGGACGCGCCGGCCGAGCCGTTCGAACAGCTTCGCGCCCACGTCCCGCTCGAGCTGCGCAAGCTGCTGCGACACCGCCGAAGCGGTGTAGTGCAGCGCGGCGGCCGCCGCGGTCACGGTGCCCCGGCGGTGCAGCTCGCGCAGCATCCGCAAGCGGTGCAGCGAAAGCTCCATACACAAAACTTAAACGAGATCGTGCAGCAGCGTTAAATGGACGGGCGGGCCACCCGGGGCGCACGCTCGTGGTGGCGGTCACCAGGCCGCCCCGGACTTCCCTGGAGGTGAGTGGCCCGGTGACCCCCGTCCAGCCGCTGATGCGGCTCACGTGGACCGATCCCGTGACCGGCGCGCCCGGCTACCTGGTCGTGCACAGCCTGGTCTCCGGCGTCGCCACCGGCGGCACCCGGATGCGGGCCGGCTGCACGATGACCGAGGTCGAGGACCTCGCCCGGGGCATGGCCAACAAGACCGCGACCTTCAACCTGCCCGTCGGCGGGGCCAAGGGCGGCATCGACTTCGACCCGAAGGACCCGCGCGCGTTCGACGTGCTGAAGCGCTTCTGCGCGTTCCTGCGGCCGTGGCTGGACGCGCACTGGGTGACGGCCGAGGACCTGGGCGTGCCCCAGCACCTGATCGACTCGGTGTTCGCCGAGCTGGGGCTGGAACAGTCGTACCACGCGGCGATCCGCCGTTCGGCCGATCCGGCGCGGACCCTGCGCCGGGTGCAGGCGGGCCTCAACGCACCGGTCCCCGGCGGGTTGCTGCTCGGCGACGTCGTTGGCGGCTACGGCGTGGCGCAGGCGTGCCTGGGCGTCGCGGCGGCGTGGGACTGGAACGTGCGCGCAACGACGGTGGCCATCCAGGGCATCGGCACCATGGGCGGCGGCGCGGCCTGGTACCTGCACGAAGCCGGCGTGAAGGTGGTCGCGGTGGCCGACGCCGCGGGCACCCTGTACGACCCCACCGGCCTCGACGTCCCGGCGCTGCTCGACCTGCGCGACCGCTTCGGCGAGGTGGACCGCTCCCGGCTGCCCGCCGGAGTCCGTTCGCTGCCGCGCGAGACGATCGTCGGCATCGACGCCGACATCTTCGTGCCGGCCGCGATCTCCTACGCGCTGCGACCGGACAACGAGAGCGTCGTGAAGGCCAAGGTGGTCGTCGAAGCGGCCAACGCGGCGACGACGCCGGAAGCGGAGGCCGCGCTGTCGGCCCGCGGGGTCGCGGTGGTGCCGGACTTCGTCGCCAACGCGGGCGCCGCGGCCTGGGCGTGGTGGCTGCTGCTGGGCGAAGTCGGGGCGGACCCGGCCGACTCGTTCCTGCGGCTGCGCACGGAAATGCAGGCGAAGATCGCCCTGCTGCTGGCGGAGTGGAACATGGACCGGTTGCCGCTGCGCCTGACCGGGCTCCGGCTCGCCGAGGCGAACCGCGCACCCGCGCTCGCCCCGGAAAGCGAGCCGGCGCTGCTCATCCCCTGAGGGCGAAGCGGTCGGTCGCGCCGAGCAGGACCTCCTGCATCGACGCGGCCGACACCGTGTGCCCGACGTCGTCCAGCAGCACCAGTTCGCTGCCCGGCCAGGCGTGGTGCAGCAGCCAGGGCGTGCCGACGAGGTTGCTCGTGTCGAGCACGCCCTGGGCCAGCACCGCGGGGATGCCCGCGAGCTTGCCGGCCTGACGCAGGATCTCGCCGTCTTCGAGGAACGCGCGGTTGCTGAAGTAGTGCGTGACGAGCCGGGCGAAGCAGAGCCGGTAGGCCGGGTCCTCGAAGACGTCCGGCGGCGGCACGCCCGGCAGCATCGCGTCCTCCCAGGCGCACCAGTCCTTCGCGGCCCGGTGGTGGACGGCGGGGTCCGGGTCCATCAGCAGCCGGTGGTAGGCCGCCGAAAGGTCGCCGTCCCGCTCGCTTTCCGGCACGCCTTCGCGGAACTTCGCGAAGCCGTCCGGGAAGTACGCGCCGAGGCCGCGGATGAGCATCTCGATCTCGAGGAAGCGGTCGGTCGCCAGGCCCATCAGGACCATTTCGCTGATGCGTCCGGTGTGGCGCAGCGCGTAGGTCAGGCTGAGCACCGAGCCCCAGGAACCGCCGAACAGCAGCCATTTCTCGATCCCGAGGTGGCCGCGGAGACGCTCGAAGTCGGCCACCAGGTGGTCGGTCGTGTTGGCCGACAGGTCGGCGACCGGGGTGCCGGCGTGCGGGGTGCTGCGCCCGCAGCCGCGCTGGTCGGCCAGGACGATCCGGTAGCGCGCCGGGTCGAAGAAGCGGCGGACGTTCGCCGAGCAGCCGGAACCGGGGCCGCCGTGCACGACGAGCGCGGGCTTCCCCTCCGGGTTTCCGCAGGTTTCCCAGTAGATCTCGTGCCCGTCGCCGACGTCGAGCATGCCGTGCTCGTAGGGTTCGATTTCGGGGTACAGCATCAGCGCGCTTCCTTCCGCCGAGGAATACAACAGCGCTGTCACATTAGTCCCGAAGACTGTCCTCGCGCACGATCTTTTCGTTCAGCTCAGCGTGCCGGCCAGCTCGGTCAGCGTGTCGGCCAGCTCCTGCGGGCCCGCCGGCCCGATGTGGATGACGGCGTCGTCGCCCGAGCCGGCGGTGTAGCTGAGGTAGCGGCCCCAGTCGGTGTCGGCGTAGTGGAGCGGCTGCTGCAGGCAGGTGTGCCGGCCGACGTCGTCGCGACGGCCGGCGTAGAGCTCCCCGCTGCCCGAGACGGGCCGCTGCACGAGGCTGACGACGTCGGCGACGGCCGGGTCCAGCGGGTAGGCGGCCTGCCCGCGGCGGGCCGCTTCGGTCAGGTCCGCCACCCGGACGGTGCGCGGCCGCCCGCCACCGGCCCCGACCGGCGGCAGCTGCTCGACGAGGGCCTCAGCGAGCCGGTTCCGGTCGATTTCCTGCACCCCGACGTGCGTCCCGTCGGAGACGGCGAGGACGGCCTGCAGCCCCTTGGCGGCGGCGAGCACCCCGTAGGTCTGACCGCCGGTGCCGACCCAGCCGTAGCACTCCCGTGCCGGGCTGACCAGCAGCGGGAGCCAGTCGAGGAAGTCGACGGTGACCCGGCCGCGGGCATCGACCAGCCCGGCCTCGGCGAGCGCGGCGTCGACCCGCTTGCCGGCCTCCTCCCGCTCGTCGTCCGAGAGCCACAGCGGCTCGGGACGCAGGGTGAGGTGGAGCTGGCCGACCTGCTCGCGTTCGGCCAGCGCGGCCAGTGCCTCGACCGGAACGTCCACCCGGCCTGTTGCCACGTCCACCCGCCTACTCGCCGATGACCGGCGGACTGGTCCGCTGGTCGGTGCCGAAGATCGCGTCCGGGTCCGCTTCGATCAGGTAGTCCGGCCGCTGGTGTTCATCGTCTTCATCGCCTTCGCCGCGACGGCCCCCGGGACCCATCGGCCCCATCTGCCCGCCCCGCGAACCCGCCGCCCTTGCCGCCGCTGCCTCCGCGGCGGCGGCGTTGCCGAGGCTGCCCATGCCGGAGCCGCGGCCACCGCCGATCCCGCGTTCACCGGCGGCTCCGCTGCCACTGCCCGCTCCGGCGCCACTGCCGCCGCCGGTGCCGGTTCCGGTTCCGCCTCGGCCCGTCGGGTCGAGGAGGCGGCCGCCGGCGTTGCCGCTGTTCGGGCCGCGTCCGCCGGTGCTGGAGTAGGGGTCGTTGGGGTTCAGGGAGTTCTGGCCGTAGTTCGGGCCACCCCCGGTGTTGGTGGGGTAGAAGTCGACCCCGCCGATGTTCGGCGGCGTTTTGCCGGGCTGGTCGGTGGTCTGCCCCGGCCGGGTCGGCACGGTGGGGACGGTCGGGCGGCCGGAGCCGGTCGTGTGGGTGTCGTCGCCGCCGGTGCCGCCGGTGCCGCCTGTTCCCCCGGTGCCGCCCGTCCCGCCGGTGCCTCCGGTGCCGCCCGTCCCGCCGGTGCCGCCCGTTCCTCCGGTGCCGCCGGTCCCGCCGGGCTTGTCCCCGCCGCCGGTGTGCGTCGTGTCGACGCTGGTGGTCGAGGTGTGGTCGTCGCTGCCGGGATCGCCGCCGGGGTGCTCCGGCAGCCACTTGCCGCGGTCGGTGGGCTCGACGATCTTGCCGGGGCCGTCCGGGGTGTTCACGGAGATGGCGGCGCCGTCGGACTCGAGGACGCCGTAGTCGGTGGGCAGCACAGCCCTGGTGCTGTTGGTGGCGTTGCTGTACTGGTCCATCACGCGGACGTTGGTCTCGTTCGCCGCGTTGTAGCGCGCCACGCCCTCCTGGTAGTTGTCGATGTCGTCCTTGGCCATGAACGGCCCGGCGATCGGGATGGCGGCCTTGAGACCGGTGGTCCAGGGGTTCGGCTTGTCGGGCTTCGGCGGCACCTCGACGACGGTGTTGCTCGAGTCTTCGAAGACGGCGGCCTGGGTCTTGACGGACGTGGAGGTCGCGTCCAGCGGCGCCGAGCTGTCGTGGAAGGCCCGTTCCATCGGTCCCGCACCCGAGTTCGCGGCGTCCGCGGCGTCACCGCTCCACGACTCCACCATGCGCGCCTGGAGCGCCTTGATGCTCGCGCCCCGCTCCATGTAGGCGTCGGACAGCTCCTGCACGGTCTGCGCCATCTGCTGCAGCCCGGAGGTGTCGCCCTGCCTGAAGTTGTCGTAGATCTGCTTGCCGTCCACTCGTCATGCCCCCTTGAGTGTCTTGATGACGCTCGACGCCACCTGCTTGGCCACTCCGCAGGAGTCGTCGGCTCCCTGGTAGCCCTGCGCGTACACGTCGAAGGTGAGGTCGTCGGCGATGCCCACGCCGATCCCGCAGGATCCCATGGGCCGTTCGTCCAGCGGCCCCCAGTAGACGGCCGGGTAGCCGTCCACGGCCGGGGCGGGTTCGAGGAACCTGATGTAGGTCTTGTCGGCGTAGCCGCGGTAGATCCCCGCCAGGCCACCCGCCCCCTCGTCCCGGCTCCCGGTGCCGAGCGACACCGACAGGCCGATCCCTTCACCCTGCAGCTTCCAGAGGCAGGACGGGCCGGCCTTGGTGAACAGCGTGTCGCCCCTCGCCTGGTATCGGCCTGGGTCGGTGTACCGCAACGAAGTCAGGACGTCCTTCGACACGACGGCGCACGTGTCGGAGACGTACTTGCTCGCGTCCAGCGGAACGGCGACCTTCGGTACCGCCGGGTCCACGGAGGACGGGTTCGTCGCCGCCGAGCCGGTCGGTGAGGGCGATGCGGTGCCGTCCTTGGTCGTAGTGCATGCGGCCAGCGACCCCGCCGAAACGGCCACGAGGACGGCAAGAACGCCCAGGTTGATTCGGAACAAGTTCAGTTCGCCTATGCCTTGAAGGTGCCGGACAGGTCCTGATCGGTCACCACGGTCTTGGACTGGGCTTCCTTCAGCTTCTTGATGTACTCCTGCGCGTACTTGCGCATGGAGTCGTTCTGCTTGAGCAGGGCCAGGACCGAGTCCGAACTCGTCGACGCGTAACCTCCGCTGACCGGATCCTGACCCGGAGCCAGCTGTCCGATCTGAACAATCTGCCGGATCTTCTGCCCGTCGTCCACGATCTTGTCGACCAGGTCTTCCCACTGGCCGATCACCGCGGAAAGCTCCTCGGGGTCCATCTTGAACTGGCCGCCCTTGCCACCGCCGCCGTAGACGCGGCCCGGCGTGTCGAAGACGTCGCCCCACAGCGCCTGCGCCGCCGCTCCGGCCTCACCGATGATCACGACCGCACCTTCCCCTCAGCTCACCCACCGTGATGGGGCAAACCTTAGCCAACCGTCTCACTTCGTGTCAGCGAATCGCCGCAACCTTCAGACGGTGGGGGCACCGGCTCGGTTCCCGCACACTCCGGGTCACAGTACGTACGTACGGATTGCGAGATCCCGGTCCGCGGTGCCAGGATTTCAGGATGCCACGCGTAAGCCAGGATCACCTCGACGCACGCCGGCGCCAGATCCTCGACGGCTCGCGCGTCTGCTTCGCGCGCTACGGCTATGAAGGTGCCACAGTCCGGCGCCTGGAGGAAGCCACCGGCCTCTCGCGGGGGGCCATCTTCCACCACTTCCGCGACAAGGAGTCGCTCTTCCTCGCCCTCGCCGAGGACGATGCGCTCCGGATGGCCGACGTCGTCGCCGAACAGGGCCTCGTGCAGGTCATGCGGGACCTGCTCGCCGGTGGTGACCACCCCGCCGACTGGCTCGGGACGCGCCTGGAAGTGTCCCGCAGGCTGCGCACCGATCCCGAGTTCCGTGCCCGGTGGGCCGAACGGTCCGAGCAGCTCACCACCGCCACCCGGCTGCGCCTGCTGCGGCAGCGGGAGGCCGGGAACCTGCGGGACGACGTCGACGTCGACGTCCTCACCGCCTTCCTCGAACTGGTCCTCGAAGGACTCGTCTCGCACCTGGCCATGGGACTGCCCGCCGCCGGGCTGGGGCCGGTGCTCGACCTCGTCGAGGAAACCGTGCGACGGCACCGGCCCGGCACCGCCTGATCCGCAGATGAGCGCTCCGACACACCGGCCGCGCCAGCGAAGCAAGCCGGGGACACGTTAAGATTGTGCCCATATCCGCAGTACACGCCGATTTCCCGCTAGGAGTGACCGTTTCGTGCGCGCAGCGCAGTCACCCGGTGACAGTACCGGGCCGGGTGACCGACCCGGCTGTCCGATAGGTTCATCCCCCGCCACCGAGGCGGGTGCGGAATGACCCAGATCCTGCTCGCCGCCGGCGGCGTCCTCCTCTTCGTGCTGCTGACGATCGGCACCGGGCTCGCCGTCGCGGCCGAGTTCTCGCTGACCGCGCTCGAACGCAGCACCGTCGAGGCCAACGTCCGCCAGGTCGGCGACCGCCGCGCGCTGACCGTCCAGAAGGCACACCGGACGCTGTCGTTCCAGCTCTCCGGCGCCCAGGTCGCGATCACGCTGACCACGCTGATCACCGGTTACCTGGCCGAGCCGCTGATCGGCGAGCTCGTCCGGCCGCTCCTGACCGGCATCGGCCTCCCGGCCGCGTTCGCCGGCGGCGCGTCGATCGTGCTCGCGCTGGTCCTGGCGACGTCGCTGTCGATGATCCTCGGCGAGATGGTGCCGAAGAACCTGGCGATCGCCCGGCCGCTGCCGACCGCGCGCGCCGTCGCCGGCTACCACTCGCGGTTCTCTTCGCTGTTCCGCTGGCTGATCACGCTGATGAACAACAGCGCGAACTTCCTGGTGCGCAAGTTCGGCGTCGAGCCGCAGGAAGAGCTGCGGTCCGCGCGCTCGCCGCAGGAACTGGGCTCGATCGTGCGGTCCAGCGCCGAAAGCGGCACGCTCGACACGTCCACCGCCGAGCTGCTGGACCGCTCGCTGCGGTTCGGCGAGCGCACCGCCGAAGAACTGATGACCCCGCGCGTGCAGCTCGAATCCCTCGCCGTCGACGACACCGTGGAAGACCTCATCGAGATCTCCCGCCGCACCGGCTTCTCGCGGTTCCCGGTGCACGCCGAGGACCTCGACGACGTCCGCGGCGCCGTGCACGTCAAGCAGGCCTTCGCCGTGCCCGCCGCCGACCGGGCCGCCGTGCCGATCGGGTCGGTCATGCGGCCGGTGCCGACCGTGCCCGAGTCGCTGCCCGGGGACGACCTGCTGCTGCGCCTGCGCGACTCGCGCTTCCAGCTCGCCATCGTCGTCGACGAATACGGCGGCACGGCCGGGCTGGTGACCCTGGAGGACGTCGTCGAGGAGATCATCGGCGACGTCCGCGACGAGCACGACGAGCGCGAGGCGCCCGCGTCGCAGCAGGTCGGCGCCGACAGCTGGCTGGTGTCCGGGCAGCTGCGCGCCGACGAGGTCACCGGCGTCACCGGGTTCCGGATGCCGGACGGCGACTACGAGACCATCGCCGGGCTGATCCTCGAGCGGCTGGGCAAGATCCCCGCCGAGGGGGACGCCACCGAGGTCGACGGCTGGCTGCTCACCGTCACCGTGATGGACAAGCGCCGGATCGCCGAGGTCGAGGTCGCCCCGGTCCGCGCGGCCCCCGAACCGGAGGTGGCCTCGTGACCGACTGGCTGAACATCGCCCTGGTCGCGGTCTTGCTGCTGGCCAACGCCTTCTTCGTCGGCGCGGAGTTCACGCTGATCTCCTCCCGGCGCGACAGGCTCGAAGCGCTTCTGGAGCAGGGCAAGACGCGCGCGCAGATCGTCATCAACGCGAGCAAGCACGTCTCGCTGATGCTCGCCGGCGCCCAGCTGGGCATCACCATCTGCTCGCTGCTGCTCGGCCGCCTCGGCGAGCCCGCCATCGCCCACCGGCTGTCGGCGGCCTTCGACCTGCTGGGCCTGCCCCAGGCGCTGCTGCACCCCATTTCGTTCGCCATCGCGCTGGCGTTCATCACGGTCGCGCACGTGCTGATCGGCGAGATGGTGCCGAAGAACCTCGCCATCGCCGAGCCCGAGCGGCTCGCGCTGTGGCTGGTGCCGGCGCACGTGGGCTGGGTCAAGCTGGCCCGGCCGTTCATCTGGCTGCTGAACTTCGTGGCCAACTCGCTGCTGCGCGCGTTCCGCGTCGAGCCGAAGGACGAGCTGGAGACGGCCTACACCTCCGACGAGCTCGCCGAGCTGCTCAGCGAGTCACGCCGCGAGGGCCTGCTCGACCAGTCCGAGCACCAGCGGCTCGCCCAGACGCTCTCGTCGGTGCAGAAGACGGTCGCCGACGTGCTGGTGCCCACCGCCGAGCTGACCACGCTCCCCTGCGGGCCGACCGTCGGCGAGGTCGAAAAGGCCGTGTCGTCCACCGGGTTCTCGCGGTTCCCGGTGTGCACCGACGACGGGCGCCTGACCGGCTACATCCACGTCAAGGACATCCTCGACCTGGCCGGGCAGGACCCGGGTACGACCGTGCCCGACTCGAAGACCCGCGCGCTCACCGAACTGCGGGCCGACGCGCGGCTCGACGTCGCGCTTTCGGCCATGCGCAAGGAACGCAGCCACCTCGCGCGGGCGCTCGACGCCGACGGCAACGCGGTCGGCGTCGTCGCGCTGGAAGACCTCGTCGAGGAGTACGTGGGCACGGTGCGCGACGGCACCCACGTCGGCGCATGACCGGCGCCGAGGTGCTCGCCGAACCGGACTGGCTGGCCCGGGAGGCGGCGCACGTCTCGCGGATGCGGCGCTGGACCGGCCCGCACCAGCAGCGGCGGTCGCGCGGCGAGAAGCACCCGGTGCTGGACTTCCTGTTCACCTACTACTCGTACCGGCCGTCGCACCTCGAGCGGTGGCAGCCCGGGCCCCGCGTCGCGCTCGCCGGGCCCGCGGCGCGGCGCTTCCTGGACCGCAAGGGGTACGTCGAAACGCGCGACGGCGTGGTGCTGGATCCCGCCGGTTTCGGCGAGGGCAAGGTGCGGACGGCCGAGTTCGTCCTCGGCCTGCTGACGGCGACGGCGTCGCGCGCGCCCCGGCTGAGCTGCTTCGGGCTGCACGAGTGGGCGATGGTGTACCGCGAGCCCGCCGATTCGATCCGGCACGACCAGGTGCCGCTGCGGCTGGGTTCGGCGGGCACCGACGCGGTCGTGGAGGCCCTGGACATCCGCTGCGGGCACTTCGACGCGTTCCGCTTCTTCACGGCGCCCGCGCGGCCGCTCAACGAGCTGACGCCGTCGAGGGAGACGCAGATCGCACTCGAGCAGCCGGGGTGCCTGCACGCGAACATGGATCTGTTCAAATGGGCGTACAAGCTCGACCCGTTCGTGCCCGCGGAGCTCGTGGCGGACTGTTTCGAGCTGGCGGTCGAGATCCGGACCCTGGACATGCGGGCGAGCCCGTACGACCTGGCGGAGCTGGGCTACCCGCCGGTGCGGATCGAGACGGCGGCGGGCCGGGCCGAATACGCCCGGGCCCAAGGCGAGTTCGCCCGCCGGGCGGCGCCGCTGCGTCATCGCCTGATTGCGCATTGCCATCGCCTGGTCAGCGCACAGCACCCTGAGCACGACCCACTGTGAGTCAGATTATTCTCTCTCCGATACTCACCTGTTAGGGTGATAACGGTTTGATTGCATAGCAGCGCGTGCTTGGCATGCGCTCACCCCGAAAGGATGACGGATGGGGCGACACTACCGGGACGAGGAGCCGGTGCCGCACCCTCAGGACCGCACGCCCAGCGTGCCCCCCGAGGGGCGCAGCGAGGCTTCCGGCGCTTTCCGCACCCCGGGACGCAGCTCCATCTCGGCCGCCTTCGGCATCGCGGGCCGAGGTTCCACCGCCCGTGCCCAGGGCGAGTCATCCGGTTCGGCTTTCTTCACGGAAGGGGCGGAGGCGCCCGGCTACCCGCCCGAGAGCGGCGGAGCGAACCCGGCCGCCCGGCGAGGCGAGGCTTCGGGTTCGTACCCCGTCGCGGGCGCTCGCCGCGGGGAAGCTTCCGGGTCGTACCCCGCCGCGGGCAGGGGCGAGTCCACGGTGACTCGTGCCCCGCGCCGCGGGGAGGCTTCGGGTTCGTACCCGGTCGCCGGCGGTGATTCGACCGTCACCCGCGCGCCTCGCCGCGGTGAGGCCTCCGGTGCCTACCCCGTCACGAGCAGCGAAATCACCACGACCCTTTCGCGCCGGGGGGAAGCTTCCGGCGCTTACCCGGTCGCCGGCAGCGAGACGACCGCCGCCCGCCGAGGGGACGTGCCCGGTGGCCACCCCGTCGCCGGTGGCGAAGCGACCGCGCCTCGCACCGGCCGCCGAGGGGAAGCCTCGGGCGCCTACCCGGTCGCCAACGGCGAAACCGCCACCGGTCGCCGCGGTAAAACCTCCAGTGCCCACCCGGTCGCCAACGGCGAGACCACCACCGGCCGCCGCGGCGACACCTCCGGCGCCCACCCGGTCGCCACCGGCGAGACCGCCACCGGCCGTCGCGGCGAGGCCTCGGGCACCTTCCCGGTCGCCAACGGCGAAACCGCCACCGGCCGCCGCGGCGACACCTCCGGTGCCCTCCCCGCCGCCGACAGTGAAACCACCGCCGCGTACGCCACCGTCGGGAGCACCGGTACCCCCGCGCGCTCGCGCCGCAAGGGCGGCGACCGCTCGGCCCCGGACCGCACCGAAACCCCCGGCTCCGGCAGATCCACCCGAGCTGCCCGCCGAGCCGGAGCCTCCGGTGCCCACCCGATCGCCGGCCCCGCCGGAGCGACCGGCGGCTTCCCCGCCGATTCCGCCGCTCCCCGCGCGCGCCGCAAGGGCGGCAAACCCGCCGGCCGCCACCCCGAATCGGCCGCCGAGCGGACCGAGGTCATCGCCCGGCCGGACGACGAGCTCGCGGCCCCCGGGGTTTCCCCCCTCGCCGACCGGGGCGACGACACCGGCGCCCGGACCGGTGACCGCGCCGCCCGCGGCGAAGCGCCCGGCTCTCCCCGCATCCTCGACCGGAGCGACGACACCGGCGCCCGGACCGCCGACCGCGGCGACAGTGCCGGTCCCGAGCACGGCGTCAGCACCGGCCTCGACCGCAGCGAGCGCAGTGACACCACCGGCCCCGACCGCGCCGGGCGCAGCGACAGCACCGGCCCCCACCGGGCCGGCCGCAGCGAGGGCACCGGTTCGCACCGGATCGTCGGCAAGACCGCCGACGCCACCGGGTCGCACCGCATCGTCGGGAAGAAAGCTCCGCGCCGGCGGATCGCCGGCTGGCCGATCGCCTGCATGGTGCTGGCCGTCCTCATCGGGCTCGGCGTCGTCGGCTGGAACTGGGCCGACAACGAGCTCAACAGCCGCGCCGAGGCGCAGGCCGCCAGCTGCGACGGCGGGACCGCGCAGATGCGGATCGTCGTCACCCCGAGCGTGCAGAAGCCGGTCACCGCCGCGGCCGACCGGTGGAACCAGGCCGCCACCGTCGTCCACGGGAAGTGCGTGCGCATCACGATCGAAGGCAAGCCGTCGGCGCAGGTGCTCGACGCGCTGGTCGGCCGGGCGAAGGTGGACTCCATCGGCGGGCTCCCGGCCGCGTGGCTGCCCGAATCGTCGTACTGGGTCAGCGAGCTCACCACCAAGAAGCCGGAGATGATCGGCTCGCCCGCCCAGTCGGTGGCGAACGCGCGCTCGGCGGACTACCCGTTCATCGGGCTGGCCGGGCCGGGCATCGACGACACCGCGCTGCGCGCCGCCCAGACCTTCCGCGAGTACCTGGAGCAGCCCGCCCAGCAGGCCGACTTCGCCGCGGCGGGGATCAAGTCCACCTAGCCGCTAGACGCGCGTGCCGTTGTCGAGCTCGGCCACCACGGCGACGTCGTCGTCGGCCAGTTCGAAGTCGAAAATCCCGAAGTTCTCCCGGATCCGGGTGGTGGTGGCCGACGCCGCCACCGCGACCGTCTCGTTTTGCAGATGCCAGCGGAGCACGATCTGGGCCGGGGTCTTGCCGTACTTGGCGGCGAGCGCGGTGACCGTCTCGTCCGACAGCAGCGCGGCGTTCGCGGCCGGGCTGGCGGCGGCCGTGACGATGCCGCGCTCGCCGTGGAACTCGCGCAGCGGGAGCTGCTGCAGCCACGGGTGCAGCTCGATCTGGTTCACCGCCGGCACCGAGCCGGTCGCGTCGATCAGCCGGCGCAGCTCGGAGACGCCGAAGCCGGCGACGCCGACCGCGCGGACCCGCCCGTCCGCCCGCAGCCTGCTCAGGGCGCGCCAGGTATCGGTGAACGCGCCCTGCGTGCCGTCCAGCAGGCACA
Source organism: Amycolatopsis sp. NPDC051716 (assembly GCF_040681595.1). Lineage (NCBI taxonomy): Bacteria > Bacillati > Actinomycetota > Actinomycetes > Pseudonocardiales > Pseudonocardiaceae > Amycolatopsis > Amycolatopsis sp. NPDC051716. Next base: position 43,873 of record NZ_JBFAZA010000011.1, on the reverse strand, counting down.
GGTCGGCCCGCTCGAGCTGGAGCGCTTCCAGCGCCTGGTCCGCGGCCCGGCGGGCGGTGTCGTACCCCTGGGCGGGCACGTGGAAGCTGACGAAGAGGTCTTCGCGGGGCACGTCGGCCGCGGCGAGCTCCGCGCCCACCGCCGGCTCGGTGCCCGGGGTCGTGTCGATGCCGCGGTAGCCGGTGTCGAGAGCGATGCGGACGGCCCGGCCGGTTTCGGCCGGGGACAGGCCGGCGACGCCGAACAGCAGCTGGGGGATGCGGACTCCGACGGACAGGGCGAGCGAAGGCGGGACGGCCATCAACCGGTGATCCTCACTTCGGATGCTGCGCGGACCTCCATCATCCCACCCGGGCGGCCCGCTCGCGCAGATACGCCGCCGTCGCCGGGTCGGCCGGGAAGAACGACTCGATCACCAGTTCCGCCACGGTGACGTCCAGCGGGGTGCCGAACGTGGCGACCGTGCTGAAGAAGGTGAGGTCGGTGCCCTCGTGGCGGAACTCGAGCGGCACGAAGATGTCACCCGGTCCGGGGACCTCGACCTCGGGCACGGGCTGGTCGCAGGGGTACCCGCGCAGCTCGTCCAGGAGCTCGGCGAGCCCCGCGTCCGCGGTCTGGGCCACCTGCCGCCGCAGCCGGCCGAGCAGGTGGGCGCGCCACTCCCCCAGGTTGCGGATGTGCGGGGCCATGCCGTCGGGGTGCAGGGTCGCGCGCAGGACGTTGGTGGTCAGCCCGGCCGGGATCCCGGCGACGAAGAGGCCGGTGGCGGCGTTGGCCTCGACGAGGTCCCAGTTCCGGTCGACGACGGCGGCCGGGTACGGCTCGTGGCCCGCGAGGAGCTGCCGCACGGCCCGGCGGACGGCGTCCATCCCGGGGTCCCCCAGCGCGCTCTCGGTGTACGCGGGGGCGTAGCCGGCGGCGAGCAGCAGCCGGTTGCGCTCCCGCAGCGGGACGTCGAGGTGCTCGCCGAGCCGCAGCACCATGTCCCGGCTCGGCTTGGACCGCCCGGTTTCCACGAAGCTCAGGTGGCGGGTGGAGATGTCGGCCGAGATGGCCAGGTCGAGCTGGCTGATCCGGCGCCGGTCGCGCCATTCCCGCAGCAGTTCCCCGACGGGCCGCTGCCGTGTCTGCACCATGGTCGTCACGCGAGCGACGCTACGGCGATCACCGAGCCGCTGCCATTACTTCGCGGGTAATGGCCCGGCATTACCTCCCGCGTAATCGACGGGCCGTCGCGGCGCCGCCAGAGTGGGTTCCAGCAGCGGGACAGCCGAACCGGTTGTCCCCCAACGAAAGGAACCAGTCATGAGCGACGTCCGCACCCTCGTCGAGCAGTACATCGCGGCCTGGAACGAGACCGACGCCGACAAGCGCCGGGCCCTCATCGCCGACGTCTTCACCGCCGAGGCCGGCTACACCGACCCGCTCGGCGCCGTCACCGGGCACGACGGGATCGACCAGTTCGTCGCCGGGGCGCAGCAGCAGTTCGGTGGGCTCACTTTCAGCCTGCCCGCCGAGCCCGACGCCCACCACGACCTCGCCCGCTTCCAGTGGTACCTCGGCACCCCCGGCGCCGAGCCGGTCGCCATCGGGTTCGACGTCGTCGAACTGGAAGCCGGGAAGATCGCCAAGGTGCACGGGTTCCTGGACAAGCTGCCCGGCTGAACCCGTGGGGGCTCCCCGGCGGGAGCCCCGACGGCCGTCAGGCCTTCAGCGCGCCCCGCCAGCGGACGGTCGGGCGGAGCTTCTCCGGGTTCACCCGGTGCTTGTTGGCGCCCACGATGTCGAACATCGATTCGATGAGCGTGTCCGACAGCAGGTGCGGCTCCAGGCCCAGCCCGACCAGCCCGGTGTGCTTCACGTTGTAGTAGTGCTCCGGTGCCTCGGTGCGCGGGTTCTCCAGCTGCTCGATCTGCACCGGCCCGGGGAACCGGTCGGCCACCAGCTCGGCGATGCCGGCCACCGGCATGCTTTCGGTCATCTGGTTGAACACGCGGAACTCCCCCGGCTCGGCCGGGTGCTCGACGGCCAGGCGGATGCACTCCACGGTGTCGCGGATGTCGATCAGGCCGCGGGTCTGCGTGCCCTTGCCGTACACCGTCAGCGGCTGGCCCAGCACGGCCTGGATGACGAACCGGTTGAGCACCGTGCCGAACACCGCGTCGTAGTCGAAGCGGGTCGCCAGCCGCGGGTCCAGCGCCGTCTGCGGCGTCTGCTGGCCGTACACGATGCCCTGGTTGAGGTCCGTGGCGCGCAGGCCCCACGCGCGGCAGGTGAATTCGATGTTGTGGGAATCGTGGACCTTGGTCAGGTGGTAGAACGAACCCGGCCGTTTCGGGAACAGCACGCGGTCGGAGCGGCCGTTGTGCTCCAGCTCCAGCCAGCCTTCTTCGATGTCGATGTTCGGCGTACCGTATTCGCCCATCGTGCCGAGTTTGACCAGGTGGATCGCGGGGTCGATCTCCGCGATCGCATAGAGCAGGTTCAGCGTCCCGACCACATTGTTGTGCTGCGTGTACACCGCGTGTTCGCGGTCGATCATGGAATACGGCGCCGACCGCTGCTCGGCGTAGTGGACGACGGCGTCCGGCGCGAACTCCCGCACCGCCCCGAACAGGAACTCCGCGTCGAGGAGGTCGCCTTCGTAGCTGGTGATCGTCCGGCCCGACACCTCGCGCCAAGTCGCGATCCGGTCGGCGAGGGATTTGATCGGGACCAGGCTTTCGACACCGAGTTCGGCGTCGTACCCGCGCCGCGCGAAATTGTCGAGAACGGCCACCTCATGGCCTTTGTCCGATAAGTGCAACGCGGTCGGCCAGCCCAGATATCCGTCACCGCCGAGAACCAGCACACGCATTGTGCCGCCCTTCCTGCTCGTTTACGCCACCCGAACGCTATAGATCACGTGCTGATGAAGACCTGGCAATGAGCTGTGAATCTCCTATGCGTAAGGGGGTCGGACGGCGGCGCGGCCGGCCCGCGGGGAGGATGGGAGCATGACGACCGTAACCAACGGCGTGCGGGCCCGCACGGCGGAGAAGACCCGCCGTCGCGGCTGGGCCCGGCTGGCGCGCGCCGCGACCACGTCGGTCGCCGCCACGGTCCTCAGCCAGGTCGTGCTGCTCGCCGTCCTCGCCACCGGCGGCGCCGCGGCCCTGGCGAGCACGCTGGCCTGGGCGGCCGGGGCGGTGCTGAACTTCCTGGTCACGCGGCGCTGGGTGTGGGGCCGCACCGGGCGGCCGCGCGTCCGGCGCGAGCTGCTCCCGTACCTCGCGGTGATCGGGCTCGGCGGGCTGGCGTCGATCGGCCTGACCACCCTCGCCGGCTCGCTGCTGTCCCCGCTGGGCCTGCCGCACTTCTGGTGGGTCGTGCTGGTCGACGGCGCGTACGTCGCCAGCTACGCCCTGGTGTTCGTCGTCAAGTTCACGCTGCTCGACCGGTTCGTGTTCGGCCGCGGCGCAGCACGTACCCCCGCCACCACGTCCCCGTCATGACCCGGGCGTAGTTGGCGCCGTAGACCAGGCTGCCGCCCTTCTTGCTCTTGCCCGCCTTGCGCAGCCGCATGCTCATCGGCAGCTCGACGACGCGGGCGCCGCGGGCGGTGACGCCGAGCAGCAGCTCCGACGACTGGTACTGCGGCTCGCGCAGCGGGACCGAGCAGGCCAGGTCCGCCCGCATCGCGCGGAAGCCGAACGACGTGTCGGTGATCCGCCGGGCCGTGAGCACCGACGCCAGGATCGCGAAGACGCGCACGCCGAGCCATCGGACGCGGCTGTCGGCTTCCTCGTGCCCGAGCCGCCGGGACCCGGTGACGAAGTCCGCGGTGCCCTCGACGACCGGACGCACCAGCGTTTCCAGCTCGCTGTTGTCGTACTGGCCGTCGGCGTCGGTGGTCACGATGTACTCGGCGCCGGCTTCGGCCGCGAGGTGGTAGCCCAGCCGCAGCGCGGCGCCCTGGCCGCGGTTGCGGGGCGCGACGCACACGTACGCGCCGTGCGCCTCGGCGATCGCGGCCGTGTCGTCGGTGCCGCCGTCGACGACGACGAGGACGTCCACCCGCATGCCGAGGCACTCGTCCGGCATCTTCTCCAGGACTTCGCCGATGCCGCCGGCTTCGTTGTAGGCGGCGATGACGACGGTCAGCGGCGCCAGTTCCGGGTCCGGGTGGCGGCCGCGGAAGTCGGCGAGGGCGCCGGAGTCGACGTCGGCGGGGAAGGCGGCGAGCCGCTTCCGGCTCGCCGAGGTCAGCGTGGTGAAGCCGAGCGCCCCGGCGACGGGCAGTAGCACGAGCGCCGGGAGCTGGTAGCGCCACGAGAACTGGAACACCGCCGAGGCGAACAGCAGGAGGAGCCCGCTCGACGCCGCGAACAGCGCCCCCGCCTGGGCCCGGTCCAGGGGCTTCTTGCGCCGCACCACCGGCAGCAGGCCCAGCAGCGCACTGAGGCCGAGCACCCCGCCCGAGACGTAGCCGCCGTCGAGCTGGTAGTCGCGGAGGATCTTCGCCAGTGGCTGGTCGACGCTCGCGACGACGCCGTCGTTCTGCAGCGTGACCAGGTCGATCAGCGACTGGTCGGCCCACTGCGGGTACGTGAGCTGGAACTGCCACCGGTCCAGGGGGACGTCGGTCAGGCCCTGCTCGCGGGTCCAGGCGAAGCTCTTGGCGAAGTCATCCAGGATCGCTTCGGCGACGTCGCGGGGCTGCTGTTCCAGGACGTCGACGGCGAACTCGTGGGCCAGCGCGGCCTTGTCCGCGCCGGGCGGCAGCGGGCCCGGCCAGTTCGGGTCGAGGTCGGCGTGGGTGTAGTTGTCGACGAGCCGCTTTTCACGGGGTTCGGCCGGGCAGAACACCCGCAGCACCGGGTCGAGGTGGAGGTTCGCGCAGTCGGCGACGGCGGCGGTCCGGCCGTAGAGCATGTTCCCGGACGGCCCGCTCAGCCCCCACTTGCCGGTTTCCGCGTGCACCCGCGCCGCGTACGGCACGAGCACGGCGAGCAGGCCCAGGAGGCCGACGCCGGCCCGGCGCCAGCCCGCCCACCGCCGCCACGCTCCCCCGGCGACCACGAGGAAGACCAGCAGCGGGAGGGCCAGGGAGATCCCGATCAGCCGCGTCAGCACGCCGAAGCCGAGCAGCAGGCCCGCCGCGCCGGCGCGCTTCCAGCCCGGTGTGCCCCGGCCGAGCAGCAGCCAGAGGAGCCCGAGGAGGACGGCCTCGAACGTCACCTCGGACATGATGTTCTGCTCGATCTGCAGCTGATAGGCGTCGAGCAGCACCGGGGCCGCGGCGAGCGCGGCGACCCACGGGCGGCCGCCGAGACGCAGGACCAGCCCGTAGACGCCGATCGCGATCAGCACCCCGCCGGCGTGCTGCACCGCGGTGACCCAGGCGAGCCCGCCGACCGCGAGGAGCGGCCGCAGGACCAGGTCGTAGCCGATCGGGTCGAGCTGATCGGCCCGCAGGGCGTGCAGGTTGTCGATGTAGCGGAACGAATCGATGAACAGCAGCGCGGGCCGGTAGGCCAGCCAGGTCAGCACCCGGAGCGTGATCGCCGGGACGAGCAGGAGGAGCAGCAGCCAGTGCCGGCGGAGAAACGGTGTCACGGCGTCTGGAGGCCGGAGAAGTACTTCCACGCCGTGGCCAGGCCTTCGGTGAGCGAGACCTCCGGGGAGTAGCCGATGGTCTCCGCGCTCGCCGAGACGTCGACGACGACCGCGGGCATCTCCCCGGCCGGCGCCTCGACGTGCTCGACCGGCAGCTCGGCGCCGGTCACCTCGCGCACGGCTTCGACCATCTCGAGCACGGACACCGAGCGCCCGGCACCGACGATCGCGCGGCCCGAATAGCCGCTGCCGAGGGCCAGCAGGATCGCGCGGACGACGTCGTCGACGTGCACGAGGTCGCGGCGCTGGCGGCCGTCGCCGTAGACCCGGACCCCGGTGCCGGTCAGCGCGGCCCGCATCATCCGCGGCACGAAACTGTCCTTGTGGGACATTCCCGGGCCGTAGACGTTGGTGAACCGCAACGCACACGTGGTCATGCCGTACGCCCCGGCGTAGCCCGACAGCAGCATTTCGCACGCCGCCTTGGTGGCGCCGTACGGCGTCAGCGGGCGCAGCGGTAGGTCCGGGGTGATGGTCGCGGTGCCGACGTCGCCGATCACCGCATTGGTCGAGGCGAGCAGGAACTTCGGCACCTCGCGGCGGCGCGCGAGCTCCAGCAGCTCCTGGGTGACCAGGACGTTGTCGGCGAAGGTGTCCTCGGGCAGCTCGACCGACTTCAGCACCGACGTCAGCGCGGCGAGGTGCACGATCGCCGCGGTCTCGCCGGTCACGGCCTGCTCTCGGACGGCGGCGTCGCGGAGGTCGCCGGTCACCACGCGCACGCCGTCGCGGTCTTCGGGGAACGGCACCCGGTCCACGACGGTGACCGGGCCGCCCCGGTCGCGGAGGGCGCGCACGACGGCCCGGCCGATGAAGCCGCTGCCGCCGGTCACGACCACGGACGTCCGATCAGGACCGGTCCCACTCACCATGGGCGTCAACCTACCCGGCGTTCCTGTGCGCCCGCAGTGTGCCCGCACCGGCGGAACCCGGCTTCAGGCGAAGGCCTCCGGCGGAGGGCACGAACAGACCAGGTTGCGGTCGCCCGCCGCGCCGTCGATGCGGCGGACCGGGGGCCAGATCTTCGGTGCGGCCGTCCCCGCCGGGAACACCGCGGTTTCGCGGCTGTACGGCCGATCCCAGTCGCCCGCGACGCAGCGGGCGGTGTGCGGTGCCTGCCGCAGCGGTGAGGCCTCGAGGGGCCACTCCCCCGCCGCGACGCGGTCGATTTCGGCGCGGATCGCGATCATCGCGGCGCAGAAGCGGTCGAGCTCGGCGAGGTCTTCGCTCTCGGTCGGCTCCACCATCAGCGTGCCCGCGACCGGGAAGGACATCGTCGGCGCGTGCAGCCCGTAGTCCGCCAGCCGTTTCGCGACGTCGTCGACCGTGACGCCGGTGGCCTTCGTCAGCGGCCGGAGGTCGAGGATGCATTCGTGCGCCACCAGCCCTTCGCGGCCGGCGTACAGCACCGGGTAATGATCGGCGAGGCGGCGGGCGGCGTAGTTGGCGGTGGCCACCGCCACGAGCGTCGCCCGGCGGAGCCCTTCGGCGCCCATCATCCGGATGTACGCCCACGAGATCGGCAGGATCGACGCGCTGCCCCAGGGCGCCGCGCTGACCGGGCCGACGCCGGTGGCCGGTCCGGCCGCCGGCTGCAGCGGGTGGTTCGGCAGGAACGGCGCCAGGTGCGCCCGGACCCCGATCGGGCCGACGCCCGGCCCGCCGCCGCCGTGCGGGATGCAGAACGTCTTGTGCAGGTTGAGGTGCGAGACGTCGGCGCCGAAGCGGCCGTACTGGGCGACGCCGATCAGCGCGTTCAGGTTGGCGCCGTCGACGTACACCTGCCCGCCCGCGTCGTGCACCGCCGCGCACACCTCGCCGACGGTGTCTTCGTAGACGCCGTGCGTCGACGGGTAGGTGAGCATGATCGCGGCGAGATCGGCCCGGTGCTCGTCCACTGTGGACCGCAGGTGGGCGAGGTCGATGTTGCCCGCCTCGTCGCAGCGGACGACGGCGACCCGCATGCCCGCCATCACCGCGCTGGCCGCGTTCGTGCCGTGCGCGCTGGCCGGGATCAGGCAGACGTCCCGCGCGTGCTCGCCGCGGGCGCGGTGGTAGGCGCGGATGGCGAGCAGGCCGGCGAACTCGCCCTGACTGCCCGCGTTGGGTTGCAGGGAAACCGTGTCGTAGCCGGTGATCCGGGCGAGCCAGGCGCTCAGGTCGGCGACCACGGTCAGGAGCCCGGCGGCGTCTTCGGCCGGTGCGAACGGGTGCAGGCCGGCGAACTCCGGCCAGCTGATGGGCTCCATCTCCGCCGTGGCGTTGAGCTTCATGGTGCACGAGCCCAGCGGGATCATGCTGCGGTCGAGCGCGACGTCGGAGTCCGCCAGCCGCCGGAGGTAGCGCTGCATCGCGGTTTCCGAGCGGTGCGCGTGGAACACCGGGTGCGTGAGGAATTCGCTCGTGCGCCGCAGCGGGGCCGGGAGGGCGTCGGCGGTGTCCGCGTCCAATCCGTCCACATCGGACACGGAGACGCCGAACGCCTTCCAGACGCCGGAAAGCCGCTCGCGGGTCGTGGTTTCGTCGCAGGCGATGCCGACGTGGTCGTCGTCGATCCGGCGCAGGGAGATGCCGAGGTCGCGCGCGGCGGCGACAATGGTGTCCGCCCGGCCGGGCACCGCCGCGACGACCGTGTCGAAGAACTCGCCGTGCACGACGTCGACACCGCCCTCGGCGAGGCCGGCGGCGAGCACGGTGGCCATCCGGTGGGCGCGCAGCGCGATCGACCGCAGGCCCTCGGGCCCGTGGTACACCGCGTACATCGACGCCATCACCGCGAGGAGGACCTGCGCGGTGCAGATGTTGGACGTCGCCTTCTCGCGGCGGATGTGCTGCTCGCGGGTCTGCAGGGCGAGCCGGTACGCGGGCGCGCCGTCGGCGTCCTTCGCGACGCCGACCAGCCGGCCGGGCAGCTGCCGTTCCAGGCCCTTCCGCACGGCGAGGTAGGCGGCGTGCGGGCCGCCGAAGCCGAGCGGGACGCCGAACCGCTGCGTCGAGCCGACGGCGACGTCGGCGCCGAGCTCGCCGGGCGGGCGCAGCAGGGTGAGGGCGAGGGGGTCGGCGGCGACGATCACGGCCGCGCCGTGCTTCTTGGCCTCGCCGATGGTCAGGTCGAGCTCCCGGACCGCCCCGGACGCGCCGGGGTAGGACAGGAGCACGCCGAAGAAGTCACCGCCGAGCCCGAGCCCGGTCAGCCCCTGGGAGAGGTCTTCGACGACCAGTTCGATGCCGAGCGGCTCGGCCCGGGTCCGAAGCACGGCGAGGGTCTGCGGCAGGGTGTCTTCGTCGACGACGAACCGGTGGGAGGTCCCTCGCCCGGCCCGGCGCACCAGGGTCATGGCCTCGGCGGCCGCGGTGGCCTCGTCGAGCAAGGACGCGTTGGCGACGGGGAGCCCGGTCAGGTCCGCGACCATGGTCTGGAAGTTGAGCAGCGCTTCGAGCCGCCCTTGGGAAATCTCGGGCTGGTAGGGCGTGTAGGCGGTGTACCAGGCCGGGTTCTCGAGCACGTTGCGCCGGATGACGGGCGGGGTGACGGTGTCGTGGTAGCCGAGCCCGATCATCGAGGCGGTCAGCCGGTTGCGCCCGGCCAGCTCCCGGAGTTCGGCCAGCGCCTGCGCTTCGGAGGCGGGCGGAGGCAGTTCGAGGGGCTGCGCGGACTCCCGCAGCGACGACGGCACGGCCCGTTCGGCGAGTTCGTCGAGGGAGGCGACGCCGATGACGTCGAGGATGTGGCGGAGTTCGTCCGGTCCGGGCCCGATGTGCCGGTCGGCGAAGGGAAGACCCTGTTCCAGGGAGGCGAGTGACGGCTCCACGAGACCTCCTCCGAACGGCATGCCCGCCTGACCCGACCTTAGTTCACGAGGTGACCACGGCGGGGGTCCGGGGGCGGAGCCCGCCGGGCGGGGTGTGGGGGTTGCACCCCCACAAGACACTCCGAAGGGTTCGGGCGAGCGCATGCCGCGAGCACGGCTCGCCCAAACCCGGAGGAACCCTCCCCGCTCTGTCTGACCCCGAAGGGCGCCTGAGAGTTTCGCCCGCAGGTTGAACCGGGCTTGCACCGTCGGCGGGGCCATCAGGCTGTGTCCTGACGACCCGCTTTCCAGAGGCGTCTCGTCCGCGCGGTCCAGGGTGCCTGAGAGGTTCCGGGGAGGACTTGCTCCTTCGGCGCCGAGCTCAAGGTGTGGCTCGGACTCTCCCGCGCGGATTCGTCGACCGCACGGTGAACCTTACTCTGTCTGCCGCAGTGGTGATCAACCGGTCTTGCGGGCGTTGCGGCGCTGAGTGAGTTCGTCCGGTTGGTGCGTCTCGACGATGCCGCCGTCGGCGCGTTCGGCCGGGAACTCGTGGATGGTGCCGCTGATCTCCTGCATCGCGCCGCTGACGGCGATGCCGAAGACGCCCTGGCCGCCCTGGAGCAGGTCGACGATCTCCTCCGGAGAGGTGCACTCGTACACCGTGGTGCCGTCGGAGAACAGCGTCACCCGGGCCAGGTCGCGGACGCCGCGGACGCGCAGGTGGTCGACGGCGACCCGGATGTTCTGGAGCGAGACGCCGGTGTCCAGGAGCCGCTTGACGACCTTGAGGACCAGGATGTCCTTGAAGGAGTACAGCCGCTGCGAGCCGGAGCCGTGCGCGGTGCGGATGCTGGGCGCGACCAGTTTGGTGCGGGCCCAGTAGTCGAGCTGACGGTAGGTGATGCCGGCGATCTGGCACGCCGCCGGACCCCGGTAGCCCACCAGCTCGTCGGGCAGCGAGTCATCGGGGAACAGTTCCCCCTGCTCGCCAGTCGCGACCCCGACAGGCTGCTTCTCGGAACCAGCCTCGACCACGCAAGCCTCCCCTCGCCCGACCTGGTGGCCGGCGAATGACAGCCGGAGGAGTCCCAGGAGTGGGACCCGCCGGAGATCAACCGCCACGGTCCGGCCCCAGACCGTGAATCACACCGTGGCGATTTACCTCCTTCGACGGTAAGCGCCAGGAGAACACCGGTCAACGCGACGCGCGGCAACGCTCAACGGTCGGCTGAGCCTTTGAGCCGTTCGCCGTACCCCCACTCGTGGCCCGGCAAACCCGGTGGACATTTTTTACTCAGCCGAGTAACTTTTACTCATGCAAGTAAACACCGACCTCATGGCCGAACTGGGCCTCGGTGCCACCGAGGCCGCGCGCCGGGCGCAGATCATCGGGGCGACCATCGGCGTCCTGGCCGACCTCGGCTACCGCCGGACCACCTTCGCCAAGATCAAGGAGCGCGCTGGGCTCAGCAGCACCCGGCTGATCTCGTACCACTTCACGAACAAGGCCGGCCTCATGCAGGCCGTGCTCAGCACGGTCGTCGAGACCAAGGGCGCGTTCCTCACCGAACGCACCGGCGGCGGCCTCGACCCGGCCGACCGGCGCGGCTACCTGCGGGCGCACATCGAGACGTCGATCGCGTTCCTGCGGGCGTACCCGGAGTGCGTCCGGGCGCTGTCGGAGCTGGCCGCCAACTCCGACGATGCCGACGGCTGGGTGATGACGAAGGTGCTGGTCGACGACCTGCGGGTGCACGGCCTGGCCCGGCAGCTCAAGCAGGGCCAGGCCGACGGCACCTTCGGCGCCTTCACGCCCGAGGTGATGGCGATGTCGATCGCGCAGGCCATCGACGGTGTCGCCGCCGCCTACGCGGCCGACCCTTCGCTGGACCTCGAAACGTACGGGCGCGAAGTGGCGGACACGTTCGTCAAAGCGACGGCGCCTTGAGGACCCGGTCGAGCCGGTCTTCGATGCGGGCCTTCGGGAACGCGCCGACGATCGTCTCGACCGGCTCGCCGCCGCGGAAGAGGATCATCGTCGGCAGCGACATGACCTGGTAGGCGCGGGTGGTCTCCGGGTTCTCGTCGGCGTTGATCTTGCGGACGGCGAGTTCACCGGCCCGCTCGGCGGCCAGCTGCGCGAGCACCGGGCCGACCATCCGGCACGGGCCGCACCAGGTGGCCCAGAACTCGACGAGCACGGGGACGTCGCTGCCGAGGACTTCGGCAAAGGTCGCGTCGGTGATGTCGGCGACGGTGTTGTTTTCGGACAAGGCGGGCTCCTTCACGGGCGCGGGGATTCGGGCACGACACACGGATCGGGCGCCTGCCGCGCGAGGGCGGCCGCGAGTTTCCCGGCCAGTTCGCCGCGGATGCCGCCGAGCCGCGCGAGGAGGGCGTCGGCTTCTTCGAGCTTGCGCCGGTACACCTCGATCGAACTCGCACAGGAGTCGCCGGTTTCGTGGCCGCTGCGCAGGCACTCGACGAACGGGCGGGTTTCGTCGAGGGTCAGGCCGACCGTCTGGAGGGTCTGGATCTCCTTGACGAGCTGGAGGTCGTCCTCGCCGTACTCGCGGTAGCCGTTGGCCGAGCGCCGTGCCTGCAGCAGGCCTTGGTCCTCGTAAAACCGCAGCGCACGAGTAGTGGTACCCGTGCGCTGCGCCAGTTCTCCGATCCGCATGCCCTCGACGCTAGACGTTGACGTCCACGTCAAGGCAAGTTCTCACACCTCGAGGCGAGCGAAAAGCTCTACCGCGGGAGGAGACGGGGGTCCGGGGGCGTGCCCCCGGGCGGGGTCTGGGGGTTGCACCCCCAGAAGACACGGCGAGGAGCTCGGCGCGAGCGCTTTCCGCGAGCGCACCTCACCCAAGCTCCGAACCTCCGAACCCTCAGGTATCGGCTCCGCGGAAGTCTTCCGGCGACACGGAGTCGAGGAACTCGCGGAACTTCTCGACCTCGTCCTCCTGCTCGTCCGGGATGATGAGGCCGGCTTCCTCCAGCACCGAATCCACGGCGTGGATGGGAACGCCGATCCGCAGGGCCAGGGCGACCGAGTCGCTCGGCCGGGCGGACACCCGGATGTCGCCGTCGAACACGAGCTCCGCGAAGAACGTGCCCTCCTTCAGGTCGGTGATGACGACCTGCTCCAGCTCCCGGCCGAGCGCTCCGATGACCTCTTTCAGCAGGTCATGCGTGAGCGGGCGGGCGGGGCGGACCCCCTGCTGCTCCAAGGCGATGGCGGTGGCTTCGACCGAGCCGATCCAGATCGGCAGGTACCGTTCACCCTCGGTCTCCCGCAGCAACAAGATCGGCTGATTCGCGGGCAGCTCGACCCGCACACCGACGACGCGCATTTCGCTCATCGGGCTTCGCCTCCCTCTCGTGCACACGGGCTGCAGCGCTGAACCGGCTTCACGCCCATACTCCCGACGCTACCCGTCATCCGTGCGCTGTGCTCGCTGTCCGGACTCTCTCAGTTTGCCTGCCGCAAACCCGTGCCTTCACGGTACGGCATGCGGTGCCGAACATTCAGTCATTGACATGGGACCGCAAAGAGGATCTCACTGCCCCGTTATCGATCAACACCCGGAGACGCCGCGGATTCCGGCCTTGACGAGCAGCGTGTGCAGGGTCACGGACAGCGCCGCCAGCTCCCGCACCACCTCGTCGGCCCGCGCTTTGGCCTCCGGGTCACGGTGCCGGTACACCGGCGTCACGATCTGCTCCAGCAGCCCGACCTCGCGGTCGGCCGCGGCGCGGAAGGCACGCAGGTGTCTCGGCTCGATCCCGAATTCGGTCATCGCCTTGACCGTCCGCGCGACCAGCACCGCGTCGGGGTCGAAGAACCCGGCGGGACCGGGCCGGACCAGGCCGTACTGCTGCAGCTCGGCCAGTGCCGGCGCGTCGATGCCGGCCTGCTCCAGGAGCTCCTCCTGGGTCAGGCGCAGCTCCTTGCCCGCGGTGAAGTCGTCCGCCACGGGCAGGCCGACGTTCTCCGCCGGCGCGTCGATCGGCACCAGCCGGCGCGGCGGGCGGGGCAGGGCCGCGGTGGGCCCGGCCCCCGAGTCCGCCGCGTCCAGCTGTTCCTTGATGACCTTCAACGGGAGGTAGTGATCCCGCTGGGCGGCCAGGACGAACCTCAGTCGCTCCACGTCCGCCGCGGCGAACTGCCGGTAGCCCGACGGTGTCCGGCCCGGCTGGACCAGGCCTTCCGCTTCGAGGAACCGGATCTTGGAGATGGTGACATCGGGGAAGTCGCCGCGCAGCTGCGCGAGGACCGCCCCGATGCTCAACCCGTGGTTCTGTGGCCGCCCGGCCGCCGTCACTGCGCCCCCTGGCCCCCGTGCCCCGGGCCGGTCAGGAAGACCAGGCGGAACTTCCCGATCTGCACCTCGTCGCCGCCGGCGAGCACCGCCTGGTCGACCGGCTCGCGGTTGACGTAGGTGCCGTTGAGGCTGCCGACGTCGATGACGACGAACTCGCCGCCTTCACGCCGGAATTCGGCGTGCCGGCGGGAGACGGTGACGTCGTCGAGGAAGATGTCGCTGTCCGGGTGCCGCCCGGCGCTGGTGGTGTCGCGGTCGAGCAGGAACCGCGAACCCGCGTTCGGCCCGCGCTTCACGACCAGCAGGGCAGAACCCGGGGGCAGGGCGTCGACACCCTGGACCGGGGCTTCCGGGGCGGGCTCGCGGCCTTCGGCTTCGGCCAGGAAGTCGGCCCGGAAGACAGAGGTCCGCTCCGGAGACTGCTCCGGGGGAACGCCGCCGGGCCCGTCGTTCGTGCTCACCTGAGCTCTCCTCCACACATGCTGTGTTGCCAGTACTCAAGAACGTGTAGCTGCCAACGTACCGTGCCTGATCGATTCTCCGAGCCCCGGCTCCCCGAACCGGCGCAGTGCTGGTCCGACCGGGTCAACGTGGGGTTCAGCCCTTGGTCAGGGCGTCGTACGCCTCGGCTTCGAGCAGGGCTTCCAGGCCCGCCGGGTCGTCGAGCCGGATCTCGATCAGCCAGCCCTCGCCGTAGGGGTCGCTGTTGATCAGCTCGGGCGAGTCGGCGACGGCGTCGTTGACCGCGACGACCTCCCCGTCGACCGGCGCGAACAGCTCGGAGACGCTCTTGGTCGACTCGACCTCGCCGAAGACGTCGCCCGCGCTCACCTGCCGGCCGACGTCGGGCAGGTCGACGAACACGACGTCGCCGAGCTGGTCCTGCGCGTACTCGGTGATGCCGACGCGCACGAGGGTGTCCTCGCCGCGGGTGGCGACCCACTCGTGTTCTTCGGTGTAGCGAAGCTCTTCAGGAGCGGACAACGCCGGTCCCCTTTCATGCCCTCACTGGCGAAAAGTGTTGGGCGAAGTCTTACACCCACACGGCGCAGCCGCCCGCCACGACCCGGGGAAAGCTCATTCCGCTCCGGTGCCGCGCAGGGCGTTGCGCGCCTGCACGACGTAGAGCACGCCGGACCAGACGTAGAGGACGGCGCCCCAGATGGTGAAGGCGTAGCCGATCGGCCGCGCCACCGCGGCGACGTCCGAGCCGCCCTGCGCGAGCAGCAGGCACGGGAAGGCGTACATCAGGACGAAGGTGGCGCCCTTCCCGATGTAGGTCACCTCGGGCGGCGCGAAACCGCGGCGGCGCAGGGTGACGACGCAGACGCCGAGCACGGCCTCCCGCAGGACCAGCGGGACGACGACCCACCACGGGATGATGCCGCGCACGAGGAAGGCGACGAGGGTGGCGAGGATGTAGAGCCGGTCGGCGGCCGGGTCGAGCAGCTGCCCGAGCCGGGACATCTGGTTGAGCCAGCGGGCGAGCTTGCCGTCGAGCCAGTCGGTGAGGGCGCTGAAGACGAGCAGAGCGAGCGCCCAGCCGTCTTCTTCCGGGCCGAGCAGCAGCCAGAGGAAAACGGGCACCCCGGCCAGCCGCAGCAGGGACAGCATGTTGGGGACGTTCAGGGCCTGCCGGAGCAACGACGGCTCGGCACCGGCGGGAGCGGCGGGTTCGGGGGCGGCTGTGCTCACCGGGCCATTAAACAGCGGCACGGGCCCGGGCCGCCCGGTGGTGCGGCACGCAGCGTGACAGCCCGCGGGGCCTCCCGGCTGGCGGCCGGCGGGGTGGGGGGCGCATCCCGCGGCTTGGCGCGACGGGCCCCGGGCCGGGCCGAGCGGCGAGGCACCCGGGCCGCGGATACCGAGCGGGCGGCGGGGTGGCGGGGCGCATCCCGACCTGCCACCCGCGGCTTGGTGAGGCGGGCCTCGGGGCCGGGGTGGCGAGGCGCCCGACCTGCGGCCGCCGAGCGGGCGGCGGGGTGGCGGGGCGCATCCCGGCCCACCGCCCGCGGCTTGGCGCGACGGGCCTCGGGGCCGGGGCGACGAGGCGCCCGACCTGCGGCCGCCGAGCGGGCGGCGGGGTGGGAACCACACGATGCGCGGGCCGCGGATGCCGAGCGGGCGGCGAGGTGCGACCCGCTCGGGGCCCGGGCCGTGGGGCGCGGGGCCCACCGGGCTCGCGGAGACGTGAGCGGCGACCGGCGGCGACGGGCCGATCGCCGCGACGGCGGCCTGACCGGCTCCGGACCCGAGGCGTTCCGGCGCGGGTCCGGGCTGGTCGGCCGCGGAGCCGGGCCACCCCCCGCGGCCCGGCTCGGGTCAGCTCGTGCGGCCCGGCTCGGGGTCAGCTCGCGCGGCGGCGGTGGCTCCACCCGCGTCGCTGCAGCTCGGCGCTGGTCAGCGACTCCGGGCGGCCTCGGTAGTCGGTGCCCATCCAGCGGGCGCGGCCGGCCCGGCCTTCGAGGACGTACGGGCGGCCACCGCACCAGACCACGGTGCTCGGGACGGTCGGCGGACTGGACGGGTCTTCGGTGCTGGTCACAGCGTCGGCGTTCATCGCTCTCACGGATTCGGGACGGGGATTCGGGACGGGAAGCCCTTCGGCCTCCACCAAGATCTTCGGCGCGCGGGGCCGGATTGTTAACCGGAGCGGCGCGAATTAGACCGATCGATTCTTGATGACAGCGGGAGGTTTCGGAGCGTGAACGGAATGTTAATCGTCCATTGTGGACATCTTGCCGGCAGCCACCGGACCGGCCGCCGGCCCGCTGTTGTAATCTCCGGCACACCCGTGGGCGCGTGGCCGACGGGGACCGAGCTGAGCGGGGAGGAAGGATCGCGGTGCCCCACCCGACCGCCACGAGGACGTGGCTCGTGGCCTGCCTCGCCCTGCCGGTGCTCGCCGCCTGTTCGGGCGATCCGGCCGCCCAGGCTCCCCCGGCCCCGCCGTCCTCGACCGCTCCGCCGTCCGTGCCGACCTCGGCCGGGACCCCGCCGCCGCCCCCGTCCCCCGGCGGCAGCGAGTCCGCGCCCGCCCCGGTGACCAAGCCGTCCGGGCCGCCGCCGTCGGTGCCCGGGTCGTGCGGCACCGTCACCGCCGCCAGCGGGCTCACGCTCTACGTCTTCGACAGCGGGTCCGCCGGGGTCAGCTGCGTCTCGGCGACGAAGCTGGTCGGCGACTTCCACCGCAAGATCGCCGGGCGCCAGGGCGCCGGCTCGAACGACGCGGTGAACGAGACCGTCGACGGCTGGCTGTGCACCTCCGGGCCGCCCGCCGCCCAGGGCGGCACCACCTGCACCAAGGGCGAGCAGACGGTCTTCGCCGCCGTCGTGCCGTCCGAGTGAGTCCGTTCCGATCTCCCGCGCTCCTGAAGGGCCCATGAAGACACTCGCCTACCCCTTGCTGTTCGTCGCCGCGGCCGCCGCACTGGCCGGCTGCGGCGGCGACCCGGCGCCCGCCGCGCCGTCGTCCGCCGCGCCCGCTCCGGTGCCCGCCGCGGCCGCGGCGGCCGCGTCGACGGCCCCCGGCGTGCCGTGCGGCGACGTCACCGGTACGGGCGGCGCGAAGACGGCGGTCGTCGCGCACGGCAACATCGACTGCGCCGCGGCGGCGACGCTGCTGAAGGACTACTTCGCGAAGCTGACCCCGGCCGAGGCGAACGACGCCGACGGCCCGGGCCCGATCGTCCTCGACGACTGGACGTGCGGCAGCGGCCCGAACGACCCGGTGACGGCGTGCTCGACCGAGGACGGCCGCCAGGTCGAGGGCACCCGCCGCTGAGCCGTCAGGACTTGAGGTCGGGGAAGTCTTCCTCGCGGTACTCGGTCCCCTGGGCGCGCTTCGGGTCGCTCTCGCGGCCGCGCAGCTCGACGCGCCGGATCTTGCCCGAGATCGTCTTCGGCAGTTCCGCGAACTCCAGCCGCCGGATCCGCTTGTACGGCGCCAGGTGCTCGCGGCAGTACGCCAGGATCGACCGCGCGGTCGCGGCGTCCGCGGGGAACCCCGCGGCCAGCACGACGTAGGCCTTGGGCACCGCGAGCCGGATCGGGTCGGGGGCCGGGACGACCGCCGCCTCGGCCACCGCCTCGTGCTCGATGAGGACGCTCTCCAGCTCGAACGGCGAGATGCGGTAGTCCGACGCCTTGAACACGTCGTCGGTGCGCCCGACGTAGGTGAGGTAGCCGCGTTCGTCGATCGAAGCGACGTCACCGGTGTGGTAAAAACCGCCGGCGAAGGCCGCCGACGTGCGCTCGTCGTCGTCCGCGTAGCCGGTCATCAAGCCCACCGGCCGGTGGGCGAGGTCGAGGCAGATTTCGCCCTCCGCCGCGCGCTCGCCGCTGACCGGGTCCACCAGCGCCACCACGAATCCGGGCAGCGGGCGGCCCATCGAGCCGGGCACGACGTCCTGGCCCGGCGTGTTCGCGATCTGGACGCTGCTTTCGGTCTGGCCGAAGCCGTCGCGGATGGTGACGCCCCACGACTTCCGGACCTGCTCGATCACCTCGGGGTTGAGCGGCTCCCCCGCCCCGACGACCTTGCGCGGTGGCGTTCGGAGCGCCGTCAGGTCGGCCTGGATGAGCATCCGCCACACCGTCGGCGGCGCGCAGAAGCTCGTCACGCCGCAGCGGTCCATCTGCGCCAGCAAGGCACCCGCGTCGAACCGGCTGTAGTTGTAGAGGAACACCGTCGCCTCGGCGTTGAACGGCGCGAAGAAGTTGCTCCACGCGTGCTTCGCCCAGCCCGGCGAGGAGATGTTCAAGTGGACGTCGCCGGGTTCCAGCCCGATCCAGTACATCGTGGACAGGTGGCCCACCGGGTACGAGACGTGCGTGTGCTGCACCAGCTTCGGCTTCGCGGTCGTGCCGGAGGTGAAGTACAGCAGCAGCGGGTCACCGGCCCGGGTCGGGCCGTCGGGGGCGTACTCGGGCGATTCGGCGAACGCGGCCGAGTACGGGTGCCAGCCCTCGACCGGCTCCCCCACCGCGATCCGGGTGTAGCCGCCGGCCACGCCGTCGAACTTCGGCGCGTCCACCGAACGGACGACGACGTGCCTGGCGGCACCGCGCTCGACGCGGTCGGTCAGGTCGGCCGGCCCGAGCAGCGTCGATGCCGGGATGATCACGGCGCCGAGCTTGATCGCGGCGAGGATCGTCTCCCACAGCTCGCCCTGGTTGCCCAGCATGAGGATCAGCCGGTCGCCGCGGCGGACGCCGAGGTTGCGCAGCCAGTTCGCCACCTGGTTGGACCGGCCGGACAGCTCCGGGTAGGTCCAGCGGTTCTCGGTGCCGTCCTCCTCGACGATCCACAGCGCGGACCGCCCGGCGTTGTCCGGGTCGTGCGCGACGACGTCGAACCAGTCGATCGCCCAGTTGAACTCGTCGAACTCCGGCCAGGCGAAGTCGCGGTACGCCGTGTCGTAGTCCTCGCGGTGGGTCAACAGGTAGTCCCGCGCGACGCGGAACGCGTGGTGGACCTCCGAAGCGCTCACGCTGCCTCCTCCGTCATTCGCCCTTGAACTCCGGCGCGCGCCGTTCCATGAACGCCTGGACCGCCTCGCCGAGGTCCTTGCTGGGCAGGAACGCCGAGTTCCACGCCGCGACGTACCGGAGGCCGTCGGCGACCTGGCGCTCGGTGTTCGCCGCCAGCACCTGCTTCGTACCCTGCACCACCAGCGGCGGGTTCGCAGCGATCTCGCCGGCGAGTTCGCGCGCGGCCTTCACCACCGCGTCCTGGTTCTCGTAGACGTCGTTGACCAGGCCGATCTTCTCGGCGCGGGCGGCGTCGACGTCCTTGCCGGTGAGCGCGAGCTCCCGCAGGTGCCCCTCACCGATGATCGAGGCGAGCCGCTGCAGGCTGCCCAGGTCGGCGACGATGGCGACGCGCACCTCGCGGACGCTGAACTTGGCGTCGGCGCTGGCCAGCCGGACGTCGGCGGCCGCGACGACGTCGACCCCGCCGCCGATGCACCAGCCGGACACCGCCGCGACGACCGGTTTGCGGCATTCCGCGATCGAGCTGACCGCCGCCTGCAGCGACCGGACCTGGTCGAGGAACGCCGTCCGCGGGCCGGCGAGGTTGTCCCCGCCCAGCATCGGCGCCCAGTCGCCCATCATCGCCGGCAGGTCGAGGCCGTAGGAGAAGTTCGTTCCGCTGCCGGTCAGCACTACGGCCCTGACCTGCGGGTCGGCGTCCAGTGCGCGGAAGACCAGCGGCAGCTCGCGCCAGAAGTCCGGGCCCATCGCGTTGCCCTTCGACGGGCCGAGAAGCGTCACTTCGGCCACGTGGCCGTCGACGTCGACCTTCAGGGAGACGAGGTCGGGCAGACTGTCAGCAGTAGCGGTCATGGGGTCATCTTGACCCATGCCCGCGACGCCCCGCCATTGGCACCTTGCCAATTGACCCTCCGGTCACCGTGCCAACCTGGTCGGGGGATGCTTTCCTGAAAGAGACTCACACCACGACCGGGGAGGACGGTGGGACATGAGCCCGGCCAGCGCGACCGCGATCGACCCCGAACCCCCTTCCGCGCCCCTCCGGCGGGCCTCCCGTCCGATCGAGCTGACCGGCTCGTTCGACCACGAGGGCCACCGGCTCTGGTACACCGAGTTCGGCAGCGGCGACAAGGTCGTCGTCCTCACCCACGGCATCATGCTGACCCGCCGGATGCACGCGCCGCTGGCCCGTCGGCTGGCCCGCGCGGGCTTCCGGGTGATCACCCTCGACCTGCTCGGCCACGGCGACTCCGACCGGCCGACCGAGTCGTGGCTGTACTCGATGCCCTCGTTCGCCGAGCAGACGCTCGCCCTGCTGGACCACCTCGAGGTGTCGTCCGCGGTGATCGGCGGGACGTCGCTGGGCGCGAACGTCTCGCTGGAAGTGGCGGTGCAGGCACCCGCGCGGGCGCGGGGGCTGATCGTCGAGATGCCGGTGCTGGACAACGCGATCGTCGCCGGGCTGTTCACGTTCGCGCCGCTGCTGATGGCGGCCCGGTTCCTGCCGTTCACGGTGCAGGCGGTGGCGCTGGCGGCGTCGGTGGTCCCGCACGGCAACCAGTGGGTCGACGTCGTCACCGACACGCTGTCCCAGCGCCCGGCCCCGATGGCGGCCCTGCTGCACGGGGTGCTGTTCGGCCGGATCGCGCCGCCGAAGGCGATCAGGCGCAAGATCACGACGCGCGCGCTGGTGATCGGCCACCAGGGCGACCCGATCCACCCGTTCGGCGACGCGGACACCCTGGCGGTCGACATGCCGGACGCGGAGTTCGTCCAGGCCCGCAGCCCGGTCGAGCTCCGCCTCGACCCGACCCGCCTGTCCGACGCGATCCGCGACTTCGCCGCAAGCTGCTACGAGGACTGAAACCCGGAACTCGCGTGATCGAAGGCGCATCTCGCGTGATTGGAGCGCCAACTCGCGTGATTGAAGGGCCGACACGACGTCAGGCCGAAGGCCCGTAGTGTCGACCCTCAAATCACGCGTGTCGACCCTTGGATCACGCGTGTCGTCTCCCGGATCACGCGTGATTCCCCTCAGGACACGGGGGCGAGGCCGGCCACCGGGCCGATCACGATCACCGCGGGCGGGCGGACTCCGGAGGCCGCCGCGTCCGTCACCACCGTGTCCAAAGTGGACCGGAGGGTGCGCTGGGTGCGCATCGTGCCGTCCTCGATGATCGCCACCGGGGTGGCCGCCGGGCGGCCGCCGTCCAGGAGGGCCTTCGCGAACTGCGGGAGCCGCTCGACGCCCATCATCAGCACGATCGTGCCCGTCATCCGGGCCAGCAGCTCCCAGTCGACCAGGGACCGGTCGTCGCCCGGGGCGACGTGGCCGGAGACCACCACCACCTCGTGGGCCACGCCGCGGTGGGTGACCGGGACGTCCGCCACCGCCGGGACCGCGAACGCGCTCGTGATGCCCGGGACCATCGTCACCGGGACGCCCGCCTCGGCGCAGGCCAGCACCTCCTCGAAGCCGCGGCCGAACAGGTACGGGTCGCCGCCCTTGAGGCGGACGACGAACTTGCCCTCCTTGGCGCGCTCGATCAGCGTGCTGTTGATGACGTCCTGGCTGGCCGCGCGGCCGTACGGGATCTTCGCCGCGTCGACGATCTCCACCTCCGGCGCGAGTTCGTCGAGCAGCTCGCGGGGGGCCAGGCGGTCCAC
Organism: Amycolatopsis sp. NPDC051716; assembly: GCF_040681595.1. NCBI lineage: Bacteria > Bacillati > Actinomycetota > Actinomycetes > Pseudonocardiales > Pseudonocardiaceae > Amycolatopsis > Amycolatopsis sp. NPDC051716. The sequence goes on along the minus strand of NZ_JBFAZA010000011.1, from coordinate 21,933 downwards.
CACGACGACGTCCGCGCGCGACAGCAGGCGCCGGCCGCGGACCGTGATCAGCTCCGGGTCGCCCGGGCCGCCGCCGACCAGCGCCACCCCGGGCAGCGTGCCCTCCGGGTGCGGCCGGCGGCCGTCTTCGATCGTGCCGTTGTGCAGGCCGTCGAGCATCGAGTCGCGGACCGCCGCCGAACGCAGCGGCTCGCCGCCGGACAGGACGCCGAACAGCAGGCCGCCGTGCCGCCCGGACGCCGGGGTGACGGCGGAACCCGACTCGCCTTCGTCGGCGCGGACGCAGAACACCCGCTCCCGCTCGGCCTCCTCGCAGACGGCGGCGTTCACCGCAGGGTCGTTCGTGCAGGCCAGGGCGTACCAGGCGTCCTTGAGATCGCCGGGTGCGTAGGGGCGCTCGTGCCAGACGAGCTCGCCCGCGTCCACCATCCCCTGCACGGACGGCGTCGTGTGCGGCGACACCAGTTCGACGCGGGCCCCCGCGCCGATGAGGCGGGGCAGCCGGCGCTGGGCCACGGAGCCGCCGCCGATCATCACCACGCGGCGACCGGTCAGCTGCAGGCCGGAAAGGTAGTGCGGGTCGTCCATGCGCGGGAGTTTATTGGTGCCCGGGCCCTACGCCAGCCCAGCGTGGGTCACGCCACCCGGAACACCGGCCCGCGGGCCACGAACGGCAGCCGCGCGCCTCGCGGCACCAGGTACGCGTGCTCGCGGCGGGGCCGGACGTGGTCGCACTGCGCGTCGGTGATGATCAGGATCGGGCCGTCGGCCGGGAAGTCGGCCGCCCGCTGGAGCAGGTCGACGCCGGGCTGCAGGATCGTGCCGCCGCGGCCGCGGACCTTGACGCGGCCCGCGATGTCCTCCACCGCGAGGTACCCGGCGTCGTAGGCGACGGCGTCGCAGAACACCACGCGCGCCGCCGGGACGTCCCGGGCCAGCGCGTACGACGCGATCGCGCCCAGGGCCTTGCCCAGCAGCTCGGCGTTCATCGACCCCGAGGTGTCCAGCACCACGCCGAAGGTGACGCGCCGGTCGAGGCGTTCCGGGCGGACGCGGCCCGGGCGCGGGATGTCCGGCGTCGCCGACTGGCGGCGGGACGCCCGCGCGTAGCTGCGCACCGGCAGCTCCACCCGGACGTGCTCGTCGAACCAGCGCGCGAGCTGCGCGTCCCACGGCAGCGGCGGGTGGTCGAGGGCCCGGATCTCCTGCTCCAGCCCGGCCGGCAGCAGCCCGCGGCCCTGGGCGTGGTGATATTCGAGCCCCTGGGTGAGCGCCCGGCGGTAGAACTCGTCGAGGTCGACGCCGCCGGCCCGGTCGCCGTCGCGCCACGGCCCGGGCTTGGCCCCGGCCCGCCGCGACGACCGGCGCCGCACCGCGTCCGGTTCGGACAGCCAGTCGCCCAGCACGTCCCCGGCCTCGCGCGAGCCCAGGGTCACCAGCTTGCGCGCCCGCCGGAGGTCGGTGCTCAGCGTGTCGTAGACCGACTCCGCGGACATCCCGGTGAGCTGCTGGTCGTGCAGGCAGCCGTCGGGCAGCTCGCCGACGCCCATCGACACCAGCCAGCCGTTGATCACGTAGTCGCAGGCGACGTTCCACAGGTAGGGGTCGCGGCCCAGCGCGCGGCGGTCGTGCCGCAGCGCGGCGTGCAGCATCTCGTGGGCCAGCACGAACCGCCACTCCTCGGCGCTCAGGTCGGCGGCCGGGTTGACGTAGATTTCGCCGTGCTCGGCGTCGACCGCCGCGAAGGCGATGTTCCAGGCGCGGACGACGTCGGCGTCGACGACCAGGGTGAACCCGGCGGCCGCCGCGCCGAGCAGCGGGAACGACGAGACGAACCACGCCAGCGCGCGGTCCCACTCCCCCATCGCCCGCCGGTGCCGGGTGCGGCCGCGAGCGTCGGCGGCGCGTTCCATCGCCTCGGTGGCCGAGGCGATCAGCCCGCGGGCGAAGCGTTCCGTCCACGGCCGCGGCTTCCCGTGGTACTGCAGCTGCCAGCGGCTCATCGGGGGCGCGAGCCGCAGGCACGGCCGCGCCCCGCCGGTGCCGAGGGCCCGGAACGGCTCCGGCACACCGGTTTCGCGCCAGCTCCGGCTCAAGGCGAGCTCGTCGGTGCCCGGCAGGTCCGGCAGCTCCACGAGGGGCGTGCCGACGTGGACCGCGTCGGCGAACCGGTGGACGGCCACGCAGCTCGCGGCCCAGTAAGGGGCATCGAACTCCACGTCGGCCAGTTGCGCTTCGTCGAGGTGGCCGAGGCCGAGGTGCAGCAGCAGGTGCGCGAACACCCACGCCCATTCGCCCGGCTCGGCCTCGCGCGCGCGGTTCGGGGTGATCAGCCCGCGGTCGTCGACGACGGCCCAGCCGTCCACGCCGATCAGGCTCTCCGTGCTCAGGCTCGCGCCGCGGGCGAGGTGGTCGAGGACGGTGTGCGAGCGCGCCCGGCCCCAGCCGTCGGCGATCGCCTTCTGCCGCCGCTCCCGGCGCTTCGCTTCGACGCGGGCGTTGCTCATGCGCGCGCCGCGACCAGCCGCGGGAGGTCGCGGGCCGCCTCGACCAGGAACCACGAGGGCAGGCGGGGGTGGCCCGTCTCGTCGTCGGCGATGACCAGCTGGGCCATCTCCAGGGAGAGTTCGGCCAGCTCCACGAGCAGGCTCTTCGCGCGGAAGGCGAACTGGCGCACGGCCGCCGACGCGTGCCGCTTGTCCGCGGGCAGGTCCTTGACCAGCCGCGCGCGGAAGGTCTCGGCGAGGAAGTAGAGCAGGTCGCGGTCGCCCGGCTCGGCGGGCCAGCGCGCGTCGCCCTTGAGGATCGCCTCCAGGTCGAAGGCGTGCCGGGCCACCTTGAGGTACGCACGGAAGGCGCCGGCGTGCGCCGGGGTGAGGGTCGCGTACGCCAGCAGCGCGATCGTGTCGTCGCCGGCCGGGTCGCCGGCGGAGCGCAGCAGGTCCGAGAGCATGTGCCAGGAGCGCGGCGTCGAAAACGGCTCCTCGGTCTTCGGCGGCGGGCTCCAGAGGTGGTCCGGCCGCTGGGTGAGGTACTCGATCACCCACGGGTGGATGCCGTTCCCGGCGGCCCAGGCGAGCCAGTCGCCCGGCGCGGCCCGCAGGTGGACGTGCACCAGGCGGTTGACCAGGGCCGAGGCCATCGGCCGGGCCAGCGCCTGGTCGGTGGCGCGGTTGCCGGCACCGATCACGACCGAGCCCGGCGGCAGCTCGTACGAGCCGATGCGGCGCTCGAGGATGAGCGAGTAGAACGCCTTCTGGACGTCGGGCGCGGCGGCGTTCAGCTCGTCGAGGAACAGGCAGTACGGCTCGTCACGGGCGATCTGCTCGGGCGGGCAGAACCGGCTGCGGCCGTCGACGATCTGCGGGACGCCGATCAGGTCTTCGGGCGCGAGCTGGGTGCCCAGCAGCGAAACGCAGTCGAGCCCCAGCGCCGCCGCGAAGTCGCGCACCAGCGAGGACTTCCCGATCCCGGGCGCGCCCCAGAGGAACACCGGCCGCACGACGGCGGTGGTGAGCAGGAGCTCGGGCAGCCGGGCGGGCGTGACCGTGAGCTGGGCGTGCAAGCGTGGACCTCCTGGCCGTCAGGACATCTTCTTGCGACGCCCCCTTTCGACGCCCATGGTCGCGCACCGCCCGGGAGTGCGCATCCGAATTAGCTCGCCCGGCCCGCGGACGGGTACGGCAGCAGCGCCATCTCGCGCGCGTTCTTGATCGCCGTGGCGACCTGTTTCTGTTGCTGCGGCGTCAATCCGGTGACCCGGCGAGCCCGGATCTTGCCGCGGTCGGAGACGAACTTCCGCAGCAGGTCGGCGTCCTTCCAGTCGACTTCGGTGATTTTGCTGGCGCGCAACAGGTTCACCTTGCGCTTGGCCGGACGGTCGCGGTGCGGCTTCGGCATCCGGCTCACCAGCTCGACTTCGCGACGCCGGGCAGCTCGCCGCGGTGCGCGGCCTGCCGGATCTTCACCCGCGACAACCCGAACTTCCGCAAGTAGCCGCGCGGACGGCCGTCCGCGACGTCCCGGTTGCGGATCCGCGTCGGGCTCGCGTCCCGCGGCAGCTTCTGCAGCGCGACGACCGCGTTCGCCTTCTCCGCCGCCGACGAGCCGGGCGAGGCGACGAGGGCCTTGAGCGCGCGGCGGCGTTCGCCGAACCGGGCGGCGATCACCTTCCGCCGCTCGTTCTTCGCGATCTTCGACTTCTTGGCCATCAGCGCTCTTCCTTGAACTCGACGTGCTCGCGTGCCACGGGGTCGTACTTGCGCAGGACCATCCGGTCCGGGTCGTTCCGGCGGTTCTTCTTCGTCACGTACGTGTAGCCGGTGCCCGCGGTGGACCGCAGCTTGATGATCGGCCGGATGTCGGTGCTCTTTGCCATTACAGCTTCACCCCCTTCGCTTTCAGCTCGGCGACGACGGCTTCGATGCCGCGCTTGTCGATCGTCTTCATGCCCTTGGCGGACACGCGCAGCCGCACCCAGCGGCCTTCACCGGGCACGAAGTACCGGCGGTTCTGCAGGTTCGGCTCCCACCGCCGGGACGTGCGGCGGTGGGAGTGCGAGACCTGCTTGCCGTAGCCCGGCTTGCGGCCGGTGATCTGGCACACGGCGGACAAAGGACCCTCCCGAGTTGATAGTGGTTATCATTGTCATCTACTCTACGCACCGTACCCCGCCCGTATTCCTGGAGCCCCTGTGACCCCCGAGCAGACCCCCCGCTTCCGCGTCCCGCTCGTCCTCGTCAGCGGACTCGCCGCCGGCCCGAACGCCGCACTGGCCGAGCTGCTGCGCGCGGCGGGGCCCGGCACCGCCGTCGTCCACCACGACCTGCGCGAGATCCACTCCGGCGTCGTCCGCCGCCGCCTGGAGCTCGGCGAACGCGACGAGCTGACCGTGCTCGAACTGGCCCACGGCTGCGTGTCGTGCACCCTGCGGGAGGACCTCCTCCCGCTGCTGCGGCGGCTGGCCCGGCGCCCGGAGGTGACCCGGATCGTCGTCCGGCTCGACGAGGCCATGGAGCCGGAGCCGGTGAGCTGGGCGATCCGGAACGTCCTCGTCGGCGAACGCCCGGTGGGCGACGACGTCGACCTGCGGGCCGTCCTCACCGTCGTCGACTGCGCGACCTGGCTCGCCGACGCGACCGGCGACGACGAGCTGGCCGACCGGAACCTGCAGGGCAGCCCCGAGGACGAACGGACGGTCGCCCAGGTCGCGCTGTCGCAGGTGGAGTTCGCCGACGTCCTCGTGCTGGCCGGCGCGGCCGCCGACGCGTGGACCGCCGCGAAGGCGTCCGCCGTGCTCGACCGGGTGGCGCCGTCCGTCCCGCGGGTCGAGCTGGCCCGCATCGACGGCCACAGCGTGCTCGACGCGGTCCCGGCGGACGCCCGGCGCGGCGAGGTCACCGACATGCACGGCGCGCTGCTGCGCGGCGAGCCGCCCCTGCACGACGACTGCGGCATCGCCTTGTTCACCTTCACCGCGCGGCGGCCGTTCCACCCGGAGCGGCTGCACGACGCCCTCGACGTGCTGCTCGACGGCGTCGTCCGCACCCGCGGGCGCGCGTGGGTGGCCAGCCAGCCCGACGTCGCGTTCTGGATCGAGTCGGCGGGCGGCGGGCTGGGCCTCGGCCACGCCGGGCCGTGGCTCGCGTCGCCGGACGGTCCGGAGTGGACGGACGTCTCCCCCGAGCGCCGCACCCTGGCGTCCCTGCGCTGGCACCCGGTGCACGGCGACCGGGCGCAGGAACTCGTCATCGTGACGGACCAGACAACGCCCGGTGAGATCGACGCGGCCCTGCGCGGCGCTCTACTGACCGAAGACGAACTGGCCGCCGGACCCGAAGCGTGGCTGCGCTACCCCGATCCGTTCGGCGACCGGCACGAAGAACCGTGTGAGGACAGCGAACCCGGCCCGGCGCGCCACGACGCGACCGCGGCGAACCGAAAGGAAGACCGATGAAATCCGGCCTCCACCCCGACTACCACCCCGTGGTGTTCAAGGACTCGTCGACCGGCGACGCCTTTCTGACCCGCTCCACCATCACCTCCGAGAAGACGATCGAGTGGTCCGACGGCCGCACCTACCCGCTCGTCGTGGTCGACATCAGCTCGTGGTCGCACCCGTTCTGGACCGGCACCCAGCGGATCATGGACAGCGCCGGCCAGGTCGAGAAGTTCCACCGCCGCTACGGGAAGCGGGGCACCCGCTGATGGCCGTCCCCAAGCGCAAGATGTCCCGCAGCAACACGCGGTCCCGGCGAGCGCAGTGGAAGGCCGCCGTGCCCGACCTGGTGCCGATCCAGGTGGCCGGCCGGGTTCAGCTGGTCCCGCGCCGGCTGATGAAGTACTTCCACGCGCGGTGACCGTCCCGGTCACCGTCCTGTCCGGCTTCCTCGGCGCGGGCAAGACGACGCTGCTCAACCACATCCTCGCCAACCGGGCGGGACTGCGGGTCGCGGTGATCGTCAACGACATGAGCGAGGTCAACATCGACGCCGCGCTCGTCCGGTCGCAGGAGCGGCTGGTCGAGCTGACCAACGGGTGCATCTGCTGCACCCTGCGGGAGGACCTCCTCGAAGAGGTCGCGGCGCTGTGCACCGGCAACCGCTTCGACCACGTGCTCATCGAGTCGAGCGGCATCTCCGAGCCGATGCCGGTGGCCGCCACGTTCACGTTCCTCGACGCGGTCGCCCACCTCGACACGATGGTGACGGTGGTGGACGCGGCGAACTTCGCCCGCGAGCTGGCGGCCGGCGACTCCCTGGTGGAGCGCCGGCTCGACCAGTACGAAGAAGACGAGCGGACGGTCAGCGACCTGCTGGTGGACCAGGTCGAGTTCGCCGACGTCCTGCTGCTGAACAAGACGGACCTGGCCACCGACGTCGACCGGCTGGTGGCGACGCTGCGGCGGCTCAACCCGGCCGCCGACGTCGTCACGGGCAGCTTCGGGCAGGTGCCGCTGGAACGGGTCTTCGGGACCGGGAGGTACGACGCCGTCCGGGCCCAGGAGGCACCGGGCTGGGTGGCCGAACTGAACGGCGACCACGTCCCGGAGACCGAGGAATACGGCATTTCCAGCGTGGTGTTCCGCGCTTCCCGGCCGTTCGACCCGGCCCGGCTGGGGGATTTCGTCACCCGGCGGCTGGATTCCGGCGAATTCGGGACGGTGCTGCGTTCCAAGGGATTCTTCGCGCTGGCGTCGCGGCCCGGGGTGACCGGGCTGTGGTCGCAGGCGGGCACGGTGGCGCGGTTCGAACCGCAGGGCGTGGCGGCCGAACCGCGCCAGGAGCTGGTGTTCATCGGCGCCGATCTGGCGGGCGAAGCACTCCTTACCGCGCTGCGGGACTGCCTCGGCGACGTCCCCACGGGCCCGGACCCGTTCCCGGAGTGGGAGCCGGTCAAAACGCATTGACCGCGGCGGAAGAATGGCAGCATGGACGGGCGGGGATATCTGGAGAAACTGATTTCCGATCAATTGGGCGCGGGGCGCGGGCAGCCGCCTCACGGGCGGCAGCTGAGCTTCGACCGGCGCGAGATCCGCGGGGTCGCGATCGGCCTGGTGGCCGCGGGGGCGCTCGCGCAGGAGGACGCCGACCGGATCCTCGCCGACCTGGACGAGACCCTGCAACGGTCCGGCCGGCTCAAGGTCGTGCGCGTGGAGGGGTCGGCCTCGGCCGGCTTCGCGCCGGTGGCCAGGCCGGTGGCCGAGCCGGTGGGCAAGCAGGTGGGCGCCGAGCGGCCCGAGTGGCGGCAGGCGATCGAGAACCCGCCGGCGCCCGTGCTGCGGCACGTGGTTTCGCTGGCGGGCCGCACCCTCGAGGCCGGCGAGCTGACGGCGGACCTGGTGAGCCTGGAGGTGTGGTCCACCATCGTCGTCCTCAACCTGGCGCACGGTAACTTCGCGCACGGTGATTTCGACCCGCGCCGGTTGCGGGAACGCTTCGGGGCGGACATCCGCTGGCGCGGGTGGGACGACACGGGAACCCAGTACCGCGGTGGGCGCGCGGGCGGTTCGGGGTCGCACGGCATGTTCCTGGAGCGGCACATCTTCGAGCCCGGCCCGCCGGCGGAGGCCCGGGTGCTCACCGTGGCCGTCGAGACCCCCGGCGGGCAGGCCACCGTGGAAATTTCGCTCGGCTGAGAGCGTCAGTGGTCGTCGTAGTGGTCCTCGTGGGTCGCGTGGCGGTGCCCGTCGTGCAGGTAGTCGACGTGGTCGCCGTGGGGCACGGCCACGTGGCCGCAGCCTTCGCCGTGGGCGTGGTCGTGGCCGGTGTGCGGCACGTGCCCGGCGATTTCGCACTCGTCGAAGTGGCCGTCGTGAGCCCGGTGCAGGTGCCCCTCGTGCACGTAGTCGATGTGGTCGCCGTGCGGGACCGCCGCGTGGCCGCAGCCTTCGCGGTGGACGTGGTCGTGGCCGGCGTGCTCGACGTGCAGGATGGTCATCGGCTGCCCCTCTCCAGGTGTGTCCATTTCGGACGTTAACCCGGACGCCCGCGAACGGCCGGGCGAAAGCTCCCGGCTCACCCGATAGCGCCGCCCGTGTCCGAGTTGATCAACCCAGGTTTATCAGTCTAGGTTGACGATCGTGACGGACGACGAGCTCCTCCAGGCGAGCGCCGACCTGCGCGTCGCGCTCGCCCGGCTGGTCCGGCGGCTGCGCCAGGGCTACGTCGCCGGCGAACCGACCCTGCCCGAACGCTCGGTCCTGTCCCGGCTCGACCGCGAGGGCCCGGCCACCCCGGGCTGCCTCGCCGACCTCGAACGCGTCAAGCCGCAGGCCATGGGCGTCACCCTCGCCGGGCTGGTCGAACGCGGGCTGGTCGAGCGGCGCAAGGACGACTCCGACGGCCGCAAGGTGCTGATGTCGGTCACCGAAACCGGCGTCAAGCTGCTCACCGACCGGCGCTCGCAGACGACCCGGCAGATGGCGGCCGCGCTGGCCGGGAAGTTCACCGCGGCCGAGCAGCGCGCCCTGATCGCGGCGATCCCGCTGATCGAGCGGCTGGCGGACGAGCTGTGAGCTACAAGTGGGTCGCGCTGTCGAACACCACGCTCGGCGTGCTGATGTCCGCGCTCGACGGCTCGATCGTGATCATCTCGCTGCCGGCGATCTTCCGCGGCATCGGGCTCGATCCGCTCGCCCCGGGCAACATCGGCTACCTGCTCTGGATGATCCTCGGCTACCTGCTGGTGCAGGCCGTGCTGGTGGTGACGCTCGGGCGGCTCGGCGACATGTTCGGCCGCGTCAAGATGTACAACCTCGGGTTCGTCGTGTTCAGCGCCGCGTCGGTCGCCCTGTCGTTCGACCCGTTCCACGCCGGCGCCGGCGCGCTGTGGCTGATCGGCTGGCGGATCGTGCAGGCCGTCGGCGGGTCGATGCTGACGGCGAACTCGGCGGCCATCCTCACCGACGCCTTCCCGGCGCGGCAGCGCGGGATGGCGCTGGGCGTCAACCAGATCACCGCGCTGGCCGGGCAGTTCCTCGGCCTGGTCGTCGGCGGGCTGCTGGCCGAGATCGACTGGCGCGCGGTGTTCTGGGTGAGCGTGCCGTTCGGCCTGCTCGGCACGATCTGGTCGATCCGCAGCCTCCGCGAGGTCGGCAAACCGCAGCGCGCGAAGATCGACTGGGGCGGCAACGTCACCTTCGCCGCCGGGACGGCGCTGGTCCTGGCCGCGATCACCTACGGCATCCAGCCCTACGGCGGTGCGGCCACCGGCTGGGGCAATCCCTGGGTCCTCGGCGGGATCGGCGCCGGGGTGCTGCTGCTCCTGCTGTTCGGCGTGATCGAGACGCGCATCGCCGCGCCGATGTTCCAGCTGAGCCTGTTCAGGATCCGCGCGTTCGCCGCCGGCAACGTCGCCGCGTTGCTGACTTCGGTCGCGCGTGGTGGCATGCAGTTCATGCTCATCATCTGGCTGCAGGGGATCTGGCTGCCCCTGCACGGCTACGACTACGAGCGGACGCCCCTGTGGGCGGGCATCCACCTGCTGCCGCTGACCGTCGGGTTCCTCATCGCCGGGCCGGTGTCGGGGTACCTGTCGGACCGGTTCGGCGCCCGGCCGCTGGCCACCGGCGGGCTGCTCCTGGTCGCCGCGGCGTTCCTCGGCCTCCTGGCCCTGCCGGTGGACTTCTCCTACCCGGCGTTCGCCGCCCTGCTCGTGCTGAGCGGCGTCGGCCAGGGCATGTTCGCCGCGCCCAACACCTCCGCGATCATGAGCAGCGTCCCCACCGAGCAGCGCGGCGTCGCCTCCGGCATGCGGGCGACGTTCCAGAACTCCGGGACGTCGCTGTCGATCGGCGTGTTCTTCTCGCTGATGATCGCCGGGCTGGCCACGTCGCTGCCGCAGACGCTGACGAGCGGCCTGCAGGCCCACGGCGTCCCGGCGCCGGTCGCCGACGGCGTCGCGCAGCTCCCGCCGGTCAGCACGCTGTTCGCCGCGTTCCTGGGCAGCAACCCGGTCGGGCACCTGCTCGGCCCGGACGTCCTTTCCGGACTGACGCCGGCCGACCGGGCGACGCTGACCGGCGGCGAGTTCTTCCCGCGGCTGGTCTCCGGCCCGTTCCACCACGGCCTGGTGGTCGTGTTCACCGCGGCCGCGGCGATGGCCGTCGTCGCCGCGATCGCGTCCGCTTCGCGCGGCGCCCGGTACGTCCACCCCCTCGAGGAAGCGAAGGAGAACCGATGACCGACGAGATCATCGCCGGAACCGTCACCATCACCGGCCACGGCGGGGACGAACTGGAGGCCTACCTGGCCAAACCGACCGACGAGACCCCGCGCGGCGGCGTCGTGGTGATCCACCACCTGCCCGGCTACGACGCGGCGACGAAGGAGATGGTCCGCCGCTTCGCCGTCGAGGGCTACAACGCGCTCTGCCCGAACCTGTACACACGGGAAGCGCCGGGCGCGGACCCCGACGACGCGGCCGCGACGGTCCGCGCGGCGGGCGGCATCCCGGACGACCGCCTGGTCGGCGACGTCTCGGGCGCGGCGGACTACCTGCGCGCGCTGGAGAACGCGAACGGCCGCGTCGGCGTCATCGGGCACTGTTCCGGCGGCCGCCACGCGTTCCTCGCGGCCTGTTCCCTGGAGCTCGACGCGGCGGTGGACTGCTACGGCGCGTTCGTCGTCAACGACCCGCCGGAGGCCATGCGGCAGATGAAGCCGCTGCTCGGCCTGACCCCCCAGCTGTCCTGCCCGCTGCTGGGCATCTTCGGCGCCGACGACCAGTTCCCGGGCCCGGACGAGGTGGCGGTGCTGGCGGCGGAGCTGGAAAAGCACGGCAAGGAGCACGAGTTCCACACCTACGCCGACGCCGGCCACGCGTTCTTCGCCGTCGACCGCCCGAGCTACCGCCCCGAAGCCGCGAAGGACGGCTGGGAACGCATCCTCGGCTTCTACGCCCGCACGCTCACCGCCTGAGAGAGGACTCGCTGATGTGCACTTACCTGACCGAGAAGTTCGCGCTCGAAGGCAGCGGCAAAGGGGCTCGCGGCTGGTTCCGGGTGAACGAGGGCACCGTGTACGTCGACCACCCGGTGCATGCGCCTTACGCGCACACGGTGAACATCGACTTCCGGAACCCGGGCCTGGGTGCTTCCGCGCGGGTCGCGTTGGAACTGACGGAAGAGGACGCGCTGGCCCTGGCGGATGCCATCCACGCGGCCGTCAAGTCCGCGCCGGCCGGGCTGGCTTCGCGGAACCAGTGATCATCGGAGCTGCCGCCCGGCGGCCTCGACGAACGCCGTGAGGACCTCCTGGCTGCGGGTTTCGTGGCCCGCCAGCTCGGCCCGGTCCGCCGCCTTGCCGAGGGCGGCGATCGGGCCGAACGCGGCGTCGGCGAGCCGCAGCAGCTCGGCGTCCTCGGTGAGCAGCCGGACCTGGAACCGGGCGTGATCCGCGGCCGCACCGCACTGGTCCGCTTCGGTGTACGCGGCCCTGATCTCCGCCACGTCCTGGTCCCGCTGCCGCACCAGCCACAGGGAGATCATCTTCTGGCGCAGAGCGGTCATCGCGCCGGCGAAAGCCGCGTAGGCCGCGATCCGCTCCTGGCGAAGCCGTTCCTCGCGGGCGGCCTTCTCCGCCCGCCGCGCGGTGAGGCGAGCGAAGAGGTACGTCAGAGCGGACCCGGCCAAGGTTCCGCAGACCGCGATGACGCTGGTCGACACCCCGTTCACGGCGTGTACAGCGCGCCCAGGAACTCCAGCAGCAACCGCTCCCGCAACGGCGCCGGTGCCGTGGCGAGGAGCGCGTTGATCGGGGCCATCCGCTCCGGCAGCCCCGAAGCGCCACCCAGGCCCGCCGCCGCGAGGAGGCCCGCGAACTGCTCGGACGTCAACGTCGCCGGGTCGAGGACCGCGACGAACTCCGCCACCGCCGGGTCGACGACCACCGGGCCCGCCTCCCGCGCGGCGTCCACCGACGCGGCCAGGTCGGTCAGGAACTCCTTCTCCCCGCCGTGGTTGGCCGCCGTCACCGTCAGGTGCAGGTTCGCCGGAGACGCTTCGAAAGCGAACTGCGGCTGGACGTACCAGCCGCGCGCCTTCATCTCGTCGGCCACCGTGAACAGGTCGAACCCCTCGTCACCGGTGAACGCGATCAGCGTCGACACCGGGTCGCCGAGCACCCGCAGGCCGGGTAGTTCCTCGATGCCGGACCGGATCCGGGCCACCGCCTCACGCGCGGCGGATGCCAGCTTCAGGTAGCCGTCGGACCCGAGGTGGCCGACCACCGCCCACGCCGCGGCGAGCGGGCCGCCGGAACGCGTGCTCTGAATGGTCGTGTTCAGCATCGTGTAGCCCGGCCAGGCCGCGCTCGCGAAGTAGTGCGTGCGCCGCAGCTCCGCCGAGGCGTGCAGCAGCACCGACGTCCCCTTCGGGCAGTACGCGTACTTGTGCAGGTCGACTGAAATGCTCGTGACGCCGGGGACGCGGAAGTCGAACGGCGGGACGTCCGCGCCGAGGCGGGCGAAGTACGGCAGCACCCAGCCGCCGATGCAGGCGTCGACGTGCAGCCGGACGCCGCGCTCGAGCGCCGCCGCCGCGATCTCGGGGACCGGGTCGAGCACGCCGTGGGCGTACGACGGCGCACTCGCCACGACCAGGACCGTCGAGTCGTCGATCGCCGCGGCCATCGCCGCCGGGTCGGCGCGGAAGGTCACCGGGTCGACCGGGACGTCGATCCGCCGCAGCCCGAACAGGTGCGCCGCCTTGTGGAACGCCGCGTGCGCGGTGGTCGGCAGCACGATCGACGGCGACGCGACCGAGGGGTGGGCGTCCCGCGCCGCGAGCACCGCCAGCAGGCACGACTCCGTGCCGCCGGAGGTCACCGAACCGACCACGCCCGGGACGTCACCCAGCAACCGGGACGCCGCCAGAACGAGGTCGTTCTCCATGCGCAGCAGGCTCGGGAACGCCGTCGGGTCCAGGCCGTTGGCCGACGACGCCAGCGCGTGCGCCGCCGCGCCCAGGGAGTCCACTTCGGACAGCCCGCTGTCGTAGACGTAGGCCAGGGTCCGGCCGCCGTGCGTCGGCAGGTCGCCCGCGCGCAGCTCCCGCAGCGCCGCGAGGACGTCCTCAGACGGGTTCACGGCGCGGCTCCAGCACCTTGCGCCGCAGCAGCGGCAGGGCCAGCGCGATCAGCACGCCGGGGATGATCGACGCCCCGACGAGGATCGCCACGATCGCGCTGTGCGGCTGCGCCGCGGTGGCGTCGGTGCTGGACACGTACCCGCCGAACGCCAGGATCAGCGCCCAGAGCCCGCCGCCGAAGGCCAGCCCGAGGGTCTCCCCCGCGGTCCACACGCCCGCCGCGATCCCCGCGCGGGTTTCGCCGGTGCGCTCCTCTTCGGCGGTGATCAGGTCGGGCAGGATGGCCAGCGGGAACACCGAAATCCCGGCGTACCCGACCCCGCAGAGCACCACGAAGACGAACGAGACGACCAGCGGGATCTCCTGGGCGAACACGAGCCCGAGCAGCCCGATCGCGAAGGCCGCGGTGGCCAGGCGGAAGCCGTTGAGCTTGCCGACCCGGTCGCCGAGCCGCGGCCACAGCGGCATGGTGATCAGCGCCGGGCCGACGAAGATGACGAACAGGATCGTGCCGTAGCCGTCGTTCCCGAGGATGCGCTGGGCGAAGAACGGGATCGCGGCGAGCACCGTGCCGATGCCCAGCGCCTGGATGAAGTACGTGCCGAGCAGCCAGCGGAACGGCCGCCAGGCGGCGAGCGTGCGCACCAGCTCCTTCAGGTTCACCGTGTTCGGCCGCAGCGAGCCGACCGGGGCGTCCTTGAGCCCGAAGTACACCAGCAGCGTCGCGACCAGCACGATCAGCCCGATCACCAAGGCCATGATCCGGTAGCCGGCGACGCCGTCGATCCCGGCGGTGATCGCCGGCGCACCGCCGCCGCAGATCAGGATCGTCACGGCCAGCACCCCGATGCGGACGCTGGTGAGCTTCGTCCGCTCGGTCGCGGACTCGGTCAGCTCGGCGGGCAGCGCGTTGAACGGCACCTGGAACAGCGCGTACGCCGTGGCGCAGAGGGCGAACGTGATCGCCACGTACAGCGCGTCCGGCAGCGGGCCGCCGAACCCGGGGTGGGCGAACATCGCCGCGAACAGGATCGCCACGCCGATGCCGCCGATCAGCAGGAAGCGCCGCCGGCTGCCGGTCTTGAGCAGGTCGGCGTCGGACATCCGCCCGGCGATCGGGTTGAACAGCACGTCCCAGGCCTTGGGCACGAACACGATCGCGGCCGCCCAGCCCGCGGGCACGGCCATCGTGTCGGTCAGGTACTTCACCAGCACCAGGCCGGGAACCGTGCCGAAGGACCCGGTGACGAACGAGCCGAGCGAATAGCGGAACCTCGTCCGGCCGGACAGCGTCGCCATGGTCCTCCTCGAAACGGCGTACCGGGTGCTGGCCATGAGTATTCGATCTCGGCGCGCACCCGGTAGTGGTCGAGGGGAATCGTGCCATCGTCGTGACCAAGGCCACGACGGGGCCCGCCGGTCAGCCGAGGGCGCGGGCGATCTTCTCCAGCGTCGCGGCGTCACCGCGCAGCAGCAGCTGGGTGACCACGGTGTCCTCCCAGGCCTCGAGCTCCTCGCGGATCTTCTCCGCCGGCCCGATCAGCGAGGTGTCCTCCACCAGCGACGTCGGGATCGCCGCGGCCGCCTCCTCCTTGCGGCCGGCGAGGAAGAGCTCCTGGACCTTGTCGGCCACGTCGCCGTAGCCCAGCCGCGCGTAGACGTCGTGGTGGAAGTTGACGCTCTTCGCGCCCATCCCGCCGATGTACAACGCCAGCGACGGCTTGATCCAGCTCGCCGCCTCCTCGACGTCGTCGTGCACGATCACCGGCAGCGAGCACGGCACCTCGAACGTGGCGAAGGTGTGGCGCGCGCCCGGGCGCGAGAAGCCTTCCTCGAGCGCGGCCTTGTAGAAGTCGTTGCTCTTGGGCGAGAAGAACAGCGGCAGCCAGCCGTCGCCGATCTCCGCCGCGAGGGCCACGTTCTTGGGCCCTTCGGCCGCCAGGTGGATCGGGATGTCCTTGCGCAGCGGGTGCACCGTCGGCTTCAGCGGCTTGCCGAGCCCGGTGCCGCCCTTGAACGGCAGCTGGAAGTGGTCGCCGTCGAGGGTCACCGGCGCCTCGCGGGCGATCACCTGCCGGACGATGTTCACGTACTCCCGGGTCCGGGCGAGGGGCTTCGGGTACGGCTGGCCGTACCAGCCCTCGACGACCTGCGGGCCGGACGCGCCGAGCCCCAGCACCATCCGGCCACCGGAGAGGTGGTCGAGGGTCAGCGCGCTCATCGCCGTCGCCGTCGGGGTCCGCGCGGCCATCTGCACGATGTTCGTACCGAGCCGGATCCGGCTGGTGGAAGCGCCGTACCAGGCCAGCGGCGTGAACGCGTCCGAGCCGTACGCCTCCGCCGTCCACACCGAGTCGAAGCCGAGCTCCTCGGCCTTGAGGACGGCTTCCAGCGCACCCGGGGTGGGGCCGCTCTGCCAGTACCCGACGTGGAATCCCAGCTTCACGAAAGCCTCCTAGACGTTCGGCGCGTAGTGCTCGGGCTTGCCCCGCTCGGACAGCGGCGGCAGGTTCCTGGGTGGAGTCTCGACCAAGGGTGCGTCCGCAGCCACCTCGCCGCGCTCGCGACGCCAGCCGGCGCGCGCACGCGGGTGGTAGCGGCGGTCGTGCGGAACGAGCTTGAACAAGGCGTCGACGAGCTTCCCGAACCGCCGGTGCCGCCGGGCGTCGCGCTCGGTCCAGCGGAAGCCGAGCAGATCGCGGACCTCGCGGTCGTACAGGCCGATCGTCAGCCACACGAAGTTGCGCGCGATCACCCGCTGGACCGGCCGCCACAGCGCGTCCGGCAGCCAGGGCAGGAACGGCGGCTTGCCGAGCCCGCGGATGTCCAGGACGTCCCGGGTGGCCTTGTTGTCCTCCAGGACGTCGGTGCACATGTGCTTCCAGTAGCGCTGGAAGTCCTCCCAGCTTTCGGGCACCGGCCGCGTGGTCATGTCGTACATCCGCCACCAGCGGACGTGCTCGTCGAACAGCTGCCGCTTCTCCGCCTCGCCGATGCCGCCCATGAAGTGGTCGGCGATGAGGATCGTGCTGACGAAGAACGTCGCGTGCGCCCAGTAGTAGGTGTCCGGGTCGAGCGCGTGGTAGCGGCGGCCCCGCGCGTCGACGCCCTTGATGCGGTCGTGGTAGCCGCGGACTTCGAGGGCGGTCCGGTGGGCGCGCGGGCCGTCGTAGACGACCCCGCCGATCGGGTAGAGCGAACGGAACAGCCGCTGCCAGCGCTCCTCGAAGAACCGCGAGTGCTGCTCGACGCCGGCGCCGAGGCCGGGGTGCATGTTCTGCATGGAGCCGGCCCACAGGCCGATCAGCAGGCCGCGCCAGTCGCCGAAGTACTTCCACGTCAGCGAATCGGGACCCAGCGGCTGGGGGGTCATCGGCGGCTCCTCGTCGAGTCCGAAACTGACTACGGCTGTTGTCAGGCTAAGATCTGACAACAGTTGTAGTCAACCGAGGAGCTGTGATGCCGGGCCGGACCTGGGCGGGCACGACGCTGGACGACCGGAAGGCGCTCCGGCGCGAGCAGCTCGTGGCGGCCGGCCTCGAACTGCTGGGCACCGAGGGCTCGGCCGGGACGAGCGTCCGCGCGGTGTGCCGGCACGCGAAGCTGACCGAGCGCTACTTCTACGAGAGCTTCGCCGACCGCGAAGAGCTGGTCGCGGCGGTTTACGAGCACGTCGGCGAGCAAGCGCGGCAGGCGCTCGTCGACGCGGTGCGGGACGCCCCCACTCCGGTGTCGCGGGCGGAGAACGCCGTGCGTGCGTTCGTCGAGCTGATCGTCGACGACCCTCGCAAGGGCCGGGTCCTGCTGCTCGCCCCGCTCACCGACCCCGCGCTGACCCGCCGCGGCCTGCACCTGCTGCCGGTGTTCGCCGCGCTGGTCGGCGAGCAGCTCACCCACGGCGACGAGGCCGAGCGCCGGATGGTCGCCGTCGGGCTGGTCGGCGCGCTGACCAACGTCTTCGTCGCCTACCTCGACGGCTCGCTGAAGGTCTCGCGCGAGCGGCTCGTCACGCACTGCGTGAAACTCGTCCTCGGCGCCGACGGCCACTGACGCACCTCCCTTGCCCGACCTGGTGACAGTCGCGCGGCGGATCGGGCACACTCAACCCATGCGTACCGCTGGGCGGAACGACGGCGCGAGCGGCGACGGCCTCGTCGCGGCCCGGCTCGCCGCGCTCCTGGAAGCCTTCCGGCCGGGTGACGAGACCCTCGGCGTCTCCGAGCTGGGCCGCCGGACCGGGCTGGCGAAGACGACCGTGCACCGGCTCGTCGGGCACCTGGCCGAGACCGGCCTGCTCGAACGCGAGGCGGGCGCGGTGCGGCTCGGGCTGCGGCTGTTCGAAATCGGCCAACTGGCCTCGCCCCGCCGTGGCCTGGTCGAGGCGGCCCGGCCGTACCTGGCCGACCTGCGCGAAGCCACGCGCAACACGGTCCACCTCGCGATCCTCGAAGGCACCGAAGTCGTGTACCTCGACGTGCTGCGCGGGCCGGACGCGCCGACGCTGCCCTCGCGCATCGGCGGCCGGTTCCCCGCGCACGCCACCGGCGTCGGCAAGGCGATCCTGGCGTTCTCCCCGGAATCCGTGGTGGACCAGGTGATCGACGCCGGGCTGCCGCGGCTGAGCGCGCGGACGATCACCGCACCCGGCCTGCTGCGCCGTCAGCTCACCCGGGTGCGGGAGGAAGGGATCGCCCTGGAGCGCGAGGAATCCGGCGTCGGGGTGGTGTGCGCGGCCAGCCCCCTGCTCGACACGCACGGTGTCGCCGTGGCGGCGGTGTCGATTTCCGGCTGGGCCAACCGGATGCGGACCGAACGGGTCGCGCCCGCCGTCCGAACGGTCGCACTGGCGCTGAGCCGGACCCTGGCCGGCTCCGGCCCGCGCGGTGGGAAATAATCTTGCCGGGCAACGCTTTTCCCGCGACTGGGCCGTCCGGCTGACGTAACCGTCCCGAGCTGGACCGGTGATCGGGAGCGGCTACGATCCGTCCAATGGCCCAGCACAGCCGGGAGACGACCGACCCGGGCCGCTCCCCCGCGACGCTTCCCGAACCGGCGGCCACCGGCTTCCCGGCCGCACACCGGTTGCTGTCGCTCGACATCGTGCTGGCCCTGCTGGCGCTGGCGGGCGGGCTGCGCGTGCTGTACCTCGCCGCGCCCGCGCCGGCCCTGCCCGCCGAGGCCGCGAACGTCGCCCACGCCTACGCGCTCGGGCACCTCACGCCGTTCACCGACGCCGGCGGCGCCGGGGTCAGCCCGTTCGGCTGGTGGCAGCTCACGGCGTACACGATGGTCTCCGACGCCTTCGGGCGCTCGGCGTCGGCGCTCGCGGCGGTCCGGGAAACCATGCTCGTCGCCGCGGTGCTCGGCGCCGTGCTGCTGTGGTTCCTGGCGCGCCGGCTCGGCCTGACGCGCTGGGCGGCGGCGGCCGCGGTGCTGCTGGTCGCGGCGTCGCCGCTGGCGCTCGGCCTGCAGCGGCTGGTCGTCGTCGAGCACCTGGCGGTCGGGTGGCTCCTCGGCGCGCTGGTGCTCATCACCCGGCCCGGCGCCCGGATCCGGCACGACGCCGCGGCCGCGGTCTGCCTGCTCGCGGCGGTGCTCACCTCCCCGCTGGCGCTGCTCTTCCTGCCCGCCGCCGGCTGGCTGCTGGTGCGGCGCGCGCCCGCCCGCGCGGCGCTGGTGGCGGTGCTGCTCAACCTCGGGCTGGGCATCGCGTTCGGCCCGGCGGCCGCCGTGCTCCGCCCGCACCTCGCGGCCGCGAGCCGGCCGTCGGTGGCCGATTGGGTCGCTCTCGACCCTTCGTGGGCGGTGCTCTCGACGGTCGCCTTGGTGGCCGCGCTGGCCGTCACCGCCCTGCGGCCGCTCGCGGTGTCCGGCCTGCTCCTCGTCGCGGCCCTGCTCGTGCCCGGCGTGCCGGACACCGCCGTGCTCGCGCTGCTGCTGCCCGTCACGCCCCTGCTGTTCGCCGCGGTCGTCCAAGCGCTGGCGCGCCAGCGCGTCCCGGTGCACCGGGGGAACCGCGCCCGCGGTCCCGGGACCGTGCTTGCCGCGGGGGTGCTCGTCGCCGTGGTCGCCACCGGCTGGATCTACGGCTACCCCGCCCTGCGGCCGGCCACCGGCCGCGCCGGACCGCTCGTCGAAGCCCAGGACTGGTTGCGGGCCAACGCTTCCGGCGCGCGCGTGCTCGTCGACGACGGCGCGTGGGCCGAGTTCGCCAAGGCCGGCTGGCCGACCGGGCTGCTCGTCCCGGCCGCCGCGTGCGCGGCCGGCTGCCCGGCCGCCGACTGGGCCGTGTTCGCCACCGGCGCGGACGGTCTCCGGAGCCGCTATCCGGCCCTCGGCACCGCGCTGGCCGACGCCGGCGTGACCGCGGTGTTCGGGCAGGTCACCGTCTCCCGCCTCGGCCTGCCCGCCGCCGATCCGGCCGCGCCGTCGGAGGAGTCCGCGCGCACCCACGCGGGTGCGGCGCTGGCGGCGTCGGCCCGGATCACCTGCACCCCGGACGCGCTCGCCGTGCTGCGCGCGGGCCGCGCCGACCCGCGGCTGATCGCGACGATCGCCGCGCTCGCGGCCCTGCAGCCGGTGGGCGTCGCGGCGTTCCCCGCCGTCCCCGGCGAAGACCCGGCCGGGCAGCCGCGCCGCCGGGTGCTCCTGACCGGCGGCGCGGACGGCGCGGCGGCGTTCTACGCCGGCCAGCGCGACCTGTTCCGGCCGTCCTCGGTCGCCCGCACCGCGGGCGGCGTGCTCGTCACGTACCCGCTGTTCGCACCCCCGGGACTGCTGGTCCCGTTCTCCTCCCCCTGACGGTGAAAGGCCCCTCCCATGCGCACCCTCCTCCTCAGACCCGGCGGGCTGGCCGCCGCAGCCCTCCTGTTCGTCGCGCTGACGCCGGTGACGGCCGAGGCGGCGACCGGCCCCGGCCCGGGCGTCGGCTGGATCCGGGTCGGCCACCTGTCGCCGAAGGTGCCGCCGGTGGACATCTACTTCGCGCCCTTCGGCCAGGCCGAGAAGGTCGTCATCCGCAAGGCCGGCTACGGCGCGGTCACGCCGTACTCGTCGCTCGGCCCCGGCAAGTACACGCTCTCGATGCGGCCCGCCGACGCCGCACCCGCCACGCCGCCCGCGCTGTCGGCGACGATCGAGGTCGCCGAACGCAACGCCTATTCGCTGCTGGTCTTCGCGAACGGCCCGGACGGCACGCTCAAGGGCGACCTGGTCACCGACGACCTCACCCCGCCGGCCGCGGGCAAGGGCCGCGTCCGGGTCGTGCAGGGGTCGGCGGCGATCGCGCCGGTCACCGTGGCGGGACCGCAGGGTGTCACCATCGCGAAGGACGCGGCGTACGGCCAGACGTCGTCCTATGTGGACGTCCCGGAAGGACGGTGGCCGCTGCAGCTGAGCGGCGGCTCGGTCAAGTCGGCCGCCGACGTCGACGTCAAGGCCGGGTCGTCCACGTCGCTGCTGGTCACCGAGAACGCCGGCGCGCTGAAGGCGAACCCCCTCCCCGACGGCGCGTCGCTGCCCGAACCGCCGAAGCTCGGCGTCGAGACCGGGGGCGGCGGCACCGCGCCCGGGTCCACCCCGCTGTGGCCGGTGTTCGCGGCGGCCGCCGGGCTGCTGGCCGCGCTCCTCGTGGGGCGCCGGGCGGCTCGTGCGCGCTGACGCCGGCGCGCTGCTCGTCGTGGCCGTGCTGGCCGCCGGCTGCTCGGCGGCCCCGGCGGCCCCGGTCGCGCCGCCACCCGCCGTCCCGGCCTCGTCAGTGGCTCCGCCGGCCGCGAGCGGGCCGCAGCCGCTGCCCGCCGCGGCCGGCGTCCGCCCGCTGCGGCTGCGCATCCCCGCCATCGGCGTCGACGCGGCCGCGCTCGTCCCGCTCGGGCTGGGCGCCGCCCACCAGCTCGAAGCGCCCGCGCGGTTCGAGGACGTCGGCTGGTACGCCGCCGGCCCGGTGCCGGGCGACCCGGGCCCCGCGGTGATCGCCGCGCACGTCGACTCCCGGGCCGGCCCGGCGCCGTTCTTCCGGCTGCGCGACCTGCACGAGGGCGACCAGGTGTTCGTCGCGCGCTCGGACGGCCTCGAGACGCGGTTCGTCGTGGACGCCGTCCAGCGCTACCCGAAGGACGCGTTCCCGACGGACGCCGTGTACGGGCCCGCGCCGGGCAGCGCGCTGCGGCTCATCACCTGCGGCGGCAGCTTCGACGCGGCGAAACGCTCCTACCGCGACAACATCGTCGTCTACGCCTCGACGCGCTGGGACTAGTGTCCTGCGCCTGAAGTTCGCTATCTAATTGTAGGATGCGGTGATGGCGGGTCGTGGACGGTCCAAGGTCGAGCTGATCCTCAGTGATGAC